>NZ_BAAABW010000008.1:175567-192309 GCF_039521185.1 Streptomyces blastmyceticus | reverse complement strand
CACCACCGGGCCTCTTCGCGCCCCCGTACGCTCCCGCCCGCCTGCCCGCCCGGCTGTGGTCTGCGCCATGCCGGGGAACCGTTGGTCCCCGTACGGGCGTTTTCCCTAGTCCACACACCTGTGGGCGCGATCGGGGGCGCGTGTGATGGAAAGGGCTCCGCGTTGAACCTGCTCGATGTGCTTCTCATGCTGATCGTCCTCGCCTACGCCGTGTCCGGCTTCCGGCGGGGCCTGATCGCCGGCCTCGTGCTGTTCGCCGGCTTCCTCGGCGGTGCGGTGCTCGGCGTCTGGGCGCTGCCCTACGCCCTGGAACCCTTCGACGCCGGCACCGGGACGGCGGCCGTCGTCGCCGTCCTGGTCGTCCTGATCCCCGCAGCGATCGGGCACGCGCTCGCCGGACACCTCGCCTGGCGCCTGCGCCGCCACCTGACCTGGGCACCCGTGCGCGGCATCGACGGCATAGGCGGCGCCGCCATCAACTCCCTGGCCGTCCTCCTCGTCGGCTGGGTCGCCGCCAGCGTCCTCGTCTCGGCGAACTCCACGCTCCTCAGCCGCGAGATCAAGGACTCCACCCTGCTCGGCGCGGTCCAGAAGGCCATGCCGGAACAGGCCCCCACCTGGTTCAGCCGCACCACCGACGCCCTGGCCGGCGCGGGCTTCCCCCAGGTCTTCAACCCCTTCGAGAACGAACCCGCCACCGGCGTCGCCAAGCCCTCCGGCGACGCGGTCACCGGCGCCGCCACCCGCGCCGCCCGCGACAGCGTCGTCAAGGTCGAGGGCGTCGCCGACGTCCGCGACGGCCGCCGCGGCCAGGAGGGCAGCGGCTTCGTCTACGCCGCCCACCACGTGATGACCAACGCCCACGTCGTCGCCGGGGTGACCAGCCCGACCGTGCGCGTCGGCGGCGTCGGCCGCACGTACCCCGCCAAGGTCGTCCTCTTCGACCCCCGCACCGACGTCGCCGTCCTCGACGTACCCGGCCTCGACGCCCCCGTCCTCCCCTTCGACAAGACCGCCAAGCGCGGCGACGCGGCCGTCGTCGCCGGCTTCCCCGAGAACGGCGGCCTCGACCTGCGCGCCGCGACCGTGGCCAACGAGGTCCGCGCCAAGGGCCAGGACATCTACGGCGACGGCGTCACCACCCGCACCGTCTACTCCCTGCGCTCCACCGTCCGCCCCGGCAACTCCGGCGGCCCCCTCCTCACCCCCTCCGGCAAGGTCTACGGCGTCGTCTTCGCCCGCTCCACCTCCGACCCGGAAACGGGCTACGCCCTCACCGCCGACCAGGTCGCGACGGCCGCGTCCCAGGCGTCGACGGCGACGACACCGGTGAGCACGGGGAGCCGGGCGGCGCTCTAGCTCTCGGAGCCGTTCACCCGACCCAGCGGCAAGTGGCAGCGCAGGCGGTGACAGACGCGGCCGAGCTCCTGCATGTGCCCGACGGCCGACCGCAACCCGGCACCCGGCCCCGCGCCGAGCGCCCGGCGCGCGTCGTCCAGCGCCGATGTGGCCTCGCGCCACTCGGTGGCACCCTGCTCCATGCCGCCGACGCGGTCCTCGACCTCCGGCACGAGGCACATCGCGTAGCCCCGCAGCCGTACGGTCAGCTCCTCCACGTCCTCGGCGCGCGGCAGGACGGCGGACGGTGCCAGCGCGCGGCCGACGGCCCGGGTCAGGTCGTGCCGCATCGCGGCAGTGAGGCGAACGGGTTCCGGAGTCGTCCGGGTGGGGCCCATGCTGCTCTCTCCCTCGTAAAGATCGGATCGCACGTCGAGGTAACTACGGCAAGGGGTTCAGCCGGTACCGTGAGAGGGAGGCGTGAACGTGAAAGCCATGAAAGTCGGCGGGAGTTGAAGCATGGCGACAAGCCCACGCACCCCGAACGCCGGACTGGCGAGCCTGCTGGGTCAGACGAAATGGTCGCGGACCCAGTTCGCGATGGCGGTGAACCGCATCGGATCCGAGGCCGGGCTGGCGCTGTGCTACGACCAGTCGGCCGTCTCGCACTGGCTTTCCGGCACGATGCCGCGAGCAGAGGTCCGGCCCGTCGTGCTCGAAGCCCTGGCCCGCCGCCTGAAGCGGCCGGTCACCCGTGCCGAGGCCGGGTTCGCCGATCCCGGGACGGATCGCGGCGGGAGCGACCTCGAAGACCTCATCGACGTCGGACGGGCCGACATGGACCCCTCTCGCAGGGGTGTTCTCACCGCGGGGGTGTACTCGGCGGCTCTGGCGGTTCCCCTCTTCCCCGACCTCGCGGGGCGTACGGACCACACGGCCACCGGCCGCACCGTACGCATCGGCGAGGGCGAAGTCGCCACCGTCCGCACCATGACGGAGAAGATCGCCGACATCCTCGACGAGCTCGGCGGCGGGCACGCACGCCCGATGGCGGCGGCCTTTCTGGTCAATACCGTCGCTCCGTACCTCAGCGCGTCGGCCCCGGAGAAGGTCCGCAAGGACATGCTGTCCGCCGCCTCCGACCTGGTGTACCTGACGGGCTGGATGGCGATGTACGAGCGCGAGCACGGCCTCGGGCAGCGCTATTACGTGAAGGCCCTGAAACTCGCGGGGGCGGCGGAGGATCACATCACGTACTGCCGCACCCTGCGCGGAATGAGCCTTCAGGCATCGAACCTCGGCCATGGCGCCAAGGCATTGCAGCTCGCCGACGCCGCCGCGCAGGCATCACCGAAAGCCGGGCCACGGCTGCGCGCCTTCCTGGCCGGGCAGCAGGCGCACGCCGCGTCGATGACCGGCGACCGTCACACCGCGTTCGCCCGGCTGCACGAGACGGAGACGGCCCTGTCGAAGGCGGACTCCCGACGTGAGGCGATCGGCGGCTACGACGCCAGCGCGTACCAATTCCACGTCTCTCACGTGCTCTACGAGTGCAAGGACCTCGAAGGGTCCGTGCGCGCCCTGCGGGAATCCCTCAAGGTCCAGCCCCGGCAGGAGCGCCAGGGCCGCGTCCACTCCAACGCCCTTCTCGCACAGCGCCAGTTCGAGCTTGGACATCTGGAGGCCGCGTGCGCCACCTGGCATGCCTTCCTCGACGACTACGTCCAACTGTCGACGGCGCGTGGTGACGAGCACTTCGCGACGATGCGGCGGCGTATTCGGCCGTACGGAAAGAGCGCTGCGGTACGGGAGTTGACCGAACGGGCCGGAGAGGTCGCGCGCGCCAAGGTGTGAGGGGGTGCGTCACATGACCCGTACGAGGGGACGTTTCGGAGGAACCACTCCTACACGCACATCCTTGCGGTACGTTCCGTGAACAAGCGGACCCCGGCGGTGGTGGAACACCGGCCGGGGGCCTACACCCACGAGGACCTGCTATGGGAGTCCCCAGAATGCTTAAGCATGCTATCGCCCCTGCGGGTTTCTTCACGCAGGTGTCGAACGAGATCATCCGTCATCCGCGCCTGTCGGCCGAGGCCGTGCGCCTGTTGACGTGGCAGCTCTCGCTGCCGGACGGCGTGGATCAGTCGCTGTCGCAGACCGCGGAGCGCGCCGGGATCAAGAAGACGGCCTTCATGCGGGCGAAGCGGGAGCTGATCGCCGAGGGGTACGTCCACGAGTGGCGCCGTCAGGGACGGGACGGCCGTTGGTCGAGGCCCCAGTTGGTCTCGAACGTGCCGTTGACGGCGGAGGAAGCCGCGGCGGTGCACGGCGGACGCCCGACGGGCGAGGAACCGGCTGTCGGTGAACCGGCGGTTCGGTCCGTCGGCCGTTCCCAAGAAAAGACCGAGGAGAAGACTTCCCACCCTCCCCACCCGCTGGCCGAGCGAGGCGCGCAAGCGCTCGCCGCCGTGGCGTACGCCGAACGGCGACTGAGGCTGACCGCCCGGGACGTGGCCCGGCTCGCCCCGCTGGCAGGCGAATGGCTGCTGCGCGGCACGACGGTGAAGCAACTCCGCGCCGAACTGACCGACGGCCTCCCGGACCACATCCGTTCCCCCGCAGGGCTCCTCCGCGACCGCCTGACCCGCAAGATGCCGGACCCGGCACCCGAGCCCGCACCCCGCCCACAGCCCCTGCGCGCCTGCTCCGGCGGCTGCGGCCGCATGATCCGCCCGGTCGCGGACGAGACCGCGTGCCGGGACTGCCGCGTGGAATCCGCCGAATCCGCCGACGACACGTCCGGCGCGGTGGCGGCCACACAACGTGGAATGGCGGCGATCCGTGAGGCGTTGCTCGCCCGCCTGCCCGATCCGGCTACGTAGTCGGCGGATCGGACAGGCCCCGTAGAACCTCCGCGAGGTCCTTTCATTCGCCTGCCTGGTGGTCAGGTTCGATAGTCACTGAAGGGAGCGGAGTGCCCCAGGGCGAGGTCTCGCCACGCGAGGTATTTTCCGAGGTCCGGCGACTGGATCAGCTCCCGATTGATCTGGGTGCCGTCCGGCCGGTAGTTGAGATGGACCACCGTCGTCTCGTCGAACAGCCAGAAGTCCTGGTCGGGCAGGCCGGGGTTGGCCTGGTCTGTCAGATCCACGATCCGATAGTCCTCGCCGGCTTCGACATTCCCAGGGATGGCCCACGCGAACAGATACCGGCTGTAGTCCGTGAGCGGCCTGTGGACCACCTTGGCGCGCTTCATCTTCCGGCCCGCTGCCGCGTGCCCTTGGATGGTCCGGTGCCAAGCGGTGTTGAAGCCCTCCGGCTTGGGTTCACCGGCAAGGAAGTCGCGAACCGACTCGGCCTCTGCGGGCATGGTGTAGACCTGATGGACCTCCAACCGGAACGCGGAGCGTTTGAAGTCGCGGAAGTACGCCTTCCATTCGTCACCGTCCACGAGGACGGGTTCACAACCGTTCACGGACACAGGCAGTCTCCTTCGGAAAGGGCTGGTATCGATCTCGCGTCCGGCGCGGCCCGGATGCGGAAGCCGGGATCCTCATCTTGAGGTGATGGGGCATCCAAGGTCGGGACACGTGGAGTTGGGCGTGCAGGTCACCACGGCGATCGACAGGAAGGACGGTCGGGCCAGGTAGTGGCCGTACGACACGTCACCGCCTCCGGCGAGGCGCTCCGTGACGGCGGTCTCCGTGTCGGGGAAGCGGCCGCCCAGGGCGGCGGACAGCCGTTCCCCCAGCCAGGCGCTCGCCTCGCGGGGGTCCGCCCAGGTTCCCCGGATGAGCCGGGCCGGCTTGAGGAGCCAGTGGGCGGTCTGCATCGGGGGTGTCTCGGACAGGGCGAACGCGGGGCTTTCCGGGCGTCGGGCGCCTTCCTTGTCGAAGGCCGCTTTGTCGCCGGCCCAGAGGTAGCCGTGGAAGTGCAACTGCTCTCCTGCGTGAGCAACTTGGGGCGGCCACCGGTCGTGTCGGTGGCCGCCGTTCGGAGAATCAGGCGGAGAGGCCGAAGCGGGCCGGATCGATTCCGGCGGCGTTCAGTTCGGCGGCGGTGAACCTCAACGGCTCGGCGCCGGGCCGCTTGCTGTCGCCGAGGGCGTAGGCGTCCGTGCCGATACGGGCGAGGGTGACGCAGGATTCGCCGTCCGGGTGTGTGTTGCCGCCGCATGCCTTGCTGAATTGGACGCCTTCGAGGGGCAGGCCGTACAGGTCGATTCCATTCCGCATGGAGCGCCTCCTGGTCGATTGGATCCAGTCGATCCGTGGGCCAGGATTTCTCGCAACGAGGCTGATTCCTAGAGGGTTTCCTGTTCCCGCAAGAACTCGTCCCGGATGCCGGCAACCAGGGCTCGCACCTCGATGCCGGAAACAGCATCTCGCTCGAACCCGTCGAACTTGCTCACGTATAGCGCGATGTCCCGGGGATCCGTGGCAACTACCTCGGCATGCACTGTCTCCACCGTCACCAACCGATCGTCCTTGATGGAGAAGGAGTGACTTGGGAAGTCATGTTGTGGTGCTGCCAGTGTCACCACGCGAATATCCACATTGGGCAGTCGAGAAGCGGAGATGACCCGGTCCAACTGTCCGGCCATGACCAGCGGTGGCACGATCTGCCACCGAAGAACCGGCTCGGTGATGACGAACCGGAACGTCTTGGCGGTGTTGTAGAGGACGCTCTGACGGGCCAGTCGGGCGCAGATGCCGCGAGCCAACTGCTCCTCTCCCATCCCCTTCCGGCCCAGTACGGCCTGTACGTATTCGGGTGTCTGGAGCAATCCTGGGATGAGTGATGGCTGGAACAGGCGCAGTACAGTCGTTTGTGACTCCAGTGCCTGCACCTGTTGCTGCTTGCGGTGGAAACCCAGCCTGCGATAGAGGCGCCATGCGGTGATCTCGGTGGCCGCTGCCCGAGCTGCGGCCATGTATTCGGCCTTCACTTCGGCTGATACGCCCAGAGCGGTGAGGATCTGCTCGGTGTCCACGACGCTGGGGGCCGCGCCGCCATTCTCGATCTTCGACAGCTTGGATCTGGACATGGCTGCGCTGCGGGCCACGGTCTTGGCCTCCATTCCGGAGGCTTCCCGTAGTACCCGCAGCGCAGCACCGAGTTCAGAGCGATTCACTCGCCGTGCTTTGCCCACCATTCCGTAAAGGGCTCGGCGTGTGCCATGGCGTTGTCGCGGTACGACGTGAACTCGGGGAGCCGTTCATCTCCATGAAGATCGGCCCCGAGGAACTTTCCATCGGCGTAACTCATAGACGCCACCGTCCGGTTGTCGAACATCCAGAAGTCCGGTGCGTCGGGGATCGGATTCTCCTGTTCGGTGGTGTCGAGAATGAAGAATTCCTCACCGGCCTGAAGGTTGCGGCAGTATCCCCAGGCGAGTTCGAATCGGAGGTAGTCCGTGAGCGGCCGGGCCAGGATGTGCACCCGGTACATCCGCTTGCCGGCATCTGTGGCGTTCCGAACCGTTGTGACCCAGTCCGCCGACCTGAACGACTGGGGCGGCTCCGCACCGGCCAGGAACGCCTGATAAGCCTCGACGCCACCCGACTTGCTGTAGTCGTCCAAGGTTTCCAGGCGGAACGCCTCCTCCTCGAAGGCTGAGAACCACTCAGTAAGTGTCCTGGATGAGGTTGTCACGGATCACCTTTCGGATCAGTTCGACTGGGATTTCCGCGATGGTCTCGTCGGGCGGGATCTGTAATCCGTGGTCGGCCATCAGGGTGCCTTGCACTGCGACCGTCCCTCGGTCCGTGAGGTAGAGCGTCGGACAGTCGCCATCGTCGCAACCGCCAGCCAGACGTGTCAGTTTCACTGATACCCCTCTATCAGGCCGTGAGCCTTGTCGAGCCAGATGCGGCCACTGGTAGTGACGCGTCCGATGCTCTCGGTCCCCGTGGGGTGGCGGCAAGGGTTTCGAGTTTCCGTTACTGGAAACCGTGCCGCTGTCGGCCGGAGGCGCGAGGCGCCCCCTCCCCGGGCAGCCCCCCTCTTGACCTCAAGCTCACTTGAGGAATCAAACTCCCCAAGCATGACGATCAACCACCCCACCCCCCGCCTCCACGAGATCATCCGGCCCGACACCGGGACCTTCCTGCTCAGTCGTTGGGGCACCGGCACCCCCGACCGCACGCGTGCCGCCGCCGAGGCCATCGCAGAGGAGTGGACGGCCGGGGCGAAGCCCGAAGGGCATCTTGCGCAGCACATGTATCTCGATGTCGACGGCACCGGGATCCTGCATTACGCGCAGTGGAGGAGCGACGAGGCGCACCTGGAGTTCGCGCGGGCGGTGCGGCCCGCGGTGATCAGCCGGGTGGACCGGCTCGTGCCCGGGATCGAGCGGCCGGGGCTTCGGCGTACGCGGCTGCACCGGAGTGTCGTGCGTGACGGCGAGCGCGCGGCGGGGATCCTCGCCGTCACCACGCCCGCCACCCCGGAGACGGAGACGCGGCCGGGCGCGCTGGCCGCGTACGTGCACGTCGGCACCGACGCCGGCCCGGCCGTGGAGCTCGCGGAGTGGGCGGACATGGCGGCGTACGAGGCGGCGGGGGGACGGCCGGGTCCGGACGTCCGGCTGTACACGTACTACCGGGCCGTCTGAGAGGGCTCACACAGAGAAGGCTCAGACAGCGATCCGCTCCTGTTCCTCCTCGCCCTCCTCCAGCAGGCGGGCCGCCATCGCGTCGAGGGCCCGGTCGAGGAGGGCGCGGTCCTCGGGGTCGGTGATGTCCCAGTCCTCCAGGCGGGTCGACAGCCAGGACCGCCAGGCCGCGCCGAGGCGTTCGATCTCGGCCTCGCCTGCGGGGGTCAGGGACAGCCGGTCGCCGTCGACGCGGGCGAGGCCGGCCTCCGCCGTACGGGCGAAGGCCGGTTCGAGCACCTCGGGCGGCATGCGGTGCGCGACGGCCACCGAGCCGAGCGTCGCCTCGCCGCGCACGCGCAGCCGCCAGTGGATCTGGCCCAGCGTCCACGCCTCGGCGGGGCTCAGCGTGCTGCCCGACTCGGCGAGGATGCGGCGGCTCACGGGCGGGCCCTCCTCCTTGCGCATGACGCTCGCCACGGCCCGTTCCAACTGCCGCTCCGCCTCGGCGGAGTCCGGCGCCGCGAAGCCCTCGCCCATGTCGGAGGCACCGGCCCGGGCGCTGTCGCGCAGCGGCACCTCCTTGAGGAACCACGCGACGACGAAACCGGCGAGGGCGACGGGCACGACCCAGAAGAAGACGTAGTTCACGGTGTCCGCGTAGGCGGCGACGACCGGCGCCGCCTGCGCGTGGGTCAGCTGCTTGAGGCCCTGCGGGCTCTGCACGGCGGCGGGCGGCACGCCAGGTGAACGGGTCAGCGCGTCAAGCAGGTTGGGCCGCAGCTGGTTGCTGTAGAGGGTGCCGAAGATGGCCGTGCCGAAGGAGCTGCCGAGCGTACGGAAGAAGGTCACGCCGGAGGTGGCCGTGCCGAGCTCGTGGTAGGCCACCGTGTTCTGCACGGCGATCGTCAGCACCTGCATGGCCAGCCCGATGCCGACGCCGAGGACGAACATATAGAGGGACTCCAGCCAGGGCCCCGTCGACGCGTTCATCGTCGACATCAGATAGAGGCCGAGCGCCATCACGGCCGTACCGGCGATGGGAAAGGCGCGGTAGCGGCCCGTGCGGCTGACGACGATGCCGGAGAGCATGGACGCGCCGAGCAGCCCGGCCACCATGGGCAGCGCGCGGACGCCGGACATCGTGGCCGAGACTCCGTCGACGTACTGGAGATAGGTCGGCAGGTACGTCATCGCGCCGAGCATCGCGAAGCCGACGATGAAGCTGAGCACGGAGCAGACGACGAAGACGGGGTTGCGGAAGAGGTGCATGGGCAGCATGGGCTCCTTGGCCCGCAGCTCCACCAGCACGAACAGCCCCAGCAGCACCACCGACCCCACGAACAGGCCGACGATGACGGCCGAGCCCCACGCGTACTCGTTGCCGCCCCACTCCAGGCCCAGCACCAGCCCGGACGCGCCGAGCGCGACCAGCACGATGCCGAGGTAGTCGATGACCGGCCGGACCGCCGAGCGGACGACCGGGATCGTACGGGCCGCCATCGCGACCATGACGATCGCGACGGGGACGTTGACGTAGAAGCACCAGCGCCAGGTCGCGTGGTCGGTGAAGATCCCGCCGAGCGTCGGCCCGACGACCGTGGTCACGCCGAAGACGGCGCCGAGCGCGCCCTGGTACTTGCCGCGCTCGCGCAGCGGGATCACGTCGGCGATCAGCGCCATGGCGGTCACCATCAGACCGCCGCCGCCGATGCCCTGGAGGGCGCGGGCGGCGATCAGCATGAGCATCGAGTTCGCGGCGCCCGCGAAGACCGAGCCGCCGACGAAGACCACCGCGCTGAGCTGGAAGACGACCTTCCGGCCGAAGAGGTCGCCGAACTTGCCGACCAGGACGGTGGAGACCGTCTCCGCCAGCAGATAGGCGGTCACCACCCACGCCATGTGCCCGCCGCCGCCCAGGTCCGCGACGATCGTGGGCAGCGCGGTGGAGACGATGGTCTGGTCGAGGGCCGCGAGCAGCATGCCGAGCACGATGGTGACGAAGACGAGATTGGTGCGGCGCCTGCCGAGCACGGGCGGTGCGGCGGGTTCGGCCGGGGGCGCGGCGGCGGCCGTGGTCATGGTGACTCCCTCCTCCTGCCTCCCGGAGGCTCCGGCGCCGGACAAGCTCCCCCGAAGCCCCCCGAAGCCCAGCATTCGGGCACGCGCCCGCTCCCGCCACCGCTGGCGGCGCACGGGTGAGCGAGGGGCGCACGGCAGCGGCGCCCCCGCCCCCCCTGCCCGGTAGATCACGGTTGCGGTGCCCCGGTCTACGCGCATTGACCGCCGCGTTGCACCATGGTGGAGGGATTTGTAGCGATCGCACAGTGGAGCAGGAGAACAGTGGTGGACGTCCAGGGCACGGTGGCGGACGGTTTTGAACCGGTCCGGGACGCCTTCGCGGAGAACTTCGCCCGGCGCGGGGAGCGCGGGGCGGCCGTCGCCGTCTACCGGGACGGCCGCAGGATCGTCGACCTGTGGGGCGGCACCAAGGACGCCGACGGCACTTCCGAGGAGCCGTGGACGCCGGGCACCGCCCAGGTCGTACGGTCCGCCACCAAGGGCGTCGCCGCCGCCGTGCCGCTGCTGCTGCACCAGCGCGGGCTCGTCGACCTGGACGCGCCCGTCGGCACGTACTGGCCCGAGTTCAAGGCCGCGGGCAAGGAGCGCGTCCTCGTGCGCCACCTGCTCTCGCACCGCGCCGGGCTGCCCGTGCTCGACCGGCCGCTGAGCCCGGCCGAGGCCATCGACGGCGTCAGCGGGCCCGCCGCCGTCGCCGCGCAGGCGCCCGCCTGGGAGCCCGGCACCGCCCACGGCTACCACGCCCAGACCTACAGCTGGCTCCTCGGCGAGCTGGTCCACCGCGTCACCGGCCGGACGGTGGGCGGCTGGGTCGCCGACGAGATAGCCGGGCCGCTCGGCGCGGACCTCTGGATCGGCCTGCCCGCCTCCGAGCGGGAGCGCGCCGGACGCATCGCGGACGTCGAGCCGCCCGCCGAACCCGCCGCGGCGGGCCTGCGCCTGCGGCCCAAGAAGGCCGTCTCCGACGCCTACGGCGATCCGCAGTCCCTCACCCGCCGCGCCTTCGCGGCCATCGAGCCCCTGGCCGACGAGAACGACCCCGCCTACCGCGCCGCCGAACTCCCCGCCTCCGCGGGCATCGCCACCGCCGACGGGCTGGCCCGCTTCTACGCCTCGCTGCTCGGCGGCCTCGACGGCATGCGGCGGCTGTTCGCCCCGGCGACGCTCACCCTGGCGCGCACGGAGGAGTCGGCAGGACCGGACCGCGTCCTGATCGTGGGCACCCGCTTCGGCCTGGGCTACATGCTCCACGGCGCCGCGTCGCCCCTGCTCGCCCCCGGCTCCTTCGGCCACCCCGGCCGCGGCGGCTCCCTCGGCTTCGCGGACCCCGAGTCGGGCATCTCCTTCGGCTACGTCACCAACGGCATGCAGAAGAATGTGACCGCCGATGCGCGAGCGCAGGCGCTTGTGCGCGCGCTTGCGCTGAGCTTGGAGCCCGGCCTGCGGGTGGGTTAGCCGCCTGCGGCGGGGGCGGCCTGCGGCCGCGTCCTCAATCGCCGGACGGGCTGAATCGCGTACCCGGAGGCAACCGGGGGCTTCGCCCCCGAACCCCCACAAGGCCGGCCTGCAGATTCAACGCCACGGTCCGCACACCCAGCCCGTGGGGGCACCTCCCAGCGGTAGCTGGGGGAGTTTGAGGACACCGCGCGAAGCGCGGTCCGGGGCTCGGGGCGGAGCCCCGTTCTCGCCCGTCGAACGGAAGCGATTGCCACAACCCCGAGTGGGTAGTGCTTGCCGCATGGCAAGACGCTTCGACGGCTACGCGGCACTGATCACCGGCGCGGGGCAGGGCATCGGCGCGGCCACCGCGCGGCGCCTCGCCGCCGAGGGCGCGCGGGTGCTCGTCACCGACCTGGACGGCGGGCGCGCCGAGGGGACTGCGGACGCGCTCCGGGCCGACGGCCTGGCGGCCGAGTCCTTCACCTGCGACGTCGGCGACCGGGGAGCGGTCGAGGCGGCCGTCGCCGCCGCGGTCGACCGCTTCGGCCGGCTCGACGTGCTGGTCAACAACGCCCTGTCCTGCCACCCCGACGAAGCGCTCGTCGAGGACTCCTCCGACGAGACGTGGTTCCGGGATCTCGACATCACCCTGACCGGCGCCTTCCGGTGCGTACGGGCCGCCATGCCGCACCTGGCCGCCGCTGGCGGCCGCGCGTCCGTCGTCAACATCGGCTCCGTCAACGGCGAGCAGGACTTCGGCAACCACGCCTACAGCGCAGCCAAAGCGGGCCTCGCGGGCCTCACCCGGACCCTGGCCGGGCACTGCGCGGCCCGCGGCGTACGGGTCAACCTCATCGCGCCCGGCACCGTCCACACCCCCAACTGGGCGGGCCGGGAAGAGGCGTTGGAGCGCGCCGCGCCGTACTACCCGCTCGGCCGCGTCGGCCGCCCCGAGGACATCGCGGCCGCGGTGGCCTTCCTCGCCTCCGCCGACGCCTCCTGGATCACGGGCGTGACCCTGCCGGTCGACGGCGGCATCCTCATCGGCAACACGGGGCTGCGCGGCGCTCTGCGCGGGGTGTGAAGCACCGCTACGGCACGAGCCAGGGCTTCTCGGGGAGGGGCCGCCCGGTCTCCAGGAACGTCTTCAGGTTGGACAGCACCGCCGCCCAGCCCCTGGCCGCCGCGTCGCGCTCGGCCTCGTCCGCGAGGCTCTCGTGGGTCACGGTGAGCCGGACGATCTCCCCGTACGGCTCGATCCCGAACGTCACCCGGGACGGCCCGGCCGCGGTCTGCACACCCGGCTCGGCCCACGTCGTCACCAGCCGCCTCGGCGGCACGCTCTCCACGACCGTGCCGACGACGTCGGCGGCGTGCGAGCCGTCGGTGCGCCGGTGCTCCCACGCCGAGCCCGGCTCCCAGTCCGACACATTGCTGTGCCCCCAGTACTCGGCGGTCAGGTCCGCGTCGGTCAGCGCCCGCCAGACGCTCTCCGGCGCGCTCTCGATGTAGGTGACGTACGTGAAGGCCGGCCTGTCGGTCATGGCGTCCTCCGCTCCTCGTTCCGGCGCGCCCCTCCCAGGGTCTGCCCGTTCCGTCCGTGCCGCCACGGCTGTGCGCGGTGCCCCGGAAAAGCGGCTCCGCCGGCGACCCGCGTGCCGTCCCCAGCACTCCCACAGGCCCGTTCCCTACGATGGCGCGGTGACCAGTGACACCGCGACCCAAGCCCCGCAGGGCCAGACGGCAGACGAGCGGCAGCCTCCGTGGCAGCGCAGACTCGGCCGGTTCGGCTATGCGCGGGGGCCGCAGCCGGACGTGCGGGAGCGGCTCGTGCCGCCGTTCCCCGAGCCCGGTACGCGGGTGTGGGCGCGGCTCGGCGCGACGCCGGGCCGGGCGCGGCTGCTCGCGCGCTGGTCGGGGTGGACCGGGCCGCTGCTCGTCGCCCTGTTCGCCGGGATCATCCGCTTCTGGAACCTGGGCAGCCCCAAGGCGGTGATATTCGACGAGACGTATTACGCGAAGGACGCCTGGGCCCTGTGGAAGTACGGCTACGAGGCGAAGTGGCCGGACAACATCAACGACCAGATCATCGCCGGGCACGACCGGATCGCCGACGCCCCCGGGTTCGTGGTGCACCCGCCGGTCGGCAAGTGGGTCATCGGCATCGGCGAGTGGCTGTACGGGCTGAACCCTTTCGGCTGGCGTTTCATGGTCGCCCTGCTCGGCACGCTGTCGGTGCTGATGCTGTGCCGCATCGGACGCAGGCTCTTCCGCTCCACCTTCCTCGGCTGCCTCGCGGGCGCCCTGCTCGCCGTGGACGGTCTGCACTACGTGATGAGCCGCACCTCGCTGCTCGACTCGGTGCTGATGTTCTTCGTGCTCGCGGCGTTCGGCTGTGTCCTGGTGGACCGCGACAAGGCGCGGGCCCGCCTCGCCGCCGCGCTGCCCGTGGACGAGGACGGCATCGCCCGCCCGGACGCGGCCGTCGGCGGCAGGCTCCGGCTCGGGTGGCGGCCGTGGCGGATCGCCGCCGGCGTGTTCCTCGGGCTGGCCTGCGCCACGAAGTGGAACGGCGCCATCTACCTGGCGGCGTTCGGCCTGCTGATCGTTCTCTGGGACATGGGCTCGCGCCGCGTCGCGGGCGCCCGCCACCCGGCCCTCGCCGCGCTCCGGCGCGACACCCCGTGGGCGTTCCTGGCGACCGTGCCGGTGGCCCTCGCGGTCTATCTCGCGTCGTGGACCGGCTGGTTCGTCAACAGCGGCACGTACACCGTGAAGGACGGCTGGCAGCACAGCGGCTACTACCGGCACTGGGCGGAGACCAGCGGCGGCTACAGCCCGGACGGGTTCCTGGCCGGCATCCTCAACCCGCTGCGCAGCCTCTGGCACTACGAGCACGACGTGTGGCGGTTCAACACCAACCTCTCCTCGCCGCACACCTACCAGTCCAACCCCTGGAGCTGGCTGGTCCAGGCCCGCCCCGTCTCGTACTTCTACGAGTCCCCGGCGCCCGGCAGCGACGGCTGCCCCAAGGACGCGGCCGACAAGTGCGCGCGCGAGGTGCTCGCGCTGGGCACGCCCCTGCTGTGGTGGGCGGCCTGCTTCGCGCTGCTGTACCTGGTCTACCGGTGGGGATTCCGGCGCGACTGGCGGGCGGGCGCGGTGCTGTGCGGGGTCGCGGCGGGCTATCTGCCGTGGTTCATGTGGCAGGAACGCACGATCTTCGTCTTCTACGCGGTCGTCTTCGTGCCGTTCCTGTGCCTGGCCCTGGCGATGATGATCGGGGCGATCCTGGGGCCGCCGGGGTCGACGGAGCGGCGCCGGGTGCTCGGCGCGATCGGGGCGGGCACGCTGGTCCTGCTCATCGCCTGGAACTTCGTCTACTTCTTCCCCCTCTACACCGGCCGCCCCATCCCCATCGAGGCGTGGCGCAACCGGATGTGGTTCGACACCTGGATCTGACGACCCCGCGAGTGACGCTCCGTCAGCCCCGGACCGGTGGATTCCGGCCATCCGCTCCCCGGTTGTCACTGCTGTCCCGTAAAGTCGCCACCCAGAGGTTTTAATCAACTGATTAAAACCATGGGTGGGGACCTGTAGGGGGCTGGGACATGCACAAGGGAGCGAAGATCGCGGTAGGCGTCGTGGCCGCGGCGATGACGGGGGTCGCCGGGATCGGCGCGTACAACGTCGTGAGCGCGGTCACGCACACGTCCGGCACCCGGGCCGAGGCGGCGCCCGTGAAGACCGGGCCGCCCACGGACTCCGAGGTCGACAGAACCGCGCGCGACTTCCTCGCGGCGTGGGAGTCGGGCGACGCGCAGAAGGCCGCGGCCCTGACCGACAACGTCGAGGCGGCCACCACCGCCCTCACCGGCTACCGCGAGAACGCGCACGTCGAGAAGGTCAGCCTCAAGCCCGGCACCGCGATGGGCGCCAAGGTGCCGTTCTCCGTCACCGCCGAGGTCGTCCACGGCAAGCAGCGCTCCACCTGGACCTACGAGTCCTCCCTCGGCGTCGTCCGCGGCAGGTCCACCGGGCACGCCCTCGTCGACTGGCAGCCCACGGTCGTCCACCCGCAGCTCGCCCAGGGCGAATCGCTCGCCACCGACGCGAGCTCCGCCCCGCAGATCACCGCAGTCGACCGCGACGGCGCGACGCTCGACGCCAAGGACTACCCCTCGCTCGCGTCCGTGCTGCCGGAGCTGCGCAAGCGCTACGGGCAGAAGGCGGGGGGCGAACCGGGCGTCGAGGTACGGGCCGTGGGCCCCGTCGGCGCCTCCGCCTCCCCGAAGACCCTGCACGTCGTCTCCAAGGGCAAGCCCGCGCAGCTGCGCACCACGCTGGACGCGGGCGTGCAGCGCGCCGCCGAGTCCGCCGTCGACCGGCAGACCGACGCCTCCGTCGTCGCCGTCAAGCCCAGCACCGGCGAGATCCTGGCCATCGCCAACTCCAAGAAGACCGAGTTCAACGCCGCGCTCATGGGGCAGACCCCGCCCGGCTCCACGATGAAGATCGTCACCTCGGCGATGCTCCTGGAGCAGGGCAAGGCGACCTTGAACAAGCCGGTGCCGTGCCCGAAGTACGCCACCTACGGCATGAAGTTCCACAACGTCGAGGAGAGCGAGAACCCCGGCGCCACCTTCGCCCAGGACTTCGCCGCCTCCTGCAACACCGCCTTCATCTCCTTCGCCGGCGACGTCCCCGACGGTGCCCTCACCGCCGAGGCCAGGGACGTCTTCGGCATCGGCCAGGACTGGAAGACCGGCCTCCCCAGCTACGACGGCAGCGTCCCCGCCGACGCCGGCTCCGGCAAGGCAGCCGCGATGATCGGCCAGGGCCGGGTCCAGATGTCGCCCCTGAACATGGCCTCCATCGCCGCGACCGTACGCGCCGGGTCCTTCCACCAGCCCTACGTGGTCGCCCCCTCCCTCGACGACCGCAAGCTCGCGGAGGCCTCCCGCCCGCTGCCCGCCGCGGTCGCCCAGCAGCTGCGCTCGATGATGCGGCTCACCGCCGTCTCCGGCACGGCGAGCCGGGCGATGTCCGGCCTCGGCGGTGACATCGGCGCGAAGACGGGCTCGGCGGAAATCGACAACCAGCCGAAGCCGAATGGGTGGTTCACGGCTTATCGGGGCGATGTGGCTGCGGCGGCGGTCGTTCCGCAGGGCGGGCACGGGGGTGACTCGGCGGGGCCGATTGTGGCAGCGGTGCTTCGGGCTGGTTGAGGTTTTTTCCCCACCCCGCCCCTTCCCGAAACTGGGGGCTCCGCCCCCAGACCCCC
>NZ_BAAABW010000008.1:56411-175553 GCF_039521185.1 Streptomyces blastmyceticus | reverse complement strand
CCCCCCCCCCGCGCCCGCAGGGCGCTCCCGCCGCAGGCGGAAACGGACCCGCACCCGGAGGGTGACCCGTACAACAGCGCCGCCCCAACACGCGCCGCTAACGTCACCACCATGAACCCCCCGTCCAACACACCCGCATGACCCCGGTCGTCGCCGCAGCTGTCCTCATCGCCGCCGTCACCCACGCCAGTTGGAACGCCATCGCCCACGGCATCAGGGACCAGTTGCTCGCCTTCACGCTCGTGGGCGGCGGTGGTGCGGTCTGCGGGCTCGTCCTGCTGCCGTTCGCACCGGCGCCCGCCGGGGGCGCGTGGCCGTACCTCGTGGCCTCGGCCGTGGTGCACGTCGTCTATCAGCTGTTGCTCATGCGGTCCTTCACGCTCGGCGACTTCGGGCAGATGTACCCGATCGCCCGCGGCAGCGCGCCGCTCGCGGTCACCGCGCTCGCGGCGGCCTTCGCCGGTGAGGTGCCGAACGGATGGCAGCTCGCCGGGGTCGCCGTCGCCTCGGCCGGTCTGGTCGGCGTCGCCCTGTGGGGCATCCGCGGCAGCGGTACGCGACCGCACTGGCCGGCGATCACCGCGGCGCTCGCCACGGGCCTCGCGATCGCCTCGTACACGGTTGTCGACGGCCTCGGCGTCCGCGCGTCCGGCTCACCGCTGGGCTACATCGCCTGGCTGATGATCCTCGAAGGCCTCGCGATCCCCGCGTACGCGCTGTCCGTCCGCAAGGACCTGCTCACCGCGCTCCGCCCTTACGCGGTACGGGGGTTGCTGGGCGGCCTGCTGTCCGTCTTCGCGTACGGCCTGGTGCTCTGGGCCCAGACCCGCGCCGAGCTCGCGCCCATCGCCGCCCTCCGCGAATCCTCGATCATCGTGGGCGCGGCGATCGGCGCGGTGGTCCTGAAGGAACGCTTCGGAGGCCCGCGGATCGCCGCGGCGGGCCTGATGGTGGTGGGCATCGGCCTGATGCTCACGGGCTGACGACCGCCTCAGGAAAACCGGCCCGTCCGGCGTGAGGACGAGACGTGGCCCCGACCCTGAGAGGATGGAGCCGTGACCGGAACGCTCGTACTCGCAGGTACCCCCATCGGTGACGTCGCGGACGCACCCCCGCGGCTCGCCACAGAGCTCGCCGCCGCCGAGGTGATCGCCGCCGAGGACACCCGGCGGTTGCGCCGACTCACCCAGGCGCTCGGCGTGCACACCACCGGCCGGGTGGTGTCGTACTTCGAGGGCAACGAGTCGGCCCGTACGCCCGAGCTCGTCGAGGCGCTGGTCGGCGGCGCGCGGGTGCTGCTGGTCACCGACGCGGGCATGCCCTCCGTCTCCGACCCCGGCTACCGCCTGGTCGCCGCGGCCGTGGAGAAGGACATCAAGGTCACGGCCGTGCCGGGCCCCTCCGCGGTGCTGACGGCGCTTGCGGTGAGCGGCCTGCCGGTGGACCGGTTCTGCTTCGAGGGCTTCCTGCCCCGCAAGGCGGGCGAGCGGCTCGGCCGCCTGCGCGAGGTCGCGGACGAGCGCCGGACGCTGGTCTACTTCGAGGCGCCGCACCGGCTGGACGACACCCTCGCCGCCATGGCCGAGGTGCTGGGCGCCGACCGCCGGGCCGCGGTCTGCCGCGAGCTGACCAAGACCTACGAAGAGGTCAAGCGCGGCCCCCTGAAGGAGCTGGCCGCCTGGGCGGCCGAGGGCGTGCGCGGCGAGATCACCATCGTGGTGGAGGGCGCCGCCGAGCCCGGCCCGCAGGATCTGGACGCCTCCGAGCTGGTGCGCAGGGTGCGGGTGCGCGAGGAGGCGGGGGAGCGCCGCAAGGAGGCCATCGCGGCCGTGGCTGCGGAAGCAGGCCTACCCAAACGAGACGTGTTCGATGCCGTCGTAGCGGCAAAAAACGCCGCCCAGCAGGGCCCATCGGAGGGTAAAGGGCTATCGTGAAAAGCAAAGCTTAGGCCTCGCTGCCAGGCACTTTGGACAGTGCGCCGCCAAGTTTGCCCCAATTCGGGACAGGCCTGGTGCGTCTTCGCCGGGAAGGGCGTTCCCTGTACGTGGGACGTCCGATCCCGGAGAGACTTGTCCTCAGGACAAGAGGAGCTGCCATGAGCGAGATCGCAGGAACCTCGAGCGGTGTCCGGCCGATAGCCACCCGGCCCCCGGTGCCCGCGCAGGGCACATCCGAGCCCGCGCACGAGTCGTACGCCTTCGCGTGCATGCGCTGCGGACACGGCTGGGAGCAGTCGTACGAGATCCAGCACCACACGGACGCCGACGGTCGGCCCTTCGTGATCTATTACGCGGACGGGCAGCGCGTGCCGTCCCCGCTGACCAACCCCACCTGCGAGAACTGCGGCGAGCACGTCGTGCGCATCATGCGGTCCGGCCGCGTCTCCCAGATCGCCGAGGTGCTGCACCGGCCCGCCAACTCGGCCGTGCCCGTCACCGCCAAGGCCCCCGCGGCCGCGCCCGCCGAGTCCGGCGAGGAGACTCCGGAGCACGCCGAGCACCACTGGCACCTGTCGGACCTGCTGCACCCCTTCCACCACCGGAAGTGAGCCCGGTCCGCCGCGATCTCTAGAATCGCGTGCATGGCGGCGACAGCATCGAACAGCGGCAACTCCGGCGGCAAGCGGAATCAGAACGACAAGGACGTCCCTCCGCCGCTCCCGGAGCCGCTGGCGGTGCCCGTGGCCGACTCCCACACCCATCTGGACATGCAGGGCGACTCCGTCGAGGACGCCCTGGCCAAGGCCGCGTCCGTCGGCGTGACCACGGTGATCCAGGTGGGCTGCGACGTGGCGGGCTCCACGTGGGCGGCCGAGACCGCCGCCGCCCATGACGCCGTCTGGGCCGCGGTGGCCCTGCACCCCAACGAAGCCCCCCGCATCGTGCTCGGCGACCCCGACGGCTGGTCCCGGCAGGGCGCCCGCGAGCCCGGCGGCGACGCCGCCCTGGACGCGGCCCTGGAGCGCATAGACGCACTGGCCGCGCTGCCGCACGTCCGCGGCGTGGGCGAGACCGGCCTCGACTACTTCCGCACCGGCCCGGAGGGCATGGCCGCCCAGGAGCGGTCCTTCCGCCGCCACATCGACATCGCCAAGCGCCACGGCAAGGCCCTGGTCATCCACGACCGCGAGGCCCACGCCGACGTCCTGCGGGTCCTGGAGGAGGAGGGCGCGCCCGAGAAGGTCGTCTTCCACTGCTACTCCGGCGACGCCGAGATGGCCAAGGTCTGCGCCGAGGCGGGCTACTACCTGTCGTTCGCCGGGAACGTCACCTTCAAGAACGCCCAGCACCTGCGCGACGCACTCGCCGTGGCCCCCCTCGACCGGATCCTGGTGGAGACCGACGCGCCGTTCCTGACCCCGATGCCGTATCGCGGACGGCCCAATGCGCCGTACCTCATTCCGGTCACTTTGCGCGCGATGGCCGGCTACCGCGGCATCGCGGAGGACGCCCTGGCCACGGCGGTCGCCGAGAACACCGCAAGGGCGTTCGGTTACTGACGCATGGGTGTGCGACACAGTGTGACAATCTGACTTTGGAGAGTGACGCTCCCTCCGATACAGTCCCGGGCCGATAGCTCGACCCAGGGGAGTGTCGCGTGACTCATGCACCGGGCAGCCCCCGTGCCGCACGCCGCGGTGCGGCGGAAGCACCGCTCTACGACCTGTACGACCCGTACGAGCCGGCCGTGCCGTACGGGACCTACACCCCGTACGGGCCCTTCGACGAGCCCACCGACCGCTACGGGATATACGACCCCCCGGTCACCGGCCCCTACGACCCCTTCCTGCCCGAGCCCCGGGAGGCCGGGCCGTACGAGCCGCAGGACCTCCAGGAGCTGCCGCACCTGCCACGCCAGCCCCTGGCCCCGGAGGCGCCCGCCGAGCCCGCCGCCGTCCCGGATGCCCCGGGCGGCCCCGAGGGCCCGCAGCCGCCCCGCGGCGACCGCGCCGCCGCCCGCCGGGCCGCCGGGCGCCGCAAGCGGACCGGCGAACGCCCCGACGCCCTGCGCCGCCTGCTGCCCCAGGCCCTCGTCGTGGCCTTCCTCGCCGGAGGCACGTCCTCCTTCGTCGCCTCCGACAAGACCGTCCGCCTGGACGTCGAGGGCACCACCCGCACCCTGCACACCTTCGCCGACGACGTCGACGAGCTCCTCGCCGACCAGCACGTCGCCCTCGGCGCGCACGACGCCGTCACCCCCGGCCACCACCACGACCTCACCGCGGGCGACGAGATCACTGTCCGCTACGGGCGCCCCGTCGCCCTCACCCTCGACGGCCGGCACCACCAGGTGTGGACCACCGCCCGCACCGTCGACGACGCCCTCCGCGAGCTCGGCGTCCGGGCCGAGGGCGCGTACCTCTCCACCGCCCGCACCGCCCCCATCTCCCGCCACGGCCTCGACCTGAACGTGCGCACCGAGCGCACCGTCACCTTCATGGCCGACGGCCGCGAACGCACCATCCGCACCAACGCCGCCACCGTCCACGAGGCCGTCGAAGCGGCGGGCATCAGCCTGCACGGCCAGGACACCACCTCCGTCGACCCCGACAGCTTCCCCCGCGAGGGCCAGACGATCTCCGTCATGCGGATCACCGGGAGCGAGGAGGTCCGCGAGACCCCCATCGAATTCGACACCGAGCGCCACGAGGACCCCACGCTCTACAAGGGCACCGAGGTCGTCACCCAGCGCGGCGAGGAGGGCGTCGAACGCACCACGTACGCGCTGCGCATCGTCAACGGCGTCAAGCAGAAGCCCAAGAAGATCGGCGCCGAGACCGTCCGCGAACCCCGCACCGAGATCGTCAAGGTCGGCACCAAGCCCCGCCCCACCGGCGTCCAGGGCGCCGAGGGCCTGAACTGGCACGGGCTCGCCCAGTGCGAGGCCGGCGGGCGGCCCGACGCCGTCGACCCGTCCGGCACCTACGGCGGCCTCTACCAGTTCGACGTCCACACCTGGCAGTCCCTCGGCGGCGCCGGCCGGCCCCAGGACGCGCCCGCCTCCGAGCAGACCTTCCGGGCCAAGAAGCTGTACGTCTCCCGGGGGGCGAGCCCGTGGCCCGTGTGCGGCCGTAAACTTCACGGGTGAGCTCCAGCCCCAGCACAGACGATTCCGGCGCCCTGCTCGGCCCCGCAGACATCCGCGAGCTGGCCGCAGCCTTGGGGGTACGCCCCACCAAGCAGCGCGGCCAGAACTTCGTGATCGACGCCAACACGGTCCGGCGCATCGTCCGGACCGCCGAGGTGCGGCCCGACGACGTCGTCGTCGAGGTCGGACCCGGGCTCGGGTCGCTGACCCTCGCCCTGCTGGAGGCCGCCGACCGGGTCACCGCCGTGGAGATCGACGACGTGCTCGCCGCCGCCCTCCCTGCGACCATCGCCGCCCGGCTGCCCGCCCGTGCCGACCGCTTCGCACTCGTGCACAGCGACGCCATGCAGGTCACCGAGCTGCCCGGCCCCGCGCCCACCGCGCTCGTCGCCAACCTGCCGTACAACGTCGCCGTCCCCGTCCTGCTGCACATGCTGGCGCAGTTCCCCAGCATCGAGCGCACCCTCGTCATGGTCCAGGCCGAGGTCGCCGACCGCCTCGCCGCCGCCCCCGGCTCCAAGGTCTACGGCGTTCCGTCGGTGAAGGCCGCTTGGTACGCGCATGTGAAGCGGGCCGGGTCCATCGGGCGGAATGTTTTCTGGCCTGCGCCGAATGTCGACTCCGGGCTTGTGTCTCTTGTGCGGCGTGAGAAGCCGATCGAGACGACGGCGAGCCGGGCGGAGGTCTTCGCGGTGGTGGATGCGGCGTTCGCGCAGCGGCGCAAGACGCTGCGCGCAGCGCTGTCCGGCTGGGCGGGGTCCGCTGCGGCGGCGGAGGCGGCGTTGGTCGCCGCCGGTGTTTCGCCGCAGGCGCGCGGCGAGGCGCTGACGGTGGACGAGTTCGTGGCGATCGCGGAGCACAAGCAGTAGCCGTCGGGTGCGGGTGTGTCGTGCTTTCGGTGGGGTGGCCTCAATCGCCGGCCGGGCTGGGGTGGTGGCTGGACCGGGGGCGGGTCCTCCGGGCCGGGAACCTGGAACGCGGTGCGTGTGCGGTGAGGCGTATTGCGTGCCGTGACGACGCACCGCGTTCCAGAACCCCACCCTCCGGCCCCACCCCCTCCGCCGGATCCAGCCCGTCCGGCGATTGAGGACGCGCCCGCAGGGCGCTGGGGGTCCGGGGTCTCCCCGGTTTCGGGAAGGGGCGGGGTGGGGGAAAGCCCGCCGCAGGCGCCAACCCACCCGCACCCGAACGGGCCGGCCCCCAGGGGCCGTCGTAACATCGCCACGCCACCGACCCGAGGAGCCCACCCGTGACCGTCACCGTCCGCGTACCCGCGAAGGTCAACGTCCAGCTCGCCGTGGGCGGCGTGCGCCCGGACGGATTCCACGACCTCGCCAACGTCTTCCTCGCAGTCGGCCTGTACGACGAGATCACCGTCACCGAGGCCGACGAGCTCACGATCACCTGCGCGGGACCGGACGCGGCGCAAGTTCCCCTCGACGCCACCAACCTCGCGGCGCGCGCGGCGCTCGCCCTGGGCGCGCGCCACGGCCGCGAGCCCAGGGTGCACATCCATATCGCGAAGGACATCCCCGTCGCGGGCGGCATGGCGGGCGGCAGTGCCGACGGCGCGGGCGCGCTGCTCGCCTGCGACGCGCTGTGGGGCACGGGCGCGCCCCGAGAGGAACTGCTCGACATCTGCGCGGAGTTGGGCAGTGACGTGCCGTTCAGCCTGGTCGGCGGGGCGGCGCTCGGGCGTGGCAGGGGCGAGATCCTCACGCCCCTCCCCGTGGGCGGCACTTTCCACTGGGTCTTCGCCGTCGCCGACGGCGGGCTCTCCACGCCGGCCGTCTACGCCGAGTGCGACCGCCTGAGGGTCGCCTCCGGCACGGGCGCCACGTCGGCCGACGTGCCCGACCCCGAGCCCTCGCCCGCCCTCCTCGAAGCCCTCCGCACGGGCGATCCGCTGGCCCTCGCAGCCTCCGTCTCCAACGACCTCCAGGCCGCGGCGGTCTCCCTGCGCCCCTCCCTGACCGCGACGCTGTCGGCGGGTACGGAAGCGGGCGCGCTGGCCGCGATGGTCTCCGGCTCGGGCCCGACGACGGCATTCCTGGTACAGGACGCCGAATCCGCGGAGAAGGTGGCTGCCGCGCTCAGCGCCTCCGGTACGTGCCGGGCCGTACGCGTTACGTCCGGACCGGTGGCGGGTGCGACCGTGCTGTAACCCCGTTCACCCGTGCGGGGAGAATTCCTTCGAATTGGGCTTGTATGCGGCTTGCCCGGCCTAGCCTCCGTTGGTACCGACAGAGGTACGAAGGGCAAGGGTGCCGTGATGGGCGAACTCTCCCAGCCGCCGATGGCGTGGCGGCTGTCCGGAAACCAGGTCAAGCTGTGGCGGACCGAAGCGAATGTCTCTCGCGAGGAGCTCGCGGAAGAGGCGGGGTACGGGCCGGAAACCATCAAGTCCATGGAGCAGGGGAGGCGGCGGCCGACCAGGCATCTCCTTGAGATCGCCGACGAAATGTGCGGCGCGAAGGGGAAGTTGGTGGCCGCGCATCCGTATCTGGAGCCGGATCGGGCTCTGGTGCGCACGGACGAGTACATGGCCATCGAGGCTGAAGCGATCGCATTCGACTGGTACGAAGTGCTACTCATCCCCGGCCTGTTGCAGACCGAGGAGTATGCGCGCGTTCTCATGTCCAGTCACTGCCCGCCTGTGGACGACAACACTGTCGAGGCGCGAGTGGTTGCCCGTCTGGAGCGCCGGGAGCTGCTGAAGAAGACGACGACGCTGTTCAGTTTCGTGATCCACGAGGCTGCGTTGAGGGGCATGGTGGGTGGCCCCGAAGTGATGAGGGGGCAACTCCACCACCTCGTGGGAGTCGGCGAGTTGCGCAACGTATCGATCCAAGTGCTGGGCATTGGGCAAGGTGCCGTCCCGGGGATCGATGGCCCGTTCATCCTGCTGGAGACTTCCGACCACAGGCATTACTGCTACGGAGAGGCGCAGGTGGGCAGCATGCTGCACGCGGACCCGGAGAGGGCGAGTGCGCTGAGGAAGCGCCATCCCATGATCCGCATGCGCGCTCTCGACGAAGTGGACTCGGCCCGATTCATCAGAAGGGTGGCAGAAGAACTATGAGCACCGAGCTGGCATGGTTCAAATCCAGCTACAGCGGCACCGAGGGCAGCGTGTGCGTCGAAGTTGCCGCCCTCTCCCACGCCGTCCACATACGTGACTCCAAGCGCAAGGACGGCCCCAGAATCACCATAGGCCCCCACGCCTGGGAAACCTTCATAACCTACGCCGCCACCACGGCCGGAGCGTAGGCCGCCGCCTTCGGTGCGGGTGCGGACCCGCACCCGCACCCACTCCGGCAAAAAACTACGCGTCCTCCGCCAACTCCAGCCAGCGGAGCTCCAATTCGTCGCGCTCCCCCGCCAGCTCGCGCAGCTCCGCGTCGAGCTTCGCCACCGCCGAGAAGTCCGTCGCCTGCTCCGCGATCTTCGCGTGCAGCTTCGTCTCCTGGTCGCTGATGCGGTCGAGGCGGCGCTCGATCTTCTGGAGCTCCTTCTTCGCCGCGCGGGAGTCACTGGCCGAGGAGACCTTCTGGGGCACCGGAGCGGCAGCGGGAACCGCAGCCTCGATGACCCGCTGCCGCCGCTCGAGGTATTCGTCGAGGCCGCGCGGCAGCATCCGCAGGGCCTGGTCGCCGAGCAGGGCGTAGACGCGGTCGGTGGTGCGCTCGATGAAGTAGCGGTCGTGGCTGATGACGACCATGGAGCCGGGCCAGCCGTCGAGGAGGTCCTCGAGCTGGGTCAGCGTCTCGATGTCGAGGTCGTTGGTGGGCTCGTCGAGGAAGAGGACGTTGGGCTCGTCCATCAGCAGGCGCAGGATCTGGAGGCGGCGGCGCTCACCGCCGGAGAGGTCGCCGACGGGCGTCCACTGCTTCTCCTTGGTGAAGCCGAACTTCTCGCAGAGCTGCCCGGCCGTCATCTCCCGGCCCTTGCCGAGGTCGACGCGGTCCCGCACCTGCTGGACGGCCTCCAGGACCCGCTTGGCGGGGTCGAGTTCACCGACCTCCTGCGAGAGGTAGGCGAGCTTCACCGTCTTGCCGACGACGATCTTCCCGCCCGCGGGCTGCCGCTCGCCCTGCGTACGGGCCGCCTCGGCGAGCGCGCGCAGCAGCGAGGTCTTGCCCGCGCCGTTGACGCCGACGAGACCGATGCGGTCGCCGGGGCCGAGCTGCCAGGTCAGGTGCTTGATCAGCTCCTTGGGCCCGGCCTGCACGGAGACGTTCTCCAGCTCGAAGACGGTCTTGCCGAGCCGGGAGTTCGCGAACTTCATCAGCTCTGCGGTGTCGCGCGGCGGCGGCACGTCGGCGATCAGCTCGTTGGCCGCCTCGATGCGGAACCGCGGCTTGCTCGTACGCGCCGGGGCGCCGCGCCGCAGCCAGGCGAGCTCCTTGCGCATCAGGTTCTGCCGCTTGACCTCCTCGGTCGCGGCGATGCGCTCGCGCTCGGCCCGGGCGAAGACGTAGTCGCTGTAGCCGCCCTCGTAGTCGTGGACGTCACCGCGCTGCACGTCCCACATGCGGGTGCAGACCTGGTCGAGGAACCAGCGGTCGTGGGTGACGCACACCAGCGCCGAGCGGCGGGCCCGCAGGTGGGAGGCCAGCCAGGAGATGCCCTCGACGTCGAGGTGGTTGGTGGGCTCGTCGAGGACGATCATGTCCTGCTCGGCGATCAGCAGCTTCGCGAGCGCGATCCGGCGCCGCTCACCACCGGAGAGCGGGCCGATGACCGTGTCCAGACCCTGCTCGAAGCCGGGCAGGTCCAGCCCGCCGAACAGCCCCGTGAGCACGTCGCGGATCTTGGCGTTGCCCGCCCACTCGTGATCGGCCATGTCGCCGATCACCTCGTGCCGGACGGTGGCCTTCGGGTCGAGGGAGTCGTGCTGCGTGAGCACGCCGAGGCGCAGGTGTCCCGCGTGGGTGACGCGGCCCTTGTCGGCGGTCTCCAGCTTGGCGAGGATGCGGATGAGCGTGGTCTTGCCGTCGCCGTTGCGGCCGACGACGCCGATCCGGTCACCCTCATTGACACCGAGGGAGACGCCGTCGAGGAGTGCACGGGTGCCGTACACCTTTTCGACGGCTTCCAGATTGACGAGGTTGGTGGCCATTCCGCTCCTGCTCTTGCGCTTATGGGTGATCGGCTTCCCAGGGTAGTCGGCGCCGTCTGGTGCGGGTCCGTCGCGCCTGCGGCGGGCTTTCCCCCACCCCGCCCCTTCCCGAAACTGGGGCTCCGCCCCAGACCCCGGTCCTCAATCTCCCCCAGCTACCGCTGGGAGGTGCCCCCACGGGCTGGAAATTCAGCCCGTCCGGCGATTGAGGACGCGCCCCTACACGCCCGCCGCTTCCACCGGCCGGGAACGAAGCGCCACCCACGCCGGCACCAGCGTCGCGACCAACGTCACGCCGAGCCCCGAAGCGACCACCGTCATGAAGATCGACGCCGGGCCCGACGGGAGCCAGGATCCCGACACCGCCATTCCGAAGGGAACCAGCGTCGTCGCCGCCGCGACGGTCCCGAGCAGCAGCCCGACCACCGCCACCAGCGCACCCTCCACCGTCATCATCCGCAGCACCTGCCCCCGCGTCGCGCCCGTGAGGCGCTGGAGGGCGAACTCCCCCTTCCGGGAGCCCACGGCGACGGCGGTCGTGTTCACGACGGAGAGCACCGTGTAGCCGACGAGCATCGCGATGATCAGGTAGTTGACCGACGCCTGGGTCCGGCTGTCGTGCGCGTGGGCCGTGGTCACCGCGTCGCGGCCGCTGATCTTCATGCCCGGCCCCGCCACGGCGGCGAGGTCCGCTCCGGCCCCGCCCCGGACCAGGATCTGCGTGGGCAGCCCCGTGGTCGTGTGCGGAGCGAGCAGTTCCGCGCTGGTGAGCGCCGTCTCGAAGCCCTCGCGGCCCTTGAAGAGGGCGACGACGCGTACGTCCACGACGGCCCCGTCGCCCAGCTGCAGCCGCATCGCGTCGCCCACCCCGCGGTGGATCCGGTGCGCGACGCTCTCCGGCAGCGCGACCGCCGCGCCACGCAGAGCGGTCAGGCTGCCCGCGCTCGGGGTGATCGCGAGGGTCTGTGCGACGCCGTCCGCGCTGACGCCCTGCAGGGGCAGGCCCTTCTTGGGCTCGTCGCTGTCGTGCGGTTCGGTGTAGCCGGTGCCGGTGACGTACGCGCTCGCCGCGGTGACACCCGGCAGTGCGCGCACCCGGTCGAGCAGCGCCGGGTCCACGCCGCCCGCCGCCGAGGTGATCACCGCGTCGGCCCGCAGGTTCTCCGTGAACGCCTTGTCGGTCGCGGCGGCCGTGGTGGTCTGGAGGTAGAGCATGCCGGTGGCGATGCCACTGGCCAGCATGACCGGGGTCGCGACCGCCGCCATCCTGGCCGCACGGGCACGGCAGTTGAGCGCCGCCAGCCTGCCGGGGGCGCCGGTCAGGAGGCGTACGGGCCAGTGGAGCAGCACGGTCACCGCCTTGGTGAACCACGGGCCCAGCAGGGCCAGCGCGATCGCGCAGCACATCACCGTCGGTCCCGCCGTGCTGGCGGCCATCGGGCCGTGCAGGACGAGCGAGGTGACCAGGGCCAGCGCGGCCGTTCCCGCGAGGAACAGCAGCCCGGCGACGACGCGTACGGGATGCAGCCGGTCCTTCTGCACGGCCGCCTCGCCCAGCGCCTCCACCGGCTTGGCCTTGACCGCCCGCGCGCTGCCGAGGAGCCCGCCGGCCACGGCGGTCAGCAGCAGCGCCCCGTACGCGGGCATGGCCGGGATCCAGCCCTGGCTGAATTCGACGGTCTCGGCGATCATGCCGCTGTCGACCAGCGTGTCGTAGAGCCACCGCCCCGCGACCGGTCCCGCGGGCCAGGCCGCCGCGGCGGCGAAGGCCATGACCATGAGGGTCTCGCCCAGCAGCATGCGCCGCAGTTGGCGCGGGCTCGCGCCGATCGCCCGCAGCAGGGCGAGTTCCCGGCTTCGCTGCTGTGCGGACAGGGCGACGGTTCCGGCCACGACGAACGCCGCGACCAGCACGACCAGTCCGCCCACGGCCCCGGAGAGCGCGATCAGGTCCTCGCCGCCCTGGAGCACCTCGGGGTGCTCGACGGCGCCCCGGTCGTCGCCGGTCAGCAGGGTGACGTGCTGACCCGCGAGGGCCTCGGCGACGCCCTTGCGTACGGTGCCGAGGTCCGCGCCGGGCGCGAGGGTGACCGCGATGTCGGCGACGGAGTCCGCCCGGCCGGAGAGCGCGGCCGCGTCCGAAGCGGAGAAGAACAGCGTGGGCCGGGGCACGTTTCGCGCGGTCGCGACACCGCTCACGCGGTACTCGGCGGAGCCGCCGTGCGCGACGATCCGTACGCGGCCCCCCGGGCCGACCCCCGCGCGGCGGGCGAGCCCGGCGTCGAGGGCGACCTCTCCGCCGGCCGGCGCGCGGCCCGAGGAGAGCGCGTACGGCGTGAGCGCCGCGGACTCCCACCCGTGCGCTTCCGCCTTCGCGGGCTCCCCGCCGCCGAGCACCGCCGCGTCGAAGGTGCGCTCCCCGACGGCCGTACGCACCCCGGGCACGGCCCGCACCTTGTCGGCCGACCCGGCCGGAAGCCCGACCCGTTCGGGGAGCGGCGTGGTCTTCTTCTTGTGCTTCTTGCCCGTCTGCACCACATGCGTACGGTCACCGGTGACGAGGATCTGCGCGCCCGCGAGGCGCTGCGGCGGGACGTTGTTGCGAATGCCGGTCTCCATGAGACCGCCGCACGCCATGACCAGCGTGGCGCCGATGAAGAGCGCGAGGAACGTGGCGGTGAAA
This sequence comes from Streptomyces blastmyceticus, assembly GCF_039521185.1. Taxonomy (NCBI): domain Bacteria; kingdom Bacillati; phylum Actinomycetota; class Actinomycetes; order Kitasatosporales; family Streptomycetaceae; genus Streptomyces; species Streptomyces blastmyceticus. The sequence goes on along the minus strand of NZ_BAAABW010000008.1, from coordinate 162,660 downwards.
CCACCGATCCGATACCGCAGCGAACGCGCTGCGAGCTTCCCCATCATCGACGGCCACGCCCCTTTTTCCCACTGTCCGGGTTACGGCTCCACGCTAGGGAGACACGACGCTCCGTGACATGGGAGCAGCGGGTCGATGGGGGGTGGGGCTATCCCTACCTCTTCCGCTGGGTGCGGTTGTTCTGTCGGGTGCGGGCTCGTCGCACCTGGCCGGAAAGCGCCGCAGAAGAGCAGCGCGCAACGGTCTCGTCACGGCCTGCCGCAAACCCCCAATCCGCGTCTGTCACCTCGGAATCTGGTGATACAAAAGACATCCGCTCGCCTGCCGCCCGACTGGCGGGATGCGCGTCCGATTCGCTCCTTCCCGGTGGATTTTCGGTCATTTTCGGCCACCGGGAGCGCGGGGGAGACCGGCCGGACGCCGCACCCGCGTAAAGAGGAAAGCTGATGTCACAGCCGCCCCAGCCGCCCAACCAGCCGCCAGGGGTTCCCCCGGCGCCGCCGGGCGGAGGCTTCGGAGCGCCGAACCCCTCGTACGGCTACCCGCCCCAGCAGCCGCCGCAGGTCCCGCCGCCGGGGTACGGCTACCCGCAGACCCCGCCGCCCCCGCCGGGGGCACCGGCGACCCCGCCGCCCCCGCAGGGCGCACCCCAGGGCCCGCCGCCCGGCTACGGCTACCCCGGCCGGCCCGGCCCCGCCCAGCCCGGTCAGGGATTCGGCGCGCCCGGTCAAGGCTTCGGCGCGTACCCGCCCGGTCCGCCCAGCCCGGCTGGCCCCGGCAGCGGCAACGGCCGTGGCAAGCAGCGCATGGCGATCATCGTGTCCGCGGCCGTCGCGCTGGCGCTCGTCGTCGGTGGTGGCATCTGGTACGCCACCTCGGGCGGCGGCAAGGACGACACGGCCGGCAAGGACAGCAGCAACACCCAGGGCGGCGGCAAGGGCGGCGACAGCGGTCCCAAGCCCAAGGCCGTCGACGGCAAGCTGCTGTTCAGCGTGCCCCAGCAGGACGTCAAGGACATGGTCAGCGCCAAGGGCCTGTGGGCCACCGACCAGGTCGTCGCCAAGGCGGACGTCTACAAGGTCACCGGCTACGGCCTGTCCGGCGGCAAGAAGTGGGAGATCCCGGTCGACGGGGCGATCTGCTGGGCCAACCCGCAGGCCACGGCCGACGGCAAGGCCGTCATCCTGGTCAGCGACGGCAAGCAGACCGACGACAAGCCGTACGGCGGTCCCTGCACCCAGGTCGTCGCCCTCGACCTGAACAAGGGCACCAAGCTCTGGCAGAAGTCCGCCAAGACCGGTGACAAGGACCTCACCTTCAGCGAGGTCACCATCGGCGGCGGCACCGTCGCCGCGGGCGGCATCGGTGGCGGCGCCGCCTGGTCGCTGGACGACGGCAAGGAGCTGTGGAAGCCCAAGGCCGACGGCGACGACTGCAAGGATGCCGGTTACGGCGGTGGCGGCAAGCTCGTCGCCGTGCGCCGCTGCGGCGACTACCAGCGGCCGCAGCTCAGCATCCAGACCCTCGACCCCAAGTCGGGTGCGGTCAAGTCCGAGTACAAGATGCCGTCCGGCCTCAACTACCCGCACATCGCGTCCACCGACCCGCTGATCGTGGCCGTCTCCGCGGGCGACTCCACCGGCAACGGCGCCTCGGACTTCATGGTGATCGACGACAGCGCCAAGGAGGGCAGGCTGAAGTCCAAGATCTCCACGGGCAACGGCACCTACGAGCCCAAGTGTCCGGCCACCGAGGTCGAGGGCTGCACCAAGGTCTCCATCACCAAGGACGCGCTCTACCTGCCGACCAAGCAGCACGCCTCCGGCGACTCCGACCAGCCCGGCCAGGTCAACGAGATCGTCGCCTTCGACCTGGCCAGCGGCCAGACCAAGGGCAAGACCGAGGGCGTGCCCGGTGCCCAGCTGACCCCGCTCGGCACCGACAAGGACGGCTACGCGATCGGCTACCAGAACGCTACGTACAAGGGCGGCGGGCAGGTGCTGCGCATCGACCCGAAGACGTACAAGGCCGATGTGCTGCTGAAGAACGCCGACGACTCGGCCAAGTTGGAGCAGGACCTCTCGCCGCAGTTCAAGGAGGGACTGTGGGCGCAGGGCCGGCTCTTCCTCGGCTCGGACTACGTCCACAAGCGGTCGCTCGGCCTGGACCGCGAGAATCTGCTGGGCGTCTTCGGCGGGAACTGATCCCACCGTGCGGAACGGCCGGTACCGGAAGTTGACGCCGGTACCGGCACCCACGCGGCCGACCCGCTGGCGTCGTGTTGACGCCGTAGCCGTTTCCGACCGGTTGACGCACGATGAAGCACGCCGAAAGTCGTATCCCTGCCCGTCACGCCTCCGTGCCTGAACGATCCGTTTCAGTCTCGAAGTACACGTGATTGGCAGGGATTTCGGCATTCCGGGGGACTTCTCACCGGTAAGGGGCGCGGAACGTCGAACAAGCGTGTAGCTTCCGGGGAACAAGAGGGCCGATGAGAGACGTACGCGGGCGACAGGGGGCAAGCGCATGGGCGTGCGGCTCATGGTGGTCGACGACCACCGACTGCTGGCCGAGGCGCTCGCCTCGGCGCTGAAGCTGCGCGGGCACCGGGTGCTGGCCGCCGCGGCGCCGAGCGCGGGCGCGGCCGACCTGGTGGTCAGCCGCGCCCCCGAGGTGTGCCTGCTGGGCACCGCCACCCCCGCCGAGCCGGGGGCCTTCGACCCGGTCGTCCGGATCAAGCGCGAGCGCCCGCAGGTGGCCGTCGTGGTGCTCGGCCCCGTGCCGAGCCCGCTCGGCATCGCCGCAGCCTTCGCCGCGGGAGCCTCGGGCTATGTGCGGCACAACGAACGCATCGAGGGCGTCGAGCGGGCCATGATGAAGGCCCGCGCCGGAGAGGCCGCGGTCGACCCGCAGCTGCTCCAGGGCGCCTTCGCCGAGCTCCTCAACCCCGCGGCGCAGCCCGACGACGAGGGCGCCCGGCTGCTCCAGCTGCTCACCCCGCGCGAGGTCGAGGTGCTCGTGCGGGTCGCCGAGGGCGAGGACACCCGGCTGATCGCGGCGGGCATGGGAATAGCTCCCAGCACCGCGCGCACGCACGTGCAGCGCGTCCTGATGAAGCTGGGCGTGGGCTCCCGGCTGGAGGCGGCGGCCCTCGCGGCCCGTACGGGACTGCTCGACCGCGCCGCGGGCGCCGCGGCCGCGGCCACCGCCGCCGCGGCCCGCGTCATCGCTCCCCGCCCTCCGGCGGGTCCGCAGGGCGGAGCCTGAACCACAGCAGGAAGAAGGCCCCGAGCGCGAGCATGCCCAGGCCCGTCCAGAGGTTGATGTTGATGCCCTGGGCCTTCTCCAGGTCCGCGTCAGAGGCGGCGATCCCGGCGCCGGTGACGATGACGCCGTACACCGCGAACAGCGCGCCGATGATCAGCCGCAGGTCGAACAGCCGGTGCTTGCCTTTCACGACAACTCCCTGGAGATCAGAAGGAGAACGGGACGTAGCAGACGGCCGCGAGGACGACCGCGCCCCAGCCGAGCAGCGCGGGCCTGCGGTACCACGCGTCGTCGCCCTCGGCGGGCGGCTCCGCGGCGCCGGGCGCGGCCGTGCCGTAGACCAGCCCCGCCAGCGAGGCGACGGGCTTGGGCGCGGTCGCGTACGAGACGGCGACCGTCACCACCGCGCCGACGGCGAACGCGACGATCGCGGAGACGAAGTTGGCGCCCTGGTCGGAGGGGATCGCGACGACTCCCTGCTTGTACAGCCAGAAGTAGTTGACCATCGCCGCGACCGTGCCGGACAGCAGCCCCCAGAAGCCCGCCGCGGCCGTGGCCCGCTTCCAGAACATGCCGATGATGAACACGCAGAACAGGGGCACGTTGAAGAAGGAGAACAGCGTCTGGAGGTAGTTCATGATGTTGCCGAACGACGAGGCGATGAACGCCGTCCCCATGCCGGCCAGCACCCCGATCGCCGTGACCCACCGCCCGGTCGCCAGATAGTGCGCGTCCGGGCGGTCCTTGCGCACGTAGGCGGCCCAGATGTCGTTGGTGAACACGGTGTTGAAGGAGGAGATGTTGGCCGCCATGCCCGCCATGAAGGCGGCGAGCAGCCCGGTGACCGCGAGCCCCAGCACGCCGTTCGGCAGCAGGTCGCGCATCAGCACCGGTATCGCGTCGTTGTAGCTCAGGCCGCTGCCCGCCCGGCCCAGCGCCGGTTCCATGGCGACCGCGATCAGGCCCGGCAGCACGACGGCCAGCGGGATGAGGAGCTTGGGGAACGCGGCGATGAGCGGGGTGCGCCGGGCGGCGCCGAGGTTCTTCGCGGACAGCGCGCGCTGCACCTCCGCGAAGTTGGTGGTCCAGTAGCCGAAGCTGAGGACGAAGCCCAGCCCCAGGACGATGGTCAGCCAGTTGGCGCCCAGCGGATTGGCGTGGCCGATGCCCGTGCCGCCCCAGGCGCTCAGGAAGTCGTCGCCGTGGCTGTCCGAGAGGGTGTGGGACAACCCGTGCCAGCCGCCGACCCGTTGGAGGCCCACGACCGTCAGGGGTATCAGCGCGGCGAGGATGACGAAGAACTGCAGCACCTCGTTGTAGATCGCCGAGGAGAGCCCGCCGAGGGTGATGTACGCGAGGACGAAGAGGCCCGCCACCACGATCGCCACCCACTGCGGCCACCCCAGCAGCGCCTGGAGCACCAGCGCCAGCGCGTAGAGGTTGACCCCCGCGATCAGCACGGACGACACCGCGAAGATGACGGACGACAGCAGGTGCGAGGACGGCCCGAAGCGGTGCAGCAGGAACTCCGGCACGGAGCGCACCTTCGAGCCGTAGTAGAACGGCATCATCACCAGGCCCAGGAAGACCATGGCCGGTATCGCGCCGATCCAGTACCAGTGGACCGTGTAGGCCCCGTACTGTGCCCCGTTGGCGGCCATGCCCAGGATCTCCGTGGCGCCGAGGTTGGCGGCGACGAAGGCGAGGCCGGTCACCCAGGCGGGCAGCGAACGGCCCGAGAGGAAGAAGTCCAGGCTGGTGCGGACCGTGCGGCGGGCCGCGACCCCGATGCCCAGGACCACGGCGAAGTACAGGACGAGGATCGTGTAGTCGAGCCCGTTGACGGGAAGGCGCAGCCCTTCGGCCAGTTCGCGCATGGGTCTACCTCATCGCTCGCTGTTGACGGCGTTGTTGGGTCATGCTTCCTTGTGTTGAGTTGTGTGTGAAGGTGTCTGGTAAAGGTGTTCGGACTGTTCGGTGAGAGAGGTTCCGGATGAAGCGGACGGCTACCCGGCTCGCGGACGGGCGCGAGCTCTTCTACTACGACCTCCGCGACGACACCGTGCGCGACGCCCCCGACCTCCGGCGCCCCGCCCCCGTCGCCACCACCTCCGAGGTCCGCAGGGACCCCCTCCTCGGCGACAGCGTCGTCATCGCCTCCCACCGCCAGGGGCGGACGTACCACCCGCCGCCCGACGACTGCCCGCTGTGCCCCTCGCGCGCCGGCCGGTCCACCGAGATCCCCGAACCCGACTACGACGTCGCCGTGTTCGAGAACCGCTTCCCCTCCCTCGCCGGGGACTCCGGCCGCTGCGAGGTCGTCTGCTTCACCCCCGACCACCACGCCTCCTTCGCCGACCTCGACGAGGAACGCGCCGCGCTCGTCCTCGCCGCCTGGACCGACCGCACCGCCGACCTGGCCGAACTCCCCACCGTCGCCCAGGTCTTCTGCTTCGAGAACCGCGGCGCCGAGATCGGCGTCACCCTCGGCCACCCGCACGGCCAGATCTACGCCTATCCGTTCACCACCCCGCGCACCGAGCGCATGCTCGACTCCGCGGCCGGGCACCACCGGCGGACCGGCGGCGAGAACCTCTTCGACGCCACCGTGGCCGCCGAGCGCGCCGACGGCCGCCGCGTCGTCCTCGACACCGCCCACTGGACGGCCTTCGTGCCGTATGCCGCGCACTGGCCGTACGAGCTCCACCTCTACCCACGGCGCCGGGTCCCCGACCTGCCCGCGCTGGACGACGCCGCGCGCACAGAGTTCCCACAGGTCTACCTGGAACTCTTGCGGCGCTTCGACCGGATCTTCGGCCTGCCGGAGCCCACGCCGTACGTCTCCGCCTGGCACCAGGCGCCGTTCCGTCACCCCCACAGGAGTGAATTCGCCCTTCATCTGGAGCTTTTCACCGTCCGCCGGGCTCCCGGCAAGCTGAAGTTCCTCGCCGGTTCCGAATCCGGCATGAGTGTGTTCATCAACGACGTGCCGCCCGAGGCCGCGGCCGAGCGACTGCGAGAGGTAGCGAGCACATGAGCACATACCTGGTCACAGGCGGTGCCGGATACATCGGGAGCGTGGTGACCGCGCACCTGCTGGCCGCCGGGCACACCGTGACCGTCCTCGACGACCTCTCCACCGGGCACCGCGCGAGCGTCCCCGACGGAGCCCGCTTCATCGAGGGCCGCGTGCAGGACGCCGGGCAGTGGCTGGACAGCTCCTACGAGGCGGTGCTGCACTTCGCCGCGTACTCCCAGGTCGGCCAGTCCGTCGCCGACCCCGAGCCGTACTGGCGCAACAACGTCGGCGGCACCGCCGACCTCCTGGCCGCCATGCGCGACGCGGACGTGCGCACCCTCGTCTTCTCCTCCACCGCCGCGACCTACGGCGAGCCCGCCACCGTCCCGATCACCGAGGACGCCCCCACCGACCCCACCAATCCCTACGGCGCCACCAAGCTCGCCGTCGACCACATGATCGGCGGCGAGTGCGCCGCCCACGGCCTCGCGGCCGTCTCCCTGCGCTACTTCAACGTCGCCGGCGCCTACGGGCACCACGGCGAGCGGCACGCGCCCGAGACCCACCTCGTCCCGATCGTCCTCCAGGTCGCGCTGGGCGAGCGCGAGTCCGTCGCCGTGTACGGCGACGACTACCCCACCCCCGACGGCACCTGCGTCCGCGACTACATCCACGTCGCCGACCTCGCCGAGGCCCACCTCCTCGCCCTGTCCGCGGCCCGCGACGGCGAGCACCTGATCTGCAACCTCGGCAACGGCAGCGGCTTCTCCGTCCACGAGGTCATCGAGACCGCCCGCAAGGTCACCGGCCACCCCGTCCCGCAGACCGCCGCCCCGCGCCGCCCCGGCGACCCCGCCGTCCTCGTCGCCTCCGCCGCGCGGGCCGCCGAGACCCTCGGCTGGCGGCCCCGCCGCACCGAACTGGCCGAAATCATCGCGGACGCCTGGGAGTTCGCCCGCCGGGCCGCGGCCGAATGAGCGCCGGCGCCTCGGCCGACGCCTTCCGGCAGGCCTTCGGCCACCCGCCCGCCGGGGTCTGGGCCGCCCCCGGCCGGGTCAACCTCATCGGTGAATACACCGACGTCAACGAGGGGTTCGTGCTCCCGCTCGCCCTCCCGCACGCCGTACGGGCCGCGGTCGCGCCCCGCGCCGACGGCCTGCTGCGCCTGCACCGGGGCGACGACCCGCGCGCCGGATGGCTGGAACTCTCCGGCGCCGACCTGCGACCAGGACAGACCGAGGGCTGGGCCGCCTACCCCGCCGGCGTGCTGTGGGCCCTGCGCGAGGAGGGCCACGACCTCGGCGGCGCCGACCTCCGGATCGACGGAGACGTGCCGCAGGGCGCCGGACTCTCCTCCTCGGCCGCCCTGGAGTGCGCCGTCGCGCTCGCCCTCACCGAGGCGGCCGGCCTCGCGCTGTCCCGGCAGGAGATCGCCAGGATCTGCCGGCGGGCGGAGAACGACTTCGTGGGCGTCCCCTGCGGGATCATGGACCAGACCGCGTCCGCCTGTTGCGTCACCGGGCACGCCCTGTTCCTGGACACCCGCGACCTCGCGCGGCGGCACGTACCACTGGACCTGGCGGCCGCGGGGCTGCGGCTGCTGGTCGTCGACACCCGCGTGAAGCACGCGCTGGCCGACGGCGCGTACGCGCAGCGGCGCGCCGGTTGTGAAGCAGGGGCACGCGCGCTGGGCGTACGCGCGCTGCGCGATGTGCCCCACAACCGGCTGGGGGACGCCCTCGACCGGCTGCCGGACGCGGACGCACGGGCCCTGGTGCGCCATGTCGTCACCGAGAACGAGCGCGTCCGCCAAGTCGTCGCGCACCTCGACGCGGGCGACATCCGGGCCGTCGGCCCCCTCCTCACGGCCGGGCACGCCTCGCTCCGCGACGACTTCCGGGTCTCGTGCCCGGAGCTGGACCTGGCGGTCGCGGTTGCGAATTCCTCGGGCGCGCTGGGGGCGCGGATGACCGGGGCGGGGTTCGGGGGATCGGTGGTGGCGCTGGTGCCGTCGGAGCGGGCGGCGGCCGTGGAGCGGGCCGTCACGGACGCCTTCGCGGCGGCGGGGTTCGCGCGGCCGCGGGTGTTTCCGGTGGTCGCGGGTCCGGGCGCGCGCCGTGAGGCCTAGGCCCGGCCTCAAAACCGGCGGGTACATGGACAACATCGAGTCGTTCCGTGTCGTTCACTGCCCCAATACTGAACAGAAAGCTCACCATAAACACGCGGGTCAGGCAGTTTTGCCAATCGGCTCCCGTCGCCGGACCCCCGCCGTACGCTGATGCACAGCGCCGGTGGGGGCCGACGCTGATCAGGGGGCGAGACAGTCAGGTACGACGCCCGGGGGCGGGGTAGTTGTCATGGCACGGCGGCGGCCGTGCGCGCGTGGCGACCCCGGCACCGGGCGCCGTACCCGCACTGCCCGCCTCCCGGAATATGGGGGTGGCTGTGGCACGAATTCGGGTTCTGGTGGTCGACGACCACCGCATCTTCGCCGAGTCGCTCGCCGCTGCCCTCGCGGCCGAGCAGGATGTGGACGTCTCGGCGGCCGGCAGCGGTCCGGCGGCGCTGCGCGCCCTGGAGCGCGCGGCGGGCGAAGGGCGCCGCTTCGACGTGCTCCTGGTCGACGCGGACCTGGGCACGGTGGCCGCGGACGGCGTGCCGGGGCAGCGCGTGCCCGTCCACGACGGCGCGCACGCCGAGGGCGTCGTCGACGGGATCTCCCTGGTGGCGGGCGTCCGCACCGGCCAGCCCGCCGTGCGGACGGTGGTGCTCGCCGAGCGGGACGACCCCAGACGGGCCGCCGCCGCGCTCCAGGCGGGCGCCAGCGGCTGGGTGGCCAAGGACTGCTCGCTGTCCCGGCTGCTGGCCGTCATCAGGGGCGTGCTGAGGGACGAGACGCATCTCCCGCCGGCCCTGCTGACCGGGGTGCTGCGGGAGCTCACGGCCGCGCGCAAGCACCGCACCGAGAGCGAGCGGCTCGTGGAGTCGCTGACCCCGCGCGAGCGCGAGGTGCTGCGCTGCATGGTCGCCGGGCTCGGCCGCAAGGCCGTCGCCGAGCGCCTCTACCTCTCCCCGCACACGGTGCGCACGCACATGCAGAACGTGCTGGGGAAGCTGGGCGTGCACTCCACGCTCGCCGCGGTCGCGCTGGCCCGCCGGGCCGGGGTGGGGCCGGTCGACCTAGCCGGGCACATTGTCGAACGGGGCGGTCAACTGACGTAGCAGATCGGCCAGTTCGCTGCGCTGTCCGCCCGACAGGCGGGCGAGGATGGCGCGCTCCTGGGCGAGCAGTCCGGCGAGCGCCTCGTCGGCGCGGTCGCGCCCCTCGGCGGTGAGCCGCACCAGCACGCCCCGGCGGTCGTTGGGGTCGGGCAGCCGCTCGACGAGGCCGCGCTTGGCGAGCCGGTCGATGCGGTTGGTCATGGTGCCGGAGGTGACCAGTGTCTGGGTGAGCAGCTGGCCGGGGGAGAGCTGATAGGGGTCGCCCGCGCGGCGCAGGGAGGTCAGCACGTCGAACTCCCACGGCTCAAGCTGGTGCTCCGCGAAGGCCAGCCGCCGGGCCCGGTCGAGGTGGCGGGCGAGTCTGCTGACGCGGCTGAGCACCTCGAGCGGTTCCACGTCGAGGTCCGGGCGCTCGCGGCGCCACGCTGACACAAGTCGATCGACCTCGTCCTCCATGGCGATCAGTGTAGTTGGTCTGTCGACATGAAGTCTCTTGACGTCAAGATAGTTGGGGTGGATGCTGGATGTACAGGCGCGCGCATCCTGTAAGCGCCGGCCGTCGGGCGCCCTCCGACCCGGCCCGCGCGCCCCGCCGTCCCCCAAGGAGGCTCCACCGATGCACAGTGCACCCACGGCGACCGGCTGGGACCCGCGGCAGTACCTCCGCCACTCCGGCCACCGCACCCGCCCCTTCCACGACCTCCTCGCCCGCGTACTTGAGCCGCCCCGCGGCCCCGCCCGCATCGTCGACCTCGGCTGCGGACCCGGCAATGTCACCGCCCTCCTCGCCGAGCGCTGGCCCGACGCCCACATCACCGGCCTCGACAGCTCCGCCGAGATGCTCGCCGAGGCCGCGGCCCACGCCGGGCCCACCGCGGCCGGCGGCCGGCTCGACTTCGCCCGCGCGGACCTCACCGGATGGGTGCCCGAGGAGACGTACGACCTGATCGTCTCCAGCGCCACGTTCCAGTGGGTCCCCGGGCACGCCGAGCTCTTCCCGTCCTGGACGGCCGCCCTCGCACCCGGTGGCACCTTCGCCTTCACGATCCCCGGCAACTTCACGGCCCCCAGCCACGTACTGCTCCACGAGCTCTGCGAAAGCCCCCGCTGGCGCGACCGCCTCGCGGGCCTCTACCGCGCCGGCCACATCCTCGAACCCGCGGGCTACCTCGAACTGCTCGCGGGCCTGGGGCTCACGGTGGACGTCTGGGAGACGACGTACATGCAGCTGCTGAGCGGCACGGACCCCGTCCTCGACTGGGTGAAGGGGACGGCACTGCGGCCCGTCCTGACGGCGCTCGCGGACGACGCGTCCGCGACGGCGGAATTCCTCACGTCGTACGGGGCGCTGCTGCGCGAGGCGTATCCGGTGCTTCCGGCGGAGCCGGGGGGCACGGTCTTCCCGTTCCGCCGCGTCTTCGCGGTGGCGCGCCGCGACTGATCTTGTCGGTTCCTGGGTGCGGGCCGGTTCGCCGCCTGCGGCGGGAGCGGCCTGCGGCCGCGTCCTCAAACGCCGGACGGGCTGAAAGCCGCAACGTACCCGCACTCGGGGCGCGAGCTAGGCGCGCCTGTGACCCACCAGGCGCGGCTTCGGCTCCAGGCCGTCCAAGCCGTGCCACGCCAGGTTCACCAGGTGCGCCGCCACCTCCGCCTTCTTCGGCTTGCGCACGTCCAGCCACCACTGGCCCGTCAGGGCGACCATGCCCACCAGTGCCTGGGCGTAGAGCGGGGCCAGCTTCGGGTCGAAGCCGCGCGCCTTGAACTCCAGGCCCAGGATGTCCTCGACCTGGGTGGCGATGTCGCTGATCAGGGAGGCGAAGGTGCCCGTGGACTGCGCGACGGGCGAGTCGCGGACGAGGATGCGGAAGCCGTCCGTATACGTCTCGATGTAGTCCAGCAGGGCGAAGGCCGCCTGCTCCAGCAGCTCCCGGGGGTGCCCGGCCGTCAGCGCGCCCGTCACCATGTCGAGCAGCTGGCGCATCTCGCGGTCGACCACCACCGCGTACAGCCCCTCCTTGCCGCCGAAGTGCTCGTAGACCACCGGCTTGGAGACCCCGGCCTTCGCCGCGATCTCCTCCACCGAGGTGCCCTCGAACCCCCGCTCGGCGAAGAGCGTGCGACCGATGTCCAGCAGCTGCTCACGGCGCTCCGCGCCGGTCATCCGCACCCGGCGGGTGCGACGGGTCCCCGAAGCAGAGGCCCGGTTCTTGTCACTGGTGGAATTGCTGTCGATCGCCACGCTGTCAATCATGCCGCGTGAACGGCAGTTTCCTTCCGTCGGGAGTCGATGCGGTCCGCATCCGGCCAGCGCACGTCGTACGCCCAGCCGGCCTTCTCGCACCAGCGGATGATCCGGGCACTCGAATCCAGCTGCCCCTTCAGCACACCGTGGCGGGCCGAGGTCGGGTCGGCGTGGTGCAGGTTGTGCCAGGACTCGCCGCAGGACAGCACCGCCAGCCACCACACGTTGCCCGACCGGTCCCGCGACTTGAACGGGCGCTTGCCCACCGCGTGGCAGATCGAGTTGATCGACCATGTCACGTGGTGCAACAGCGCCACCCGCACCAGTGAACCCCAGAAGAACGCCGTCAGCGCGCCCTGCCATGACCACGTCACCAGTCCGCCGACCAGCGGCGGCAGCAGCAGCGACACCGCCGTCCACAGCACGAACTGCCGCGACACCCGCCGGATCGCCGGATCCTTGATCAGATCAGGCGCGTACTTCTCCTGCGGCGTCTGCTCCTCGTCGAACATCCAGCCGATGTGCGCCCACCACAGCCCCTTCAGCAGCGCGGGCACCGACTCGCCGTACCGCCACGGCGAATGCGGATCCCCCTCGGCGTCCGAGAAGCGGTGGTGCCGGCGGTGATCCGCCACCCAGCGCACCAGCGGCCCCTCCACCGCCATCGACCCCATGATCGCCAGCGCGATCTTCAGCGGCCTTTTCGCCTTGAACGCCCCGTGCGTGAAATGCCGGTGGAAACCGATCGTGATGCCATGGCAACCGATGTAATACATCGCCACCAGCAGCCCGAGATCGAGCCAGCTCACCCCCCAGCCCCACGCCAGCGGAACGGCGGCGAGCAGGGCGATGAACGGGACGACGATGAACAGCAACAGCGCGAGCTGCTCCACGGAGCGCTTGCTGTCGCTGCCGAGAGTGGCGGACGGGAGTGGGGTTTCCTGGGCCATCGGCGCTTCTTCGATCACGTCGGGGCTTGCAGTCATGAGATCCCTCAGGGGGCTCGGGACACGGCTACGGGACCGTAACCTACGGCTTCGTAAGTATGGCAGGGCAAAGCTCCGGAGCAAGAGGGCTGTGGACAACCGCGCGTCGGGCGGCGACCTATGCTGGTGACCGTCGGACAGCGCGGTCCGCAAACCCTCCAGACGTGCCAGAAACTCTGCAAGGAGCCGCACCTGTGAGCAGTGCCGACCCCATCAGCCTCGCCGCCGAGGAAACCCCGCGGAACGACGCCGAAGCACAGCGCAGCGCCGCCCTGCGCGCCGACATCCGGCGCCTCGGCGACCTCCTCGGCGAAACCCTGGTCCGCCAGGAGGGCGAAGAGCTCCTCGCCCTCGTCGAGCGCGTCCGGGCCCTCACCCGCACCGACGGCGAAGCCGCCGCCCGGCTCCTCGGCGAGACCGACCTGGAGACCGCCGCCAAGCTCGTCCGCGCCTTCTCCACCTACTTCCACCTCGCCAACGTCACCGAGCAGGTGCACCGCGGCCGTGAGCTCCAGGCCAAGCGCGACGCCGAGGGCTCGATACTCGCCCGCACCGCCGACCAGCTCAAGGACGCCGACCCCGACCACCTCCGGCAGACCGTCGAGAACCTCGGCGTACGCCCCGTCTTCACCGCCCACCCCACCGAAGCCGCCCGCCGCAGCGTCCTCAACAAGCTCCGCCGTGTCGCCGAGCTGCTCGACGCGCCCGCCGCCGCCACCGGGGACAAGCGCCGCACCGACCTGCGCCTCGCCGAGAACATCGACCTGCTCTGGCAGACCGACGAACTCCGCGTCGCCCGCCCGGAGCCCACCGACGAGGCCCGCAACGCCATCTACTACCTGGACGAGCTGCACGCCAACGCCGTCGGGGACGTCCTGGAGGACCTCGCCGCCGAGCTCGACCGCGTCGGCGTCGCCCTCCCCGCCACCACCCGCCCCCTCACCTTCGGCACCTGGATCGGCGGCGACCGCGACGGCAACCCCAACGTCACCCCCCAGGTCACCTGGGACGTCCTGATCCTCCAGCACGAGCACGGCATCACCGACGCCCTCGAACTGGTCGACCTCCTCCGCAGCGCCCTCTCCAACTCCATCCGCAACAGCGGCGCCACCGAGGAGCTCCTCTCCTCCCTCCAGCGGGACCTCGAACTCCTCCCCGAGATCAGCCCCCGCTACAAGCGCCTCAACGCCGAGGAGCCCTACCGCCTCAAGGCCACCTGCGTCCGGCAGAAGCTCGTCAACACCCGCGAGCGGCTCGCCCGCGACACCCCCCACCAGGAGGGCCGCGACTACCTCGGCACCGGCGAGCTCCTCGCCGACCTCCAGCTGATCCAGGACTCCCTGCGCGCCCACCGCGGCCGCCTCATCGCCGACGGCCGGCTGGAGCGCGCCCTGCGCACCCTCGCCGCCTTCGGCCTCCACCTCGCCACCATGGACGTCCGCGAACACGCCGACGCCCACCACCACGCCCTCGGCCAGCTCTTCGACCGGCTCGGCGAGGAGTCCTGGCGCTACGCCGACATGCCGCGCGACTACCGCCGCAAGCTCCTCGCCAAGGAGCTCCGCTCGCGCCGCCCGCTCGCGCCCATGCCGGCTCCCCTGGACGCCGACGGACAGAAGACCCTCGGCGTCTTCCACACCGTCCGCCAGGCCCTCGAACGCTTCGGCCCCGAGGTCGTCGAGTCCTACATCATCTCCATGTGCCAGGGCGCCGACGACGTCTTCGCGGCGGCGGTGCTGGCGCGCGAGGCCGGGCTGATCGACCTCCACGCCGGCTGGGCCAAGATCGGCATCGTCCCCCTCCTGGAGACCACCGACGAGCTCAAGGAAGCCGACCGGCTCCTCGACGAGATGCTCGCCGACCCCTCCTACCGCCGCCTCGTCGCCCTGCGCGGCGACGTCCAGGAGGTCATGCTCGGCTACTCCGACTCCTCCAAGTTCGGCGGCATCACCACCTCGCAGTGGGAGATCCACCGCGCCCAGCGCCGCCTGCGCGACGTCGCCCACCGCTACGGCGTACGGCTGCGCCTCTTCCACGGCCGCGGCGGCACCGTCGGCCGCGGCGGCGGCCCCACCCACGACGCGATCCTCGCCCAGCCCTGGGGCACCCTCGAGGGCGAGATCAAGGTCACCGAACAGGGCGAGGTCATCTCCGACAAGTACCTCATCCCGGCGCTCGCCCGCGAGAACCTGGAACTGACCGTCGCGGCCACGCTCCAGGCCTCCGCGCTGCACACCTCGCCGCGCCAGTCCGACGAGGCGCTCGCCCGCTGGGACGCCGCCATGGACACCGTGTCCGACGCCGCCCACGACGCCTACCGGCGGCTGGTCGAGGACCCGGACCTGCCCGCGTACTTCTTCGCGTCGACGCCCGTGGACCAGCTCGCCGAACTCCACCTCGGCTCCCGCCCCTCGCGCCGTCCCGACTCCGGCGCCGGGCTCGACGGACTCCGCGCCATCCCGTGGGTCTTCGGCTGGACCCAGTCCCGCCAGATCGTCCCCGGCTGGTACGGCGTCGGCTCCGGCCTCAAGGCCGCGCGCGAGGCCGGGCTCGGCACCGTCCTGGACGAAATGCACGAGCACTGGCACTTCTTCCAGAACTTCCTCTCCAACGTGGAGATGACGCTCGCCAAGACGGACCTGCGCATCGCGCAGCACTATGTCGACACGCTCGTCCCGGAACCGCTGAAGCACGTCTTCGACACGATCAAGGCGGAGCACGAGCTGACCGTGCAGGAGGTTCTGCGCATCACGGGGGAGGGGGAACTCCTCGACTCCAGCCCGGTGCTGAGGCAGACGTTCCACATCCGGGACGCGTACCTGGACCCGATCTCGTATCTGCAGGTGACGCTGCTGCATCGGCAGCGGCTCGCCGCGGAGCGGGGTGAGGTGGCGGATCCGACGCTGTCGCGGGCGCTCTTGCTCACCGTGAACGGTGTGGCGGCGGGTCTTCGCAACACCGGCTGACGCAAACGCCGGACGGGCTGAATACTCAGCCCGTCCGGCGTTTGAGGACACCGCGCGTCAGCGCGGTCCGGGGTCCGCTACGAGTTGTACGTCCCCTGCGCCCGCTCCAAGCCGTCCACAATGAGCGTCTCGACCGCGTCCGCGGCCCGGTCCACCTCGAACGCCAATTCCTTGCGCTCGGGCGACGAGAAGTCCTTCAGGACGAAGTCCGCGACCTGCATACGACCCGGCGGCCGGCCGATGCCGAAGCGCACCCGGCAGTAGTCCGGGCCCATCGCCTTGGTGATCGACTTGAGGCCGTTGTGGCCGTTGTCGCCACCGCCCAGCTTCAGCCGCAGCTGGCCGAAGTCGATGTCCAGCTCGTCGTGGACCGCGACGATCCGCTCCACCGGCACCTTGTAGAAGTCCCGCAGCGCGGCCGTCGGTCCGCCCGACAGGTTCATGAACGACATCGGCTTCGCGATGACCACCCGGCGGCTCGACGGCCCCGGTGCGCCCAGCCGGCCCTCGACCACCTGGGCCCGCGACTTGTGCGCCTTGAACTTCGCCCGCATCCGCTCCGCCAGCAGATCGGCCACCATGAAGCCGACGTTGTGGCGGTTCGCCGCGTACTCGGGGCCCGGGTTGCCCAGGCCCACGATCAGCCAAGGGCTCGTATCGTCCGTCATCCGAACATTCTCCTCCATAGCCAACCGCCGCCCCACTCGGGAAGAGCGGGACGGCGGCAGGAAAAAACGAGGGAAGCCTGGATCAGGCCTCGGTGCCCTCGGCCTCGGCCGGAGCCTCGGTCTGGGCGCCCATCACCTGGAGGACGACGGTGTCGCCGTCGACGGCCAGGGTGGTGCCGGCCAGCAGGACGACGTCCTTGGCCAGCACGGAGGCACCGGCCGACAGGCCCGCGATGTTCGCGACGACGGCCTCGGGGAGGTGGGTGGCCTCGGCCTCGACGGTCAGGGTGTTCAGGATGTGCTCGAGCAGGTTGCCGCCCGGGGCCAGCTCGCCCTGGGTCTGCACCGGAACCTCGACCGTGACCTTCTCGCCCTTGGCGACGACCAGCAGGTCGACGTGGACCAGGAAGCCCTTGAGCGCGTCACGCTGGACGGCCTTGGGGATGACCAGCTCGGTGCGGCCCTCGATGTCCAGGGAGAGCAGGACGTTCGGGGTCTTGAGCGCCATCATCATGTCGTGGCCCGGCAGGGTCACGTGAACCGGCTCGCCACCGTGACCGTAGACAACGGCCGGAACCTGACCGGCGACACGGGCGCGGCGGGCGAAGCCCTTGCCGAACTCGCGGCGGATCTGTGCGGGGATCTTGACCTCGGACATACGCACTCCTCGTAGGAAGAAAAAGGATCTGACGGCCGTTACCCGGCCCACGACAGACCTGCTACGAAGAGCGCGTCGATAACGGACCGCCGCACCAAAAAAGTGCGACCTCCCTCGCCGAGCAACTTGTGCAGTGTACCCGGCGGGGGAGGCCGCCCAGAAATCGATCAGTCAGGCCGTGACTACGCCTGCTCCTCGAAGAGGCTCGTCACCGAACCGTCCTCGAAGACCTCGCGCACCGCGCGCGCGATCGTCGGGGCGATCGACAGCACCGTGATCTTGTCGAGCTCCAGCTCACCCGGCGTCGGCAGGGTGTTGGTGAACACGAACTCGCTCACCTTGGAGTTCTTCAGACGGTCCGCGGCCGGGCCCGAGAGCACACCGTGCGTGGCCGTCACGATGACGTCCTCGGCACCGTTGGCGAACAGGGCGTCCGCGGCGGCGCAGATCGTGCCACCGGTGTCGATCATGTCGTCGACCAGGACGCACACGCGGCCCTTCACGTCACCGACGACCTCGTGCACCGTCACCTGGTTCGCGACATCCTTGTCACGGCGCTTGTGGACGATCGCCAGCGGCGCGCCCAGACGGTCGCACCAGCGGTCGGCCACGCGCACGCGGCCGGCGTCCGGGGAGACGACCGTCAGCTTGTCGCGGTCGACCTTCGCGCCCACGTAGTCCGCGAGGATCGGCAGCGCGAAGAGGTGGTCCACCGGACCGTCGAAGAAGCCCTGGATCTGGTCCGTGTGCAGGTCGACCGTCAGAATCCGGTCCGCACCCGCCGTCTTGAACAGATCGGCGACCAGGCGCGCCGAGATCGGCTCACGACCGCGGTGCTTCTTGTCCTGACGGGCGTAGCCGTAGAAGGGCACGACCACGGTGATGGAGCGGGCCGACGCGCGCTTCAGCGCGTCGATCATGATGAGCTGCTCCATGACCCACTTGTTGATGGGAGCCGTGTGGCTCTGCATCAGGAAGCAGTCGGCACCGCGGGCCGACTCCTGGAAGCGGACGTAGATCTCGCCGTTGGCGAAGTCGAATGCCTTGGTCGGGACCAGGCCTACGCCCAGCTGGTGCGCGACCTCCTCGGCAAGCTCGGGGTGGGCGCGGCCGGAGAAGAGCATCAGCTTCTTCTCGCCGGTCGTCTTGATCCCGGTCACAGCACAGTCTCCTTGGATGTCGCTTTGTGTGCGCTTATCACGGTACGCCCCGCACGACGCGGCCCGTGTCACGGTCACTGTTCGGCGTCGGTCTCCCGACCGTCCTGCTGAGCGTCGGAAGCGGCCTGTGCGGCTGCGCTTCCCGGGCGCTTACGAGCCACCCAGCCCTCGATATTCCGCTGCTGTCCACGTGCGACGGCCAGCGAACCCGGGGGCACATCCTTGGTGATGACCGAGCCGGCCGCGGTGTACGCGCCGTCCCCGATCGTGACCGGAGCCACAAACATATTGTCCGAGCCGGTGCGGCAGTGCGAGCCGATCGTCGTGTGGTGCTTGTTCACACCGTCGTAGTTCACGAAGACGCTCGCAGCGCCGATGTTGGTGAACTCGCCGATCGTGGCGTCGCCGACGTAGGAGAGGTGCGGCACCTTGGTGCCCTCGCCGATCACGGCGTTCTTCATCTCGACGTACGCGCCGGCCTTGGACTTCGTCCCCAGCTTCGTGCCGGGACGCAGATAGGCGTACGGGCCGACGTTCGCGCCCTCGCCGATCAGCGCGCCGTCCGCGACGGTGTTGTCCACGACCGCGCCCGCGCCGACCGTGGTGTCCTTCAGCCGGGAGTTCGGGCCGACCTCGGCGCCGGTGGCGATGTGCGTCGCGCCCAGCAGCTGGGTGCCCGGGTGGACGACCGAGTCGCGCTCGAACGTCACCGTGACGTCGACCAGCGTCGACGCCGGGTC
The DNA here is from genome assembly GCF_039521185.1 of Streptomyces blastmyceticus. NCBI lineage: Bacteria > Bacillati > Actinomycetota > Actinomycetes > Kitasatosporales > Streptomycetaceae > Streptomyces > Streptomyces blastmyceticus. Next base: position 143,732 of record NZ_BAAABW010000008.1, on the reverse strand, counting down.
CACGACCGTCACGCCGTCCATCATCGCCACATGCAGCAGCCGCTCGTTGAGCAGCTTGCGCGCCTCGGCGAGCTGGACGCGGTTGTTGATGCCCAGGATCTCCCGGTGGTCACCCGCCACGGCCGCACCCACCCGGTGCCCGGCCTCGCGCAGGATGCCCAGGACGTCCGTCAGATACTCCTCGCCCTGGCTGTTGTCCGTACGGACCTTGCCCAGCGCGTCGGTGAGCAGCTGCGCGTCGAACGCGAAGACACCGGAGTTGATCTCCCGGATCGCGCGCTGCGCCTCGGTGGCGTCCTTGTGCTCGACGATCGCCGTCACGGCGCCGGTGGCCGCGTCCCGCACGATGCGGCCGTAGCCCGTGGAGTCCGGGACCTCGGCGGTCAGCACGGTGACGGCGTTGCCGTCGGCGGCGTGGACGTCGCTGAGCTTGCGCAGCGTCCCGCCGGTGAGCAGCGGGGTGTCGCCGCAGACGACGACCACGGTGCCGTCCAGCACGACGCCGCTGTTGCCGAGCTCCTCCAGCCCCATGCGCACGGCGTGGCCGGTGCCGTTCTGCTCGTGCTGCACGGCGGTGCGGACGGCCGGGTCGATCTCCGCCAGGTGCGCCGAGACCTTGGCGCGCTCGTGGCCGACGATCACCACGAGGTGCTCGGGGTCCAGCTCGCGGGAGGCGGCGACGACGTGCCCGACGAGGGAGCGGCCGCAGATGGCATGGAGGACCTTGGGGGTCGCCGACTTCATGCGGGTGCCCTCACCCGCTGCGAGGACGACGACGGCTGCCGGGCGGTTGGCGCTCACGGGTGTGCCCTTCGGCTTCGGGTGGTGGACATCCGAAGGATACCGGTGCGTTTGAAGGCCGAAACGCGGGCGGGTCCTGACCTGGGGGTCAGGACCCGAGTATTCGAACTTTGAGCTCCCCTGCCAGGACTCGAACCCGGAAAGACGGCACCAAAAGCCGCAGTGTTGCCAATTACACCACAGGGGATGGTAAACCGGGCCAAACTGGACATTCCGTCAAGCTGGCCGCTTGGCACACAACACTATGCCGTACCACCAGCCTTCGATGCGACGGTATAGATCGGCGCCCTTCAGGACTCGCACGACGAGGCATCCCCGGTAGTTCTCCCCGACGTTTTTGCGGACGGTCTTCGGGTTGTGTTTCTTGAGCGTGGTTTTGTCGAGGCTCGTGACGTCGATGCCGACAAGGTCCGCCCAGAATTTCTCGGCGCCCGCTACGTCGGCGGACTCGTGGATCATCACGCGGTACCGCAGGCGCTCCGGCTCGATGTGCAGCAGCTCGAGCCATGCGAGGTAGACGGTGATCATGCTGGGGTCGCTGTTGATGAAGACGGTCACTTCCTGGGGCCGGTGCGCTTTGCACTTCGAGCCCTCCGACCAGTACAGCCCGACGCCCACCAGGAACAGCTCCCGGTCGGTCATCCGGCCTATGTCGCGAACCGCGGCCTCTTTCGTCTGCTGGCGCGCCAGATCGCGGGCCTTGCGATGTGGCTCCCATCGTGACTCGTTCATCACCCGCATCTGCTCCGCCGTCTTCTGTGGCTTCGGCGGATCCCTCACCCACAGCGACACCGAACTCTTCGCCACCCCCAGCTCCGCGACGATCTCGTCGTACGTCCTGCCCGCCAGCCGTAGCTCGCGGGCGCGTGCCTGTAGTTCCGTCTTTGCTTGCATGGGGCGAGCTTCGTCGCGTACGCCTCCACATGTACCGAAAACGTGCACGATTCAATAGTTCGAGGGATAACAGTGCATTTCCACCCCCTTCGCACCCGCATCGTGCTGCCGCGCGGACGGGAAAACCGGTGGCGGGCGCCCGTAGTCTGGGTGGTATGACCACAACGGGGGCAATCGCGGAGGCGGGCGCGCGGGGCGCGCCCGGGGGGCCGTGGTGGTGGGGGCGGCGGCGGAGTTTCGTGCTGGATGTGACGCTCGCGCTGTTGTCGGCGCTGGAGTGCGCGACGGAAGGGATCGGCTTCGCGAACGAAGCGGGGCTGCCCGCGGCGGTCGGCTTCGCCATCGGGCTGCCGGCCGGGGCGTCGCTGCTGCTGCGGCGCCGGTGGCCGATAGCCGTGGTGCTGGTGTCGATCGCGATCACACCGGCCGAGATGGGTTTCCTGCTGAGCCTCGTCGGGCTGTACACCCTGGCCGCGTCCGACGTGGCGCGGCGGCTGACGGTGGTGCTGGCCGGGGTGTCGGTGGTGGGCACGTTCGTGGTGACGTTCGCGCGCTTCCACCAGGACATGTCGCAGGACGGCTATCACCCGGGCCTGTGGCTGACCGTGTTCTTCTCGGCGCTGATGGCGCTGGGCCTGTCCGCGCCGCCCGTGCTGCTCGGCCTGTACGTGGGGGCGCGCCGTCGTCTGGTCGAGAGCCTGCGGGAGCGGGCGGACGGGCTGGAGCGCGAGCTGGCGCTGCTGGCGGACCGGGCGGAGGAGCGCGCGGTGTGGGCCCGTAACGAGGAGCGCACGCGGATCGCGCGGGAGATGCACGACGTGGTGGCCCACCGGGTGTCGTTGATGGTGGTGCACGCGGCGGCGTTGCAGGCGGTGGCGCTGAAGGACCCGGAGAAGGCGTCGAGGAACGCGGGCCTGGTCGGTGACATGGGCCGCCAGGCGCTGACGGAGCTGCGGGAGATGCTGGGGGTGCTGCGGACGTCGTCGGACGGCGCCGTGGCCGCGCAGTCGTCGTCGGCGGACTCGCAGCGGCTGGCGGAGGTCGCGGCGGCGGCCTCGGCGCGGGTGTCGGAGAGCGTGGTGGCGGCCGCCGGGGCGGCGGACGAGGCCGCGGTCGGTGACGGGCCGTGTCTGGACGGTCTCGAGGACCTGGTGGGTCTGTCGAGGGCTGCGGGCATGGTGGTGGAGCTGTGCGTGGAGGGCGAGGAGCGTCCGCACGGCCTGCGGGTCGAGAGCACGGCCTACCGCGTGGTGCAGGAGGCGCTGACGAATGTGCACAAGCACGCGCCGGGCGCGAAGGCGGTCGTGCGGGTGGCGCACCGGGAGGGCGAGGTGGCGCTCCAGGTGGAGAACGGCCCTTCGGACGGCGGCGCGGATGTCGGTCTGCCGAGCGGTGGCAATGGCCTGGTCGGGATGCGGGAGCGGGTCTCGGCGCTGGGTGGGGTGTTTGTGGCGGGTGTGACGGATGTGGGTGGCTTCCGGGTCTCCGCGGTGATCCCGTCCGGCGAGGGGTGGATGGCGGCCTGAATTAGGCCGGTTCCCGCCCTGTCTTTGGCTGATTCCCGACCTTGTCGGGCGTGGCCCGGCGCCGCCGGGGCCGGGCGCCCCGCGGTGCCCGGGGCCGCGCTACGCGCGCGGTCCCGCCGAGAGGCGGGAGGGGCGGGCGCCGGTCACGAGGGCGCCGATGGCGCGGTCGATGTCGGAGCCGAGGTACCAGTCGCCGGTGTGGTCGAGGCTGTAGACCCGCCCGTGCGTGTCGATGGCGAGCAGCGCCTGGCCCTCGGCCTCCTGGCCGAGCGGGCACACCTCGGCGCCCAGCGCGCGGCCGAGGTCGGCGACCGTGCGGGCGAGGTGGAGGCCGTGCAGCGGGTCGATGTGGAACGGCGTCGGCGCGATGTGGCGGCCGGGTCCCGGGGCGGTGATGTGGAGCCCGCCGAATTCGGCCCAGGCCTCGACGGCGGCGGGGAAGACGGTGTGCCGGTGCCCGGCGGGGGAGGTGTGGGCGCGCAGGGCGTCGGCCCAGTTCTCGGCGGCCTTGATGTCCCAGCGGCCGGGCTGCCAGCCGGCCTCGCGGAGGGCGGCGTCGACGGCGACGGGGAAGCGGGTGGCGGCGGTGCGTTCGAAGGCGCGCATGGGGTCAGCCCTTGCCGTTGGTCGGGGCGGCGGGGTCGACGCTCCGTACGCCGAAGTGGGCGAGGAGGGCCGTACAGGAGCGGCAGGGGGGCGCGTAGCCGCCGTGCCGGGGGTCGCCGTCCTCGCGGATGTGCCGGGCGGTGAGTTTGGAGTGTTTCAGGGCGCGTTTCGCCTCGCCGTGGGTGAGCGGTTTGCGGGCGGCACGTTTGCTCCGGCCCGCTTCGAAGGCGCTGAGGTAGCGGGTGAGGAGCACGGCTTCGGGGCAGCGGCCGGTGAAGCGTTCGCGCCGGTCGCTGGTGAGCGTGTCGAGGAAGTCCTGGACGAGCGGGTGGAGCGTCGGCGGCTGGTCGGCCTTGCCCGCGGTGCAGGTCAGGGTCTCGCCGCGGACGGAGAGCGCGGCCGCGACGGCGGGCAGGATGCCGTCGCGGCGGTGCAGCAGCGCGGGCGGTCTGTCCGCGTCGTCGGTGGCGCTCCAGGTGAGCCGGGGGTCTCCGGGTGCGGAGGCGCGTTCGTTCACGGGCTGGCGGTCCTGAGTCGTGTGCATGGTGGTTCTTCCCTCCCGTGCAATCCCCCTGTTGCGGGGATCAGCCTGCCAAATGGGGTGGCGGGTGTGGAAGTCAGGTCGGGGTTGGGTGCGTGCCGTGTGGTGTTCATGTGTCGCGTGATCACTATGGGATGTGCCGCCGGGCGGTGGTCGCCGGGGTCGGGGTGGTGCGGTGCGGCGGGTGTGGTCCGGTGCGCGGAACCCCGCCTTGCGGCACCGCATAGGCTGTGCGCACGGGGTGTTCTCGGCCATGGGGACACCGACCGGCCGGGCCGCCCCGTGGCGCGGCCGGTGGCCCGGTGGCCCGCGGTGTCCGCCGCACTCGTCCGGGCGTCAGGTGACAGAGTCAGCAGGGGGCATCCGCCATGACGACAGGTCGGCTCGGGCAGCACGCCGCGCCACCGAACACGGCCTATGCCGGGCAGGTCGTGCACTTCCCGGATCCGGTCCGTGCCGCGCGCTATCCGAAGGGCGTGCGGGTGGACGAGGACGGTTTTCCGGATTTCTCGCCGTATGCCCGGGCGGCCGCGGAGATCGCCGAGCCGCCGGAGGGTTTCGGCGTCGACGAGCTGCGGCTGACGGACTACGTGTCGGCCAACGCGGCGCAGCACGCGGCCGGGCACGAGCTGTGGGCGAGTCTGCCGAGCGTGGCGACGCCGCACGGCTGGACGTGGCACCACGTCGCGGGCACCCGCCGGCTGGAGCTGGTCCCGGTCGAGGTGAAGGCGCTGCTGCGGCACCACGCGGGGCTGGCGACGGCGGCCGTGGACCAGGACAAGCGGGGCACGCGGCCGCTGCAGGAGACGCGCCCGGTGCACTTCGCGCTGCCGCAGCGGGATCTGGCGGTGACGGAGGAGCAGGTCCAGGGCGTCGAGGAGGACCTCGGCTACCGGCTGCCCGGCGCGTACCGCGCCTTCCTGAAGGCGGCGGGCGGCTGCGCTCCGGTGGGTGCCGCGCTGGACGCGGAGCTGGGGCTGCTGATCGACCAGCCGTTCCTCACGGTGCGGGACGAGGCCGCGGTCAACGACCTGGTCTATGTGAACAAGTGCCTGCGCGACCACTTCACCAAGGACTATCTGGGCGTCGGCTTCGTGCAGGGCGGCGTGCTCGCGGTGAAGGTGAAGGGCGAGGCGCTCGGCACGGTGTGGTTCTGCCCGTTCGACGACGCCCGGGACCAGGACGGCTGGACGGTGCAGGAGCGGGTGGAGCGGCTGCTGCTGCCCTGCGGCGAGGACTTCGACGCGTTTCTCTCACGGCTGGCCGGCGGCCCGCCGGAGCTGGAGACCGTCGCGAACCTGATGGTCGACGGTGGCTTCGCGTACGCCGTCCCGGTGGAGGGGTGAGCGCGGGATGGTGACGTTCGCGCAGGCGCAGGAGCGCGCGGAGCGCTGGGTCAACGGTGATGTGCCGGCGTATCAGCACCGCGAGGTGCGGGTGCGGGAGTTCGATCTGGGCTTCGTGGTCTGGGCGGAGGACCGCGAGGACGGCCCGAGGTCGGACGGCGGCCGGGCCCGCCTGGTGATCGCCCGGGACAGCGGTGAGACGACGCTGTGGCCGGGTCTGCCGGTCGGCGAGGTGATCCGCCGGTACGAGGAGGAGTACGGAGCCGTGGACGAACAGGTGCCGGCGGCGTCGGACGCGCCGCCGAAGCGGCTCGATCTGGAGGCGACGTCCTTCCTGCTGAGCCCGCCGCAGTGGTTGCAGGACGCGGCGGACGCGATGGGCATTCCGGACCGGCGGTCGTCGTCGGGTACGGCTTCCGTGCCGGGGGTTCCGGCCGCGTCGGGCTCGGATTCGTCTGCGGGTGTTTCGGCGAGTACGGGCTCCGGTGAGGTTTCGGCGTGGTCGGACGCGACGTCCGGGCCCGGGACGGACGCGTCCGACGGCAGGGGGACGGCCTCGGCGGCTCCCGCGCCGGGCGCCGCGTCCGACGTCTCCTCCGACGCTTCGGTGTGGCCGGACGCGGGTGCGCCCGCGGTCACGGCGGGCTCCGGCGGGACGCCCGCCTGGCCGGACGCCGACGCGTCGGCGACTCCTTGGGCCGGGGCCGACACGAACGCGGGCGAGGACGACGGCGACCGTTCCGTCGGGCTGCCCGCCACGGTGCTCGCTCCCGCCCTGTCGGGTGCGGACGAGGACGACTTCCCTGCTCCGGGTGTCCAGCCCGAGGCCAAGACGGCGCTGATGCCCGCGGGCAGTGCGCTGCCGCGCACGGCGATCGCCCCGGCGATCGATGACCCGGCGGGCCAGGCCGCGCCGGCCCCGCAGACTCCGGGCGCTCCGGGAACGCCGGGCGCGCCCGGGCAACCTGCGTACGCGCCCGGTGCTCCGAGCGCCGGTGTGCCGCGCCCTCCGGGTGCGCCAGGTGTGCCCGGTGCGCCCGGTCAGTCGCCCCTCGCTCCGGGTGTCCCCGGGACGCCGGGGGCCGGTGGGCCCGTACCGCCTGCGGCTCCGGGTACGCCCGGGGCCGGTGGGGCGCACGCGGCGGCCACGATGCTTGCCGAGCCCGGCGGCCCTGGTGCGCCCGGCGCTCCCGCGCGGCCGGGTGCGGGTGGGGCGCAGATTCCGCACGCGCCCGGTGCGCCCGGTGTTCCGGGGCAGCCTCGCGTTCCCGGTGCTCAGGTCCCGCCCCCTCCGCAGGCCCCCGGCATCCCGGGTGCGCCGCAGGCCCCCGGTGCCCCCGGCGCTCCCCAGCCTCCGGGCGCCCCGCAGGGCCCCGGTGCCGCGTACGCCGCGACGATGCTGGCCACCCCGGGCGCCCCCGGCATGCCCGCCGCTCCGGGTGCTCCCGGTGCGCCGGGACGGCCTCCCGCCGCACCGCAGCCTCCCGGGCAGCCCCCGCAGGGTCCCGGTGGGGTGCACCACGCCGCCACCATGCTCGCCGGGCCCGGTACGCCGGGCGTCGGCGGCGGTTCCGTACCGCACGCTCCCGGTGCTCCGGGCGTTCCCGGGCAGCCGCCCGGTGCCCCCGTACCGCCCCCCGCGCCCGGTGCTCCGCAGGGGCCGGGGCAGGGTTACGGCTATCCGCCGCAGCCGCCGGCCGGGGTGCCCACGGTCGGGCCCGGGTACATGGCGGTGTTGCGCTATCGCGCGGCCGACGGTTCTGAGCAGCAGCTCATCCGGCGCAGCGCGCCGGGGACGCCGCACCCCGAGTGGCAGATCCTGCACGAGCTGCGGGCGATGAACGTGCCGCCGCAGCAGGTGCTGGAGCTGCACACGGAGCTGGAGTCGTGTGATCTGCCGGGTGGTTACTGCGCCCGCATGGTGCGGGAGACCTGGCCGCAGGTGCGGATCAGCCACACCGCCGCGTACGGCCGGGATCTCGCGACCCGTCAGCAGGGCATGCGGCATCTGATTGAGCATCAGGGCGAGCTGCACCAGGTCGCCGACGGCCCGGCGCGGCCCGCGCCGAACCGGGCGCCGATGCCGGCCCCGGCGCAACTGCCGCCGGTCGGGCCGGATGTCGTGGCCCGGGAGCTGGCGGAGTCGTTCGGTCCGCAGAGTGTGTTCCGGTTCGAGCAGCGCGCGGTGTCGCGGCAGGGCGTGCCGGACGTCGTGGCGCAGACGCTCGTCTGGGCGGGGCTTCCGGTGGACTTCGGCCCGTTCTTCTGGGGTCAGGCGCAGCCGGGCCGCCCGGTGCCGACGCTGGCGGAGCTGGCGGCGGAGCGCGGGGTGCGTCCGGCGCCGGATGCGGGGTCGTATCTGGTGATGGGCAGCGACTACGGTCGTCAGCTCTGCGTGCAGTACGGCACGGCGCACATCGTGGCCGTACCGATGGAGGCGGGTCCGGACAGTGGTTCCGTACCGCCTCAGTTCGTCAACACGAGCCTGCCGCAGTTCGTTCGCTCTTTGGCGCTGCTCGGCAAGATGTGGCGCTGGCGCTACGGTCTGACGCCGGAACAGGCGGGCCGTTGGACCGCGGACTTCCAGGAGCAGTTGGCGGCGCTGGACCCGGCCGCCATGGCGTCGCCGGAGACTTGGTGGGCGGTGCTGGTGGAGCAGATGTGGGACGGTCTCTTCTAGGGGCCGGCCGATGTGTCGACGGCGCGGGGCGTTCGACCCTTGGAGAAGGGGCGGGCGCCCCGCGCTGTAGGCCGGTGCAACCTTGTGGGAGGAAGCGGGCGGAGTGTCGGGTTCTGGGCACTCGCGTCGTCCAGGAATGATGTGCGCCGGACCGCGTCGCATACCGGTTGTCCGGGATATAAGGGGCTTCGAGGATGAGTTCATCGGTATCTCCTGACGGTTTCACCGTGGTACGGGGCCGTGGTTACCGCCCTGAACAGGTGGAGCGTGCCCTCGCCGAGTGCGCGCGGCGGCGGGACGAGTCGTGGGAGCGCGCGGCGCGGCTGACGGTGCTCGCGCGCGAGATGGAGGACGAGGTCGCGCGCCTGTGGCAGCTGGTGGAGCAGCTGCCGCCGCAGACGTACGAGTCGCTCGGCCACCGGGCGCAGGGCCTGCTCTACACGGCGCAGGCCGAGGCCGCTGGGCTGCGCGAGCGGTCGGAGGCCGAGGCGACGTCGCTGATGGACGCCGCGGACGCGCACGCGCGAGCGGTGCGGGACGCCGCCCACGAGTACGGCACCGAGGTGCGCGCCGAGGCGGAGGACTGGGCCCGGCAGGCCGGGCTGGCCGCGCTCTCGGTCGCCGACGACGTCCGTGCGGTGGGGCAGCGTGAGGCGAAGGCGCGGCGCACCGAGGCGGTGGCCGCGCTCAAGGAGATGCGGGAGCGGACGGCCGACGCGCTCGCCGAGCAGGAGAAGGACCACGCGGAGCGCTGGGACGCGGCGGGCCACGAGATCGCCGAACGCGAGGCCGCTCTCGACATCCGCGTCGCGGCGATGGAGGAGTACGGGCGCAACGCCCTGGCCGAGTCACAGCGCCGCTACGCGGAGGCGGAGGAAGCCGCCCGCCACGGCCAGGAGGACGCGGAGGCCCAGGCCGCCGCACTGATCGCACAGGCCCGGGTGCGCGAGGAGCGCATCGTACGGGACACGGAGCGGGTGCTGCGCGAACACGAGGAACGGCGCGAGGAGCTGCGCTCGCACATGGCGCATGTGCGGCATTCTTTGGCGGCGCTCACGGGTAAGCCGGTGGCTGACGCGGCCGATTGATGGTGCGGGTCCGTTGCGCCTGCGGCGGAGCGCCCTGCGGGCGCGGCCTCAAACGCCGGCCGGGCTGGTTTTGGTCGGCCTTCGTCGTCGGGTGCGGGGCCGTGCCGCTCCGGGGGAGTGCGGGACTGCTTCGCTTTACGTCCCGCACTCCCCCTGCGCGTCCCGCCCCCTCCCGTCACCCCCAGCCCGTCCGGCGTTTGAGGACAGCGCGCGAAGCGTGCTTCGGGGTCCGGGGCGGAGCCCCCCACGCGGCGGAGCCGCAAATCGACACAGCCGGGAAGGGGCGGGGCTGGGGAAAAAATCAGCCCGCAGCCGGGACGGTCGGCTTGGCCGAGGCCGGGTTCTCGGTCACCACATCCAGGCCGAGCTCCAGCAACTGAGTCCGACCGTCCGCCGTGGCGATGCGCAGCGTGAACGACCCCTGCTTCGCGTCCGCGAACAGGTCCGGCAGGGAGACCAGACCCTTCTCGTCCGTCGCCGCGAGAGAGATCGTGCGGACCTTCTTGCCGTTCTCCTTGAAGTAGGGGCCGACGGTCGCGTCCGTCTTGCCGTCGGTCGCCACCACGGTGGCGGTCAGGGCGGCGCCCGCGAGCGGCTTGCCCTTGGCGAGTGCCTGGAGCTGGATCGTGTCGAAGGCGGTGTTGGGCAAGGCCTGCAGGGGCTTGTTGCCGATGCGCCATACGGTGTCCACCTTGGCCGGCTTGACCGTCGCGGCGAAGTCCATGGGCGTGATGTCCCGGCCCTCGACAGTGGCGCGCACGGTGAACTGCCCCGCCTGGTCGTTCGCGATGACTGCCGGTGCGGTGGCGACGCCGTCCTTGCCCGTGGTGGTGGTGAAGACGTTGCCGGTGCCCGGGAAGCGGGCCTTGGTGGCACCGAGGATCACAAAGCTCACGCGCACGCCCGCGGTCGGCTTCCCCGCGTCGGTGAGGGTCCGTACGCGAGCCTGCTCGTGGAACGTCTCGCCCACCGTCGCCGACCACTGCGCGTCCCCGACCCGCTCCAGGCGAGCGGTGGCAGGCGCCGGCGGCGTCGGCTTGTCGCCGCCGCCCGGCTTCCCGGGCTTGCTCGGCTCCGTGGGCTTGCTCGGCTCCGACGGCTTGGGCCTGCTCGGGGTGCCGGGCTTCCGGCTCGGCTGCTGCGAGGGCCGCGACGTGCCGGGAGTGCTGGGCGCACTGGGAGTGCTGGGGGAGTTGCCCGACGGGACGCGCGGCGCGGACGGGTTGCCGGGGGCGTCGGGCAGCGCGGAGACGTCGCCGTTCTGGTACGCGCGCATCCACGCGGTGACGCTTTCGACGTATTTGCGGGAGTTGTTGTAGCTGAGGATCGCCTTGTCGAGATCGCCCGGCTTGTTCAAGTCCCGGCCGCCGGCGCACAGATAGCGGGCGGTGCCGAGGGAGGCGTCGTAGATGTTGTTGGGGTTCTTGTAGCCGCCCTTGCCGTCCGAGCCGATGTTCTTCCAGGTGGACGGTATGAACTGCATGGGGCCGACGGCGTGGTCGTACTGTGTGTCGCCGTCCCAGAAGCCGCCGTCGGTGTCCCTGACGAGGGCGAATTCGCTGCCGGTCAGCGCGGGGCCGAGGATCGGCTTGTCGGTGGTGCCGTCGGGGTTGAGGTGGGTGCCGAAGATGGTGCCGTGTTCGGACTCGACCTTGCCGATGCCGGCGATGAGCTGCCAGGGGATGTGGCAGTTGGGCAGCTCGATGCGCGCCTGGGCCTCGGCCTTCTTGTAGGCGTCGAGGGCGGTGGCGGGGATTCCGGTGGTGCCGTCGGGGGTGTTGCCGCCCGGGCCGGGCGTGCCGGGGAGGCCGCCGGGGGAGTGCGGTCTGAGGTCGGGCAGGGCGAGGTTGGGGGTGCCGTGCGGCCGCGACTGGGGGTTGTCGGGGCCGGGCGTCGGCTCGTCGGCGTCGGCGGTGTTGTGCGGGGGGCTGACGCCGACCGCCGCGGTCAGGCTGGCGACGAGCAGGGCCGTGCACAGGCCCTGTCGGGAGACGCTGGCGGCGCGCGTGGGAAGAATCTTCACGGGCTGCTTCCTTCGGAGACCGGCGGCGGGTTCGAAGGGGGTGGCACGTCGCCCCCTCGCCCATCAATGCCGAACACTAATTCCCTCTGACCGCAATTGTCTTGCCGCGGGTCAGGGTTCACGTATTCTCCGCGCTTCGTTTCCCGTCGGTGACCGATCGATGAGCGATTGTGTTCGCTTTTCTTATGCTTCGTCCGTTTATATGCGCTTGTCGACCCTGAGGGGCCGGGCGCGCGCAACGGCCCGACCCCTAGGGGATGTTCCCGCGCGCCTCCTCCTCGCCCCCGTCCCCCGGTCGTACCGCAGCAGGAGGAACGCCGCCCGATCGCTCCCTAGCCTTTCCAGTGACGGCCGAAGCGCGCCGGGGTGGGGTTAGCCCCACCCCGAAGACACGGACAGCCACCAATGTGGCCGTGGCCGGATTCCAGCAGGCTGAGTACGTACCTCAGTGACGCGCGCACCGGGCGCAGCTGACACAGCAGACATAGGAGACCCACCGTGACAACCGCCGTATCGATTCCCAGGACCGGGGGCAGTGGAGGGCATGCGGCCGTCGCGGCGAGGGCCCGTCAGGTCGTCAAGGCGTACGGCGCGGGGGAGACCCGCGTCGTCGCGCTCGACCACGTCGACGTGGACATCGCCAAGGGCCAGTTCACCGCCATCATGGGCCCCTCGGGCTCCGGCAAGTCGACCCTGATGCACTGCCTCGCCGGTCTCGACACCGTCACCTCCGGCGAGATCTTCCTCGACGAGACCCAGATAGTGGGGCTCAAGGACAAGAAGCTCACGCAGCTGCGCCGGGACCGGATCGGGTTCATCTTCCAGGCGTTCAACCTGCTGCCGACGCTGACCGCCCTGGAGAACATCACGCTCCCCATGGACATCGCGGGCCGCAAGCCGGACCGTGCGTGGCTGGACCGGGTCGTGCAGACCGTGGGCCTGGCGGGCCGCCTCAAGCACCGCCCCAACCAGCTCTCCGGCGGTCAGCAGCAGCGCGTGGCCGTGGCCCGCGCCCTCGCCGCCCGCCCGGAGATCATCTTCGGTGACGAGCCGACCGGAAACCTCGACTCGCGGGCCGGTGCCGAGGTGCTCGGCTTCCTCCGCCAGTCGGTCGACGAGCTCGGCCAGACCATCGTCATGGTCACCCACGACCCGGTCGCCGCCTCCTACGCGGACCGGGTGCTGTATCTGGCCGACGGCCGGATCGTCGACGAGATGTACAGCCCGACCGCCGACGCGGTCCTGGAGCGGATGAAGCACTTCGACGCCCGTGGACGGGTGTCGTGACCATCCTCAAGACCTCCGTGCGCAACTTCCTCGCGCACAAGGGACGCATGGCGCTGTCCGCCATCGCGGTCCTGCTGTCGGTGGCGTTCGTGTGCGGCACGCTCGTCTTCACCGACACCATGAACGCCACGTTCGACAAGCTCTTCGCCTCGACCGCCTCCGACGTCTCGGTCGCCCCGAAGAAGAACGACGACGCCCAGCAGACCGGCAAGCCGCAGACCCTTCCGGCCTCGCTGCTGGCGAGGCTCGGCAAGGTCGACGGCGTCGCCAAGGTCGAGCCGCACGCCACCAGCCAGCAGATCACCGTCGCCGACCGCGACAACGAGAGCATCGGCCCCAGCTCCGGCGCCCCCACCGTGGGCACCAACTGGGACGAGAGCCAGAAGAAGTCCGTCGAGATCACCAGCGGCCACGAGCCGCGCGGTGCGGCCGAGACCGTCCTGGACTCCGACACCGCCGACAAGCACGGGGTGAAGACCGGTGACACGCTCCGCGTGATCGCCGCCCCGGGCGACTTCACCGTCAAGGTCGTCGGCATCGCCACGTACAAGTCGACCAACCCCGGTGCCGCGGTCCTCTACTTCGACACCGCGACGGCCCAGGCCAGGCTGCTGGGCAGCACCACCGAGTACAGCGGCTACGGCCTGACCGCCGCCTCCGGCGTCAGCGACGAGCAGCTCAAGGAGCGCGTCACCGCCGCCGTCGGCACGGGCTACACCGTGCACACCGCCGCGGAGACCAAGGAAGAGAACAAGAAGGACATCGGCTCCGTCCTCGACGTGATGAAGTACGCGCTGCTGGGCTTCGCCGGCATCGCCGTCCTCGTCGGCATCTTCCTGATCGTCAACACCTTCTCCATGCTGGTCGCCCAGCGCACCCGCGAGATCGGCCTGATGCGGGCCATCGGCTCCAGCCGCCGGCAGATCCTGCGGTCCGTGCTGGTGGAGGCGCTGCTCCTCGGCGTCGTCGGCTCGGTCCTCGGCATCGGCGGCGGCATCGCGCTGGCCGTCGGCCTGATGAAGCTCATGGGCTCCATGGGCATGAAGCTCGACATGGGCGAGCTGACCGTCAACGCCACCACGCCGGTCGTGGGCCTCGTGCTCGGTGTGATCGTGACCGTGCTGGCGGCCTTCCTGCCCGCACGCCGGGCCGGGAAGATCTCCCCGATGTCCGCCCTGCGCGACGCGGGCACCCCGGCCGACGGCAAGGCGGGCAAGGTACGGGCCGCGGTCGGCCTGCTCCTGACCGGCCTCGGGGCGCTCGCCCTGGCCGGTGCGGCGGGCGCGGACAAGGCGACCGCGGGCGGCGGCCTCATCGCGCTCGGCATCCCGCTCACCCTGATCGGCTTCGTGGTCGTCGGACCGCTGCTGGCCGGGCTGGTCGTCCGCGTCATCAGCGTGGTCGTGCTGCGGATCTTCGGGCCCGTCGGCCGGCTCGCCGAGCGCAACGCGCTGCGCAACCCGCGGCGCACCGGAGCCACCGCCTCCGCCCTGATGATCGGCCTCGCGCTGGTCGCGGCCCTGTCGGTCGTCGGCTCCTCGATGGTCGCCTCTGCCACCGACCAGCTCGACAAGTCGGTGGGCGCGGACTTCATCATCCAGGACCAGGGCGACAACCCGATCACCCCGGCGACGGAGAAGGCCGTCATGTCGGCCGGTCACATCGACCACTTCACCCGCTACGTCGGTGTCATCGCCAAGGTCACCACGCCCGACGGGAAGACCGCGACGCAGCGGCTCAACGCGACCGACCCCACCTACTCCGAGGACCTGCGCTCGGAGACGGTCCAGGGCAGGCTGAAGGACGCGTACGCCAAGGACGCGATGTCCGTGCCCGAGGGCTACGCCAAGGACCACGGCATCAAGGTCGGCGACCGGCTCACCGTCGTCATGACCGACGGCCGCCCCGCGAAGCTCAAGGTCAACGCCATCACCTCGGACGACACCAGCATCGACAAGGGGGCGATGTACCTCGACATCGCCACTGCGAAGAGCTACCTGCCCGCCGACAGGATGCCGCTGACCGGCATGATCCTCGCCAAGGCCGCCGACGGTCAGACGAAGGAGGCCGCGGCGTCGCTCAAGGCCGCCGTCAAGGACTACCCGCAGATCAAGGTCCGCGACCAGTCCGACTACAAGAAGCTCATCAAGGACCAGGTCGGGCAGCTGCTCAACATGATCTACGGGCTCCTCGCCCTCGCGATCATCGTGGCGGTCCTGGGCGTCGTGAACACCCTCGCCCTGTCGGTCGTCGAGCGCACCCGGGAGATCGGCCTGATGCGCGCCATCGGCCTGTCGCGCCGTCAGATGCGTCGCATGATCCGCCTCGAATCGGTGGTCATCGCCCTCTTCGGCGCCCTGCTCGGCCTCGGCCTGGGCATGGCCTGGGGCATGGTCGCCCAGAAGCTGCTGGCGCTGGAGGGCCTCGGGGTGCTGGACATCCCCTGGCCGACCATCGGCACCGTCTTCATCGGCTCCGCGGTGGTGGGCCTGCTGGCCGCGCTCGTCCCGGCGTTCCGGGCGGGCCGGATGAACGTCCTGAACGCGATCGCGACGGACTAGCGGACCGCTGCCCCTGCGACGGGGTACGGCCGGTACGGGTCGGGGGGCCCGGAACCGGCCGTACCCCCACCAAAGGGCCCGGCCCGTACGTGCCACGGGGGTGCGCGTACGGGCCGGGCCTTTTTCCACGCCTTCACGTACTTCGCGGACCCCGTCACGGCGGCCGACTTCGCGAAGGTCGATACGGTGAGCGCTTCCTCCCGGAGGACAAGTGCCCGTCCCGGAAAGGTGGTTCGCGTCAGAAAGAGTCACTTCGCGGCCCGTGAGTCGCTAGGGTCTCCGACAAGCGCACCGCGGTGCGCTCCCCTCCCAGAGGAGTTCCCCTGAGCTCGGGCTTCTCGCCCAGGGGGCCCGATCCGGGTCTCCTCCGGAGCGGCCGTCGGCTACGGTCGCACCCGCTGGAGGGGAGCGTCCATGGCGCGCCACCGCAAGAAGCCTCTGCACGAGCGGATCGCCTCGGTGATCCGGGAACTGTGGAGGTGGATGCGGGGCCGGTGACTAATAAGGACTAGCCCGCCCCCAGAAGTATTAGGGGCGGACTGACAGTCCCGGCTCGGTCCTCGCTCGGGAATTAGCCTCCCGGGCGGGGACCAGTCTTTCTCTACGGAAGCACCCTGCGCTCTCCCGTGTGAGCCGGTAGCCGGCCCGCCCCCCGTTGGACTAGGGGCGGACTGACAGTCCCGGCTCGGTCCTCGCTCGGGAATTTGCCCTCCCGGGCGGGGACCAGTCCTTACGGTAGCGCCCCGCGCCCCCTCGCGTCAGCCCGTACCCGCGTATGGCCGCCTGCCGCGCGTCCCCTAGGGAAGAGCTCATCCGCCGGGTCGGGCCACCGGTGCACGGTGAACGTCGAGGTGCTGGTGCCCCGCACGGTGGCCGTCGACCTGCGGACCAGCGGCGGCGACGTCACCGAGACCTTCACCGTCACCCCGGACCGGGCGGAGGGCCGCACGAGCGGCGGCGACGTCAAGATCCACGTGCCGCGCGACTCCTACGCGGTGGAGGCCTCCACATCGGGCGGCACCCGCAAGGTCACGGTCCCCACGGACGACCGCTCGCCGCGCAGGATCACGGCGCACACGCAGGGCGGGGACGTGACGGTGGCGTCCTGAGAAGCGCACACCGGCCCGCACCCGGTTGCCGTACGGTGATCGGGGACCCTTGGGAGGACTCATGACCACGCAGCCGGTTCACGACGGTGGGGCGCTGATCCCCAGACCCGAGAAGACGTTTCCCGCGCTGCGGGCGGCTCTCGCGCAGGTCGCGCCGTCGCGGCTGGCGGAGATGACCTCGGAGCGGGACACGGTCTTCACGATGGCCACCCAGTCCAACAGCTTCGGGCCGATCGCCATGTTCCAGCTGAAGTGGGCCACGGTGATCGAGATCGAGCGGTACCCCGGCGTGGCCCGGCGGCTGCGCGCGGCCGAGCACGCCGCCCAGACGCTGGACCGCGAGGACCCCGCGTGGCGGGCGGCCATGGACGAGATCCGGGAGATCATGGACACCGCCCGCGCGCAGGTCACCGGTGGGTGACTGGGGCTGGGAGTACGACCCCGACGCCCGGCACGTCATCGGTGACACCCCGAACCTCGCCTTCGTCGCGCGGGTGGAGGAGCGCGCCGACGAACTCGTCCGGGCCGCGGCCGCCCTCTATCTCGACGGCACGGCGTATCAAGGGCCGTCACCCGGTGTGCGGGAGGAAGTCATCCCCGCCGGGATGTTCCAGTACCTGACGGTCGTCCGGCAGCAGCGCCTGTACATCGTCCAGGTCACCGCCTGGCCCCTCTGACCGCGGGCGTGCGGGACATTCCGGGGTGACCGCGGTCCGGCCGCGGCTGTCGGTGCCCCGTCGTACGCTGGGACCCAGCCCCGGCCCGTATCCACGCGTCGGGTCGTTCGCGTTGCCCACCCCCGGGACGGAAGCTCTTCATGAGTCTGCACGGTCTGCTCGACGCCGTCGTCAATGATCCGGCGCTCGCCGAAGCGGTGAAGGCCGCCGCCGACGGTCACCGGCCGCATGTCGACCTGGTCGGTCCGCCCGCCGCGCGTGCCTTCGCCGTCGCCGCCCTCGCCCGCGAGGCCCGGCGGCCCGTGCTCGCGGTGACCGCGACCGGGCGGGAGGCGGAGGATCTGGCGGCGGCCCTGCGGTCGCTGCTGCCGCCGGACGGCGTCGCGGAGTATCCGGCCTGGGAGACGCTGCCGCACGAGCGGCTGTCGCCGCGTTCGGACACGGTGGGCCGGCGGCTCGCCGTGCTGCGCCGGCTGGCGCACCCGAGTGCGGACGACCCGGCGGCGGGTCCGGTGAGCGTGGTCGTCGCGCCCGTGCGCTCCGTGCTCCAGCCGCAGGTCAAGGGGCTCGGTGACCTGGTGCCCGTGAGTCTGCGCACCGGGCAGAGCGCCGACCTCGGCGAGGTCACCGAGGCGCTGGCCGCCGCCGCGTACGCCCGGGTCGAACTGGTCGAGAAGCGCGGCGAGTTCGCGGTCCGCGGCGGCATCCTGGATGTCTTCCCGCCCACGGAGGAGCACCCGCTGCGGGTGGAGTTCTGGGGCGACGACGTCGAGGAGATCCGCTACTTCAAGGTCGCTGACCAGCGGTCCCTGGAGGCCGCCGAGCACGGCCTGTGGGCGCCGCCCTGCCGCGAGCTGCTGCTGACCGGGGGCGTTCGCGAGCGGGCCGCCGCGCTCGCGGAGGAGCACCCTGAGCTGGGCGAGCTCCTCGGCAAGATCGCCGAGGGCATCGCGGTGGAGGGCATGGAGTCCCTCGCCCCGGTCCTGGTGGACGACATGGAGCTGCTGCTGGACGTCCTCCCGGCGGGCAGCATGGCGGTCGTCTGCGACCCGGAGCGGGTGCGGACCCGGGCCGCCGATCTCGTGGCCACCAGCCAGGAGTTCCTGCAGGCGTCCTGGGCGGCGACGGCGGGCGGCGGCGAGGCGCCGATCGACGTGGACGCGGCGTCGCTGTGGGGCATCGCGGACGTCCGCGACCGGGCGCGCGAGCTGGGCATGATGTGGTGGTCGGTCAGTCCGTTCGCGGCCGACGAGGAGGGCGACGGCGACACCCTCAAGCTGGGCATGCACGCCCCGGAGAGCTACCGCGGCGACACCGCCCGCGCCCTGGCGGACACCAAGGGCTGGCTGGCCGACGGCTGGCGCACCGTCTTCGTCACCGAGGGCCACGGCCCCGCGGCCCGTACGGTCGAGGTGCTCGGCGGCGAGGGGATCGCGGCCCGGCTGGATGCCGACATCGACGCTCTCGCGCCGTCCGTCGTGCACGTCTCGTGCGGCAGCCTCGACAACGGCTTCGTCGACCCCGGCCTGAAGATCGCCGTGCTGACGGAGACGGACCTCTCCGGCCAGAAGTCGGTGAGCAAGGACCTGGGCCGGATGCCGGTCCGCCGCCGCAAGACCATCGACCCGCTGACGCTCCAGGCCGGTGACTACATCGTCCACGAGCAGCACGGCGTCGGCCGCTACGTCGAGATGGTGCAGCGCACGGTCCAGGGCGCCACCCGGGAATACCTGCTGGTGGAGTACGCGCCCGCCAAGCGCGGCCAGCCCGGCGACCGGCTCTACATCCCCACCGACCAGCTGGAGCAGGTCACGAAGTACGTCGGCGGGGAGGCGCCCACGCTGCACCGCCTGGGCGGCGCGGACTGGACGAAGACGAAGGCGCGGGCGAAGAAGGCGGTCAAGGAGATCGCCGCCGACCTGATCAAGCTGTATTCGGCGCGGATGGCCGCGCCCGGCCACACCTTCTCCCCGGACACCCCCTGGCAGCGCGAGCTGGAGGACGCCTTCCCGTACGCGGAGACGCCCGACCAGCTCACCACCATCGCCGAGGTCAAGGAGGACATGGAGAAGTCCGTCCCCATGGACCGCCTGGTGTGCGGCGACGTCGGTTACGGCAAGACGGAGATCGCGGTCCGCGCGGCCTTCAAGGCGGTGCAGGACGGCAAGCAGGTGGCGGTGCTGGTGCCCACCACGCTGCTGGTGCAGCAGCACTTCGGCACCTTCTCCGAGCGCTACTCCCAGTTCCCGGTCGTGGTGAAGGCGCTGTCGCGCTTCCAGACGGACACCGAGGCGAAGGCGGTGCTCGAGGGGCTGCGGGACGGCTCGGTCGACATCGTCATCGGCACGCACCGGCTGTTCTCGTCGGAGACGAAGTTCAAGGACCTGGGCCTGGTCATCGTCGACGAGGAGCAGCGCTTCGGCGTCGAGCACAAGGAGCAGCTGAAGAAGCTGCGTGCCAATGTCGACGTGCTGACGATGTCCGCGACGCCGATCCCGCGCACGCTGGAGATGGCCGTCACCGGCATCCGCGAGATGTCGACGATCACGACCCCGCCGGAGGAGCGGCACCCGGTGCTGACCTTCGTCGGTCCGTACGACCAGAAGCAGATCGGCGCGGCCATCCGGCGCGAGCTGCTGCGCGAGGGCCAGGTCTTCTACATCCACAACCGTGTGGAGTCCATCGACCGGGCGGCCGCGCGGCTGCGGGAGATCGTGCCGGAGGCGCGGATCCAGACGGCGCACGGGCAGATGGGGGAGAGCGCGCTGGAGCAGGTCGTGGTCGACTTCTGGGAGAAGAAGTTCGACGTGCTGGTCTCCACGACGATCGTGGAGTCGGGCATCGACATCTCCAACGCCAACACCCTGATCGTGGAGCGCGGCGACAACTTCGGCCTGTCGCAGCTGCACCAGCTGCGCGGCCGGGTGGGCCGCAGCCGCGAGCGCGGTTACGCCTATTTCCTGTATCCGCCGGAGAAGCCGCTCACCGAGACCGCGCACGAGCGGCTGGCCACGATCGCCCAGCACACGGAGATGGGCGCGGGCATGTACGTGGCGATGAAGGACCTGGAGATCCGCGGCGCGGGCAATCTGCTCGGCGGGGAGCAGTCGGGTCACATCGCGGGTGTCGGCTTCGACCTGTACATCCGGATGGTCGGCGAGGCGGTGGCCGACTACCGCGCTTCGCTGGAGGGCGGCGTGGAGGAGGAGGCGCCGCTGGAGGTGAAGATCGAGCTGCCGGTGGACGCGCACGTCCCGCACGACTACGCGCCGGGCGAGCGGCTGCGCCTCCAGGCGTACCGGGCGATCGCCTCGGCGAACACCGAGGAGGACATCCGCGCGGTCCGCGAGGAGCTCACCGACCGCTACGGCAAGCTGCCGGAGCCGGTGGAGAATCTGCTGCTGGTCGCGGGCCTGCGGATGCTGGCGCGCGCCTGCGGGGTCTCGGACATCACCCTCCAGGGCACGAACGTGCGGTTCGGCCCGGTGGAGCTGCGGGAGTCGCAGGAGCTGCGGCTGAAGCGGCTGTATCCGCGTACGGTCATGAAGCCCGCGACGCACCAGATCCTGGTGCCGCGCCCGGCGACCCGCCCCATCGGGGGGAAGCCGCTGGTGGGCCGGGAGCTGCTGGCGTGGACGGGCGAGTTCCTGACGACGATCCTGGGGTCGTGAGGCCGGTCACTGCGCGGTCGGCTGCGCCCGCTGGAGTACGGCGTAGCCGCCGTCGCTGCCCAGGAGGGTGTAGCGGGCGCCGGGGTGCAGCTTCTCGGCGTCGGCTATGAGGTCGGCGGGCGTCCGGCCGTCGAGGACGTGCTGGGCCACGTAGTCGGGGGTGATGCCGCGGGTGTCGCCGATCCAGAAGACGCGGCAGCGGCCCGCGAGCCGGCTGATGGGGCCGACGTCGGATTCGACGGTGGCGTCGTCGGGGATGCGGCCGAGGAGCTGCTCGGCGGCGCGCACGCTGTCGGGCACGCGGTAGGTGCCGCCCTGGGTCAGGGAGTAGAGCGGCAGCGAGGCGGTGAGCGCGAGCGCGGCGGCGAGGACGGCGCCGGGCAGGTGGTTCGCGTACGAGCGCAGCCACGGCCGGCGGCTGCGGCCGGCGCCGGTGAGCGCGTCGGTGAGGGCGATGAAGACGATGGGCATGAGGACGGCGCTGTAGTGCCAGTCGGTGCCCCAGTAGTGGTCGTCGTGGGAGACGAACCGCCAGCCGAGGGTGGGCAGGGCGACGATCAGCAGGGGTGAGCGCAGGGCCAGCAGCCCGGTGGTGGGCAGCAGGGTCCACAGCAGGGTGCGCACCGCGGTGTCGAGGGGGATGACGGGGGCGGGGCCGTCGCCGCCCTTGAGCTTGTCCCAGTAGTCGTACGCGCCGCCGCTGTTGAAGCTCGGGATGATCACGCCGAGGGTGAGGGCGGTGGCGGCGAGCCCGAAGGCCAGCAGGCCCACGGCGAGGGCGGTGGCGCGGGTGTCGCGCTGTTTTCCCGTGCGCAGCCGGACGAGGACGAGCGCGCCGATGGCGGCGGCGGTGATGCCGAGGTCCTCCTTGACGAGGACGAGCGGCGCGGCCCACCACACCGCGGCCTTCCACCGCTTGCGGACGACCGCCTCCAGGGAGAACGCCAGCAGCGGCATGGCGAACGCGATCTCGTGGAAGTCGAAGTCGACGGCGCGCTGGACCCCCCAGGACAGTCCGTACGCGATACCGATGGCCAGCCCCCGCTTGCGGCCCAGCAGCCCGGCCGCGAGCCGGGCCACCGGTATCGCGGACAGGGCGAACAGCGCCGCCTGGACGACGAGCAGGGTGACGGGGGAGGGGAAGAGCCGGTAGAAGGGCGCGACGAGCGCGGTGACCGGGCTGAAGTGGTCGCCGAGGATGTTCGTGCCGGGGCCCTTGAGGTCGACTATGGGCGCCTGGAGGTGGGCGTAGCCGCGTATCGCCTGTTCGAAGATGCCCAGGTCCCAGGACATGGTGAGCATGTGGCGGTGCCGGCACACGGACAGCGCGGTGAAGAGGACGAAGAGGGCGCCGGCCAGCCAGTACGGGTCGAGCCGGGGTGCGCGCAGGTTCGTGCCGGGCCGGGCGCGGGGTGCTTCCTCGGCCGCTCGCCGGGCGGGTGCCGGTCCGGTGGCGGCTGCGGCCGAGTCCATGCGGGTGTCCTCTTCTTCTCTGGCTTCTGCTTCTGCGGGGCTCCGGGGGTCTCCGGGGCCTCAGTGAAGTGTCCAGGATGCGGCGCGCCCCTGTGGCGGCTGTCGGAAATCTCCGCGCGGACACGGCCTCGGGGTGCCCGGCCCCTGTAGAGGGACGAGTGGCGGCCCTGTGAGGTTCAACCCGAATCGGCCGCTCTTCGGGCGACCCTGCCGCTGCGCCGGCCGGCGTCAGGCGGTCTTCTTCCAGTCCGCGCAGCCGTTGGTCTTGAAGTACGCGTCCTGCGGGGTGATCGTCACGATGCCGCTGCCGGTGACGTTCTCGTTGGCCTCGATGGAGTCCGTGCCGTGCAGGGCGTCCTTGTCGCGCTCCCAGTAGCAGCCGGACTTGTTGCCGTCGGCCTTGTAGGTGCCGGGGGCGATGTCGACGCCCACGCGGTACATGCCGTTGCCGGACACCTCGCTCTTCGGGGTGCCGGTCTTCTCGTCGGTGACGAGGTTCCAGCCCTTGCAGTCGCGGGTCTTGAAGACCTTGTCGTCGGCGGCGATCGTCACATAACTGGAGCCCACGACGTTGTCGTTGGCGAGGATGGAGTCCAGCTCGCCCTTGGAGTCCTTGGCCCGCTCCCAGTAGCAGCCGAGCTTGTTGCCCGTGGAGCGGTAGGTGCCGGGCTTGATGTCCTTGCCGACCTGGTAGGTGCCGCTGCCGGACATGTCGGCCTTCTTCTTGCCGCCGCCCCCGCCCTTTTCCGCGGTGTTCTCCGCGCCGCCGGCGGCGGTGGGCTTGTCGTCCCCGTCCCCGCTGCCGCCGCCGACTGCGGCGCCGACGGCGATCACCGCGACGATCGCGCCGGCCGCGGTGAGCACCTTGTGCCGGGCGAACCAGTTCCGCTGCTTGGGCTGGTGGTGGGCGTGGTGAGCCATGACTGACACCTTTCGGCGTGGAGGAGTTCGTGAACCGATGGGTCAATAACAACAGACGCCGTGAACCGAGTCAACACGGTTCACGGGGATTGATTAGTTCACGCCTGTGAAGGGGTCCGCCCCACCCCCGCGGGTATGCTCGGCACCACAGCGAATGGCTCGAAAAGCGATGGGAACGAGGGGGAGGAGCCCGGTGCCGGACAGCGCAGCCGAGGTGACCGCGGCCGGAATCGCCCGGCTGGCCGGAGTGGGCCGGGCGGCGGTCAGCAACTGGCGGCGCCGCCACGCCGACTTCCCCCAGCCCGTCGGCGGCACCGAGACCAGCCCCGCCTTCGCCCTCGCCGAGGTCGAGGACTGGCTGCGCCGCCAGGGCAAGCTCGCCGAGGTGTCCCCGGACGAGCGGACCTGGCAGCAGCTCACGGCCCACCCCGCCGGAGCGGCCACCGCCCTCCGGCACGCGGGCGCCGTCCTCCTCCTCGTCCGCGACCGGCCCACCACCTGGCTCCAGCTGGCCGCGCTCACCGACTCCAAGCTGGCCGCGGAACTGCCCGCCGCCCTGGACGCCGTGCTCACCGCCCGGCTCGGGCAGGGTCACCCCGTCGCCCTGCCCACCGCCGGCGCACTGGCCGCCTCCACCGCCCTCGTGCGCGGCGCCGCCGAACTCGCCGCGCACCGCGGCGCCGACGGGGTCTACGAGTTCCTGCTCGGCCGCCACCTCGACGCCAACCCCCGGCAGTACACCCTCACCCCGCAGGGCCCCGCCGAGCTCATGGCCGACCTCGCCCGCGGCACCGGCCACCGGACGCGGGGCACCGTCCTCGACCCCGCCTGCGGCACCGGCGGCCTGCTGCACGCGGCGGCCGCGCCCGGCGTCACCCTCCACGGCCAGGAGACCGACCCCGACCTCGCCGCCCTCACCGCGCTCCGCCTCGCCCTGCACACCGACGCCCCCGTACGCGTCCACGCGGGCGACAGCCTGCGCGCCGACGCCTTCCCGGAGACGGCCGCCGACGCGGTCCTGTGCCACCCCCCGTTCAACGAGCGCAACTGGGGCCACGACGAGCTGGCCTACGACCCCCGCTGGGAGTACGGCTACCCCGCCCGCACCGAATCCGAGCTCGCCTGGGTCCAGCACGCCCTCGCCAGGCTGCGCGACGGCGGCACCGCCGTCCTGCTGATGCCCCCGGCCGCCGCCTCCCGCCGCTCAGGCCGCCGGATCCGCGCCGACCTGCTGCGCCGCGGCGCGCTCCGCGCCGTCATCGCCCTGCCCGCCGGTGCCGCCCCGCCCTACGGCATCCCCCTGCACCTGTGGGTGCTGCGCAGGCCCGGCGCCCACCAGTCGCCCGCCCCGCACGTCCTCCTCGTCGACACCACGGGCACTGCCGCCGGCGCCACCGGCACCCCCGGACCGGCGCCCGCGGGCCGCGACAAGCTGCCCTGGCAGGCGGTGCGGACCGCCGTCCTCGACGCCTGGGCGGACTTCGACCGCGACGGCATCGTGCCGGAGAAGCCCGGAGCCTGCCGCTCCCTGCCCGTCATCGACCTGCTCGACGACGACGTGGACCTCGCCCCCGCCCGCCACCTCCCGCCGCCCGCCCCCGGCGGCGGCACCGCCGAGCTCGCCGACGTCCACGACCGGCTCACCCTCGCCCTGCGCCGCACGGCCGACCTCGCCCCCGCGCAGCCCGCCGCCCCCGCCGACCCGGCCCGCTGGCCCACCACCACCGTCGGCGAACTCGCCCGCGCCGGAGCCCTGGTGCTGCGCGCCGGCGGCCCCGGCGCCGTGCCCGGCCCCGGCGAGGCCGCGCCGCCCGTCCTCACCGACCACGACGTGAAGTCCGGAGGCGCGCCCTCCGGCACCCTCCCCGAGGGCCCCGCCGAGGAACCCGTCCTCCTCCAGCGCGACGACGTCGTCGTGCCCGTGCTCGGCGACGTCACCGCCGCCCGCGTCGTCGACGAGGCCACCGCGGGAGCCGCACTCGGGCGCGGGCTGTTCCTGCTGCGCCCCGACCCGGCCGCCCTCGACCCCTGGTTCCTCGCCGGATTCCTGCGCGGCACCGCGGGCCGCCGCCAGGCCAGCAGCTACGCCTCCACCGCCACCCGCCTCGACGTGCGCCGCCTCCAGGTCCCCCGGATGCCCCCGGCCGACCAGCGCCGCTACGGCGAACGCTTCCGCGCGCTCGCCGCCTTCGAAGAGGCACTGCGCACCGCCGAACGCCTCGGCGAGCACCTCGTGCAGGGGCTCTACGACGGGCTGACGGACGGAACGGTCCGGCCGGAGTGACCTGTTACACCGTCTGATCCGTACAACTGGGGCAGCCGTGCCGGAGTCGGTAGATAGGCTCAGGTACAACCAGGACCCCAGGAGCAGCAATGAACGGCCCCGGCCACACGCCGCCTCGGCGACCCAGCAGGGAGATGGTGATCACCATTCGGGTGGTCGTCATCGTGCTCACCGTGGGCCTGGTGGGGATCCTGTGCTGGGTGCCGGTGCTCCGGCTCGCGATCGTGCGCCGACGGGCCCAGGACTGGGCGCTGTTCTGGGCCGTGCTGGTGGCGTCCTTCGGACTGCTGTCGATGATGCGCTCGTCCCTGAGCGGCACCGGCTGGGACAGCGCGGGCATGGCCGGCCTGATGCTCCTCGCCGCGGCCACACTCACCCACTACATCCGCAGCGACGTGAAGATCCAGCGGGAACAGGGCGGCGGGCCGCCGGCCGCGGCCGCCCCGGCGTTCCCGAACGCGCCGTACGACGGCGGTTACGGCTACCCGCAGCCGCAGCCGCACCTCCAGTCGCAGCCGCAGCCGCACCCCCAGCCGTACGCCCCGTACGGCCAGGCGCCCGGACCGGACCTGCACCAGCAGCTGACGCAGCCTCAGCACATGACGCGGCCTCAGCCCGCGCCCGCCCCGGGGTACATGGACGGCCCGCAGTACGCGCCGCCCCAGCCGCCCCCGGCCCCGCGCCGCCCCAGGCACGCGCGGCCACAGCCCTCGCCCGAGTCGGCGCAGGCCGTGACCGCTGACCAGGCGCCGCCCGTGCCCCGGCGGCCCGGGCCCCCGCAGCCCCCGCCCGGCCACCGGCCGCAGGCGCGGCCCCAGCGCATCGACCAGGTGCGCGCGGAACTCGACGAACTCAGCGATCTGCTCCGCAAGGAGCCCCGGGACCACAGGGAGTACGGGCAGTGAACGGCCGCGTCATCGCCGACCGCTACGAACTGTCCACCGTCATCGGCCAGGGCGGCATGGGCCAGGTCTGGACGGCCTACGACCGCCGCCTGGACCGCCGCGTCGCCGTCAAGCTGCTGCGCCCCGACCGGATGGCCGGGACCGAGGGCGCCGACGAGATGCGCCGCCGCTTCGTCCGCGAGTGCCGCGTCACCGCGCAGGTCGACCACCGCGGACTGGTCACCGTCCACGACGCGGGCAGCGACGGCGAGGAGCTCTACCTCGTCATGCAGTACGTCGAGGGCGCCGACCTCGCCGACCACCTCGCCGAGCACGACCCCTACCCCTGGCAGTGGGCCGTCTCGGTGGCCGCGCAGCTCTGCTCGGTGCTCTCCGCCGTGCACGCCGTGCCGATCGTCCACCGCGACCTCAAGCCCCGGAACGTCATGGTCCGCCCGGACGGCTCCGTGCTCGTCCTCGACCTCGGCGTCGCGGCCGTCCTCGACGCCGACACCACCCGCCTGACCCGCACCGGATCCCCCATCGGCAGCCCCGCCTACATGGCCCCCGAGCAGGCCATGGGCGGCGCCGTCGGCCCGTACACCGACCTCTACGC
This sequence comes from Streptomyces blastmyceticus, assembly GCF_039521185.1. Taxonomy (NCBI): domain Bacteria; kingdom Bacillati; phylum Actinomycetota; class Actinomycetes; order Kitasatosporales; family Streptomycetaceae; genus Streptomyces; species Streptomyces blastmyceticus. Next base: position 116,744 of record NZ_BAAABW010000008.1, on the reverse strand, counting down.
GCTGGGCGTGCTGCTGCACGAACTCCTCAGCGGCGACGTGCCGTTCGCCGGGTCCACGGCCCTGGGCGTGCTGCACCGCCACCTCTACGAGCCGCCGATACCCGTGCGCAGGCTCCGCCCGGAGGTGCCGCAGGCGCTCGAAGAGCTCGTCCTCCGGCTGCTCGCGAAGGACCCGCTGCACCGCCTCGCCGACGCGCAGGAGGCCTACCGCGCCCTCGCGCCCCTGCTCCCCGTGCCGGGCCGGACCGACGGTGCGCTCGGGCCGATGAACCCCACCCGCCCCTTCCTCCTGCCGCACGCGCCCTGGCCCGAACGAGCCGCCGCCGCCTCCGGCCCCGTACCGCCCGCCGCGACCGCGCTCGTCGGCCCGCCGCCCCCGGCCCCCAGCGGCCCCGACGTCGCCGAGGCCGTCGAGGAGGTCAAGCGCCTGCTCGACCAGGGCGGCATCACCCAGGCGGTGGACCTCCTCGGCTCCATCCTCCCGGCCGCCGCCGCGGAGCACGGCGAGCGCTCCACGGTCGTACGCACCCTGCGCAAGCAGTACGCCGCCACCTTGATGGACGACGGCCAGTACCGGCGCGCCCTGCCCGAACTGCGGCTGCTCGCCGAGGAGTACGCGGCCGAGAGCGGCCCGCACGCGGCCCGCCAGGTGCTGCGCTTCCAGTACGACGCCGCCCAGTGCCTGGAGCAACTCGGCGAGGCCGTCGCCGCGCTGACGGAGTACCGGGCGCTGCTCCCGCTCTTCGAGCGCCACCCCGACGACCCCGCCACCCCGCTGGAGATCCGCCGCCGCGTGGGCCATCTGCTGCTGTCCCTCGGCGACCGGCAGGCCGCGCACGACACGCTGGCCGCCCTCCTCCACGACGCGGAACGACTGCACGGACCGCACCATCCGCTGCCCGCCGAGATCCGGCACACCCTCCAATGGCTGGGCCAAGTGAGGGCCTGAACACCTCAACCACCCGCGAATCGTTGGTCGTACGGGTGGCCCGGACCACACGGACTCCCTAACATCGATCACCACCAGGTCCAGGTACCGTCGCACGATCTCTGCCGGGAGGCTCCATGATCCGCCGAAGGACCGCGCTCTCCGTCTCAGCCGTCGCCCTCCTCGCCGCGGCACCGGCCCTCACCGCCTGCGGCTCGGCCGCGCACCCGGGCGCCGCGGCCGTCGTGGGCAAGGACCGGATCACCGTCACCCAGCTCCAGAGCCAGGTCTCGGACGTACGCGACGCGCAGCGGTCCTCCCCGCAGGGACAGCAGCTCATGGCGAACAGCGCCCGGCTCGGCCAGGACACCCTCATCCGGCTCATCCAGTACCGCATCGTCGAGCGGGCCGGCAAGGACAACGGCATCGAGGTCACCCGCCGCGAGCTCCAGGAACAGCGCACGGCCGTCGAGCGCGCGAACGGCGGCACGGCCGCGGTGCGCAGCCGCTTCCTGACCCTCGGCATCGCCCCCGACCAGATCGACCAGGCCCTGACGATGGACCTCACCCGGGCGAAGCTGGACGCGAAGTTCGGCACGGCGCGGACGAACGAGATCCTGATGAAGACGTCCGACGCGATGCGGGTGGATGTGAACCCGCGCTACGGCGTCTGGGACGCGAAGCGGGGAACGGCGCAGCCGTTGCAGGAACCGTGGCTGCGTACGACCCCGACGGCGCCGGAACCGGGAAGCGGCGCCTGACCCCGGAACAAGCCTGCCGCAGACGCGACGGTTCCGGCCACGACATACCCTCGGGAGCGTGAACGACTTCGGCCGCATCATCCTGCTCACCACCAGCCACCGCGTAGCCCCCGGCCTCCTCTCATGGCCCGCCTGGAAGGCGATGCGCGAAGCCGATCGCATCCTCTGCTCCGACGAAGCGCACCCGCAGCTCCCCTACCTGCGGGAGGCCGGGATCGACGTCGAGCACGCCTCGGCCACCGCCCGCGAGCTCGTGGACCACTGCGCGGCCGGTGGCCGGGACGTCGTCGTCCTCACCTCCGCCGAGGGCGACTCCGCGCTCACCGACGGACTGGCCCGGCTCGCCGGCTCCGGCCGCGAGAACATGCCGGCCCTGGAGCTGCTCCCCGGCGCGTACGACCTGCCGGGCGCCCGCCTCCTCGACCTGGTGCAGGTCATGGACCGGATCCGCCTCGCCTGCCCGTGGAGCGGCATCCGCACCCACGAGGACCTGGCGAAGTACGGGCTGGAGGAGACGTACGAACTCCTGGAGGCCATCGAGACCGGCGACCGGGAGTCGCTGCGCGAGGAGCTGGGCGACGTGCTGCTCCAGGTCGTCTTCCACGCCCGGATCGCGCAGGACGACCCGGACGAGCCGTTCTCGATCGACGACGTGGCGGGCACGATCGTCGACAAGCTCATCCACCGCCACCCGCACGTCTTCGGCGAGGAGTCCGCGGAGACGCCGGAGGACGTCAAGGCGCACTGGCTGCGGAAGAAGGCGGACGAGAAGCGCCGCGACTCGGTGACCGAGGGCGTGCCGCTGGGGCAGCCCGCCCTGGCCCTGGCCGCGAAGCTGGCCTCGCGGGTCCGGACGGCGGGCATCGACGTCACCCTCCCGTCCGGCGACGGCGTCGGCTACGACCTGCTCGCGCTGGCGGCCCGGGCGGAAGCGGACGGGGTGGACCCGGAGACGGCGCTGCGGGCGGCGGCCCGCGTCTATCGCGACGCGATCCGCTCGGCCGAGGGCGCGGGATAGCGGTCGGGCACCCGTTCGGCCTATAAATCGACTTTTCCGGGGGGTCGGCGGGTACCCGAGTCCCATGCGCATCGAGCACACCTTTCTCGCCGCCCCCGACTGGCTCGGGGGTATCGCCCAGTTCATCGTCGGCATCTGTGTCGTCGCCCTGCTGATCGTCGCCGTCGTCGTCGGCTTCCGGAAGCGCGACAAGGAGCCGCCCCCGCCGTCCCAGCCCCAGCGGCGCTCGGGCGCGTGGCAGACGCGGCAGGAATACGACACGGGCCCGATCTCGCCCGACCACGGCCCGGGCCACAACGACGACGAGGAAAACGTGGTCGGCTATGTCACCGAGCACCGCGAATCCGACGAGCTCCACCCCGAGGCGGAAGGGGAACGCGTCCTCCCGCACGAGGTCAAGAACCCCGGCAGCCACGCGGAGGAGCTCAGCGAGGAACGCAAGAAGTGGAACCCGGGCGGCAGCGGCGGCTTCGGCAGCGGTGGCGGAGGCCATACGTGAGCTGTGCGTTGATCATGTGCGGCACAACCAGCCCGTCCGGCGTTTGAGGACCGGGGTCCGGGGCGGAGCCCCGGCAACGGACCTCAGCTCACCGGACGGCGTGCACCCCCAGCGCGCCCGGTAGCGTCAAAGACGTGCAAGACGAGACCACCCCCACCCCCGTCCCCACCCTCTTCACCTGGGAATTCGCCGCCGACCCCTACCCCACCTACGCCTGGCTCCGCGAGAACGCCCCCGTGCACCGCACCGCCCTCCCCAGCGGCGTGGACGCCTGGCTGGTCACCCGCTACGCCGACGCCCGGCAGGCGCTCGCCGACCAGCGGCTGTCGAAGAACCCCGTGCACCACTCCGAGTCCGCCCACGGCAAGGGCAAGGTCGGCATCCCGGGCGAGCGCAGCGCCAATCTGATGACGCACCTGCTCAACATCGACCCGCCGGACCACACCCGGCTGCGCCGGCTGGTCTCCAAGGCGTTCACGCCGGGGCGCGTCGCCGAGTTCGCCCCGCGGGTCCAGGAGCTGACCGACCGGCTCATCGACGACTTCTGCGAGAAGGGGAGCGCCGACCTCATTCACGAGTTCGCCTTTCCCCTCCCCATCTATGCCATCTGCGACCTGCTCGGCGTGCCGAGCGAAGACCAGGACGACTTCCGAGACTGGGCGGGCATGATGATCCGCCACGGCGGCGGGCCGCGCGGTGGTGTCGCCCGCGCGGTGAAGAAGATGCGCACTTATCTGGCGGAACTGATCCACAGAAAGCGGGAGAACCCCGGCGAGGATCTGATTTCGGGGCTGATCAGGGCAAGCGACCACGGTGAGCACCTCACCGAGAACGAGGCCGCGGCCATGGCCTTCATTCTGCTCTTTGCTGGTTTTGAAACAACTGTGAACCTGATCGGTAACGGTCTCCACGCCCTGCTGCGCAATCCGGAGCAGCGCGAACGGCTCCAACTCGCCCTGGCCGAGGGGGACGAGAGCCTGCTCGCCACGGGGGTGGAGGAACTGCTGCGGTTCGACGGCCCGGTGGAGCTCGCGACCTGGCGGTTCGCCAAGCAGGAGCTGACGATCGGGGGGCAGCGCATCGCCGAGGGAGACCCCGTCCTGGTCGTCCTCGCGGCCGCCGACCGGGACCCCGAGCGGTTCGCGGAACCCGACACCCTGGACCTCTCCCGGGCCGACAATCAGCACCTCGGCTACGGGCACGGGATCCACTACTGCCTGGGCGCTCCGCTGGCCCGGCTGGAGGGCAGGACGGCGCTGGCGACGCTGCTGCGCCGCCTTCCTGACCTGCGGTTGGCCGTGGATCCGGAGGAGTTGCGCTGGCGCGGCGGGCTCATCATGCGCGGACTGCGCACACTGCCGGTCGAGTTCGATCCCCGTACGGGATGACCCTGCGTCAATTGACGTGACCGCCGCGTGACCTCCGCTACACCGGCTTGTGACTACCGTGGCCCGTCGCTATGTTCGACGACCATATTCGCCGCCACACGAGAGGCCATCGCATGCGCTCCGGGAACGGTCGACATCGTCGCCCCCGTCAGGTACCCGCCGTCGTGGTCGCAGCGGGGGTGACGGGGTCGGCCCTCGCCATGCCGCTGCTCGCGGCCACCGGCGCCAACGCCGCCGACGCCCCCACGTGGGACCGCGTCGCCCAGTGCGAGAGCGGCGGCACGTGGAGCACCAACTCCGGCAACGGCGCGTACGGCGGTCTGCAGATGACCCAGGAACTCTGGGAGCAGTACGGCGGCCGGTCGTACGCCCCGCGCCCCGACCTCGCCAGCAGGCAGCAGCAGATCGCCGTCGCCGACAAGGTCCTCAACGCGAACGGCACGGGAAGCTGGCAGGCGTGCGGCACCTCCGCGGGGCTCGCCAAGGACGGCAAGGCGCCGGACGTGAACCCCGGCAGCACCAAGGAACCCTCGTACGACGCTCCCGCGCCGCGCGCGCCGGAACACGCGCCTTCCGCGCCCACGACGGGCGGCTCCGCGCCGTCGGACTCCACCGCCTCCCCGGCTGCCCCGGCCTCGCCGTCCGCAAACCCGGACGCGAAAACCCCGGATGCGAAGAACCCGGACGCGAAGCCTTCCTCCGGGACGCCCTCGCCCTCCACGAGCGGCAAGCCGGACGGCGGCAAGCACCGCAAGGACCCGGGCGGCCCGACGACCGGTCCCTCGACCGGCCCGACGGGCGACCCCACCGAAATCCCCACGCCGGGAACGCCGTCCACGCAGCCGCCGGCCAACCCGCCTTCCGGTACGCGGCCCACGGACCCCGCACAGCCGGATTCGCCGTCCACCGAAGCCCCGGAGTCCGGTTCCGGTGCGGGCTCGGGCAAGCACCGCGCCGAGCCGCCGCGTTCGGACGACGGGGACCGTGCCTCGCGGGGCGGCGATGACGCCCGCGCGGGGAAGCCCGGCGCCGGCGACTACACCGTGCGGCCGGGTGACAATCTGTCAGTCATCGCGGAGGCCCACTCCGTTAATGGCGGATGGCATTCCCTGTATCAGCGCAACGAGAAAGTTGTCGGTTCCGATCCCGATCTGATCCTTCCTGGTCAGCGGCTTGAGGTCGGCAAATAGACCGGCAGTTCGGGGGGAATGTCCGTTCCAGTCGAAAGTGAGACATGGGTCTCGTTGAACTTCCGCGGAACGGACCCCTCCAAAACTTGGCGCACCCGCTTTCACCTGCGGAAATGTCGGGTTTCTCTGGGTAACAAGAGGCAACTGTGGCTGGAAAGAGGGGTTTGAACCCGTCGGCCCAAAGTGCTTACCGTCATGACCGCTCGCCACCGCGAGCACCACGGTCGCCACGCCGAATCCTGCCGGCGACCGGCGGAGTCGTCGCGAAAGCGCCGTAGGCAGGAGCGGGGGAACCAAGGTAGGCGCCGGAACGGCCCGCAAGGACCGGGACGGCTAGGGGTGAAGCCGAGTGTGCTCGCACACGAGGCCGGGCGAACTCACAGCCCGAACCCGACAGCTCACCTCGTAGGCGTCGGTGAGGAAACGACTCATGTCCAAGGGCAAGCACCGTCGTCCGTCCAAGGCCGTCCGCATCGTCACGCTCGCCGGTGTCACCGGCGCCGCGGTCGCGGCCCCGCTGATGATCGCGACCTCCGCGAACGCTGCCTCCGTCTCCACCTGGGACAAGGTCGCCCAGTGCGAGTCCGGTGGCAACTGGTCCATCAACACCGGCAACGGCTACTACGGCGGTCTGCAGTTCTCGCAGTCCTCCTGGAACGCCGCCGGCGGCCAGTCCTACGCCGACCGAGCCGACCATGCCAGCAAGTCCCAGCAGATCGCCGTCGCCGAGAAGCTGCTCGCCATGCAGGGCCCCGGTGCCTGGGGCTGCGCCGGTGCGGGCAACCTGACCTCCGGTGGCGCGAAGGCCGACGTCGACACCTCCGACGACTCGTCCTCCGCCTCCCGTGGCACCTCCACGAAGTCGCACGCCGACCGCAGCGAGCGCCAGGCCGCGCCGAAGAAGACCACCCCGAAGCACGCCGCTCCGCAGGCGCAGACCGCCGACGAGGACGAGTCCGAGGCCGCCCCGGCCCCGAAGCAGACCGCGCCGAAGCACGCTGCCCCGAAGCCCGTGAAGCAGGGTGACGGCGAGTACGAGGTCAAGGCCGGCGACACCCTCTCCAAGATCGCCGACGCCAAGAAGGTCAAGGGCGGCTGGGAGAAGCTGTTCGACCTGAACAAGGACGTCGTGGACAACGCGGACCTGATCTACGAGGGTCAGCACCTGCACCTCAGCTGATCGACAGCTGATCGACGGGTGCGGTGGCTCACGCCGCACCCTCGATGTCCCGCTTGCAGCGGCAGCCCCGCTCCGACGCGTGCCCCGAGCGCGCCGGAGCGGGGTTTCGCCGTTCCCGGGGCCCCGGGAGACGCGGGCCGCGGGCTTCACCGCTGAGCGAACATTGCCGCCGTTCGCCCCGCGATCTGCACGTTTATGCCATTTTTCGCCGCGCACGGCGTCCCGACGGCAGGGTGACCCCCCGCCGCCCGTTAGGCTCGTGCTCGCAGAACTCCAGACACACACGAAGGAGACCCTCGTGCCGTCCATCGACGTCGTCGTAGCTCGCGAGATCCTCGACTCGCGAGGCAACCCCACGGTCGAGGTCGAGGTCGGCCTCGACGACGGCTCCACGGGCCGTGCCGCCGTGCCGTCCGGTGCCTCGACCGGTGCCTTCGAGGCCATCGAGCTCCGTGACGGTGACAAGAACCGTTACCTCGGCAAGGGCGTCGAGAAGGCCGTGCTGGCCGTCATCGAGCAGATCGGCCCGGAGCTCGTCGGCTACGATGCCACCGAGCAGCGCCTGATCGACCAGGCCATGTTCGACCTGGACGCCACCGACAACAAGGGCTCGCTCGGCGCCAACGCCATCCTCGGCGTCTCCCTCGCCGTCGCGCACGCCGCGTCCGAGGCCTCCGACCTGCCGCTGTTCCGCTACCTGGGCGGCCCGAACGCGCACCTGCTGCCCGTTCCGATGATGAACATCCTCAACGGTGGGTCGCACGCCGACTCCAACGTGGACATCCAGGAGTTCATGATCGCCCCGATCGGCGCGGAGTCCTTCTCCGAGGCCCTGCGCTGGGGCGCCGAGGTCTACCACACCCTCAAGTCCGTCCTGAAGACCAAGGGCCTGTCCACCGGCCTCGGCGACGAGGGCGGCTTCGCCCCGAACCTGGGCTCCAACCGCGAGGCCCTCGACCTCATCCTCGAGGCCATCAAGCAGGCCGGCTACACCCCCGGCCAGGACATCGCGCTCGCCCTGGACGTCGCCGCCTCCGAGTTCTACAAGGACGGCTCGTACAACTTCGAGGGCAAGTCCCGCTCGGCCTCCGAGATGACGGACTACTACGCCGAGCTCGTCGCCGCGTACCCGCTGGTCTCCATCGAGGACCCGCTGTTCGAGGACGACTGGGACGGCTGGAAGACCCTCACCGAGCGCCTCGGCGACAAGGTGCAGATCGTCGGCGACGACCTGTTCGTCACCAACCCCGAGCGCCTCGGCCGCGGCATCGAGGAGGGCGCCGCCAACGCCCTGCTGGTCAAGGTCAACCAGATCGGCTCGCTGACCGAGACCCTCGACGCCGTCGAGCTGGCCCAGCGCAACGGCTTCAAGTGCATGATGTCGCACCGCTCCGGCGAGACCGAGGACGTCACCATCGCCGACCTCGCCGTCGCCACCAACTGCGGCCAGATCAAGACCGGCGCCCCGGCCCGCTCCGAGCGCGTCGCGAAGTACAACCAGCTGCTGCGCATCGAGGAGATCCTCGACGACGCCGCGGTGTACGCCGGCCGCAGCGCGTTCCCGCGCTTCAAGGGCTGAGCACCCCGCCTCACGGGCTGACCCCCGCGGGGAAAACCTCCCGGCGACAAACGGCAGCCTCACTACGTCCCCGGCCACGGTCCCGTACCGTGGCCGGGGACGTACGTTCGTAGCGGCTGTCGGGTGACCACGGGGAGGCGAAGTGGCGGGCGACCGGTTCTCGACCGCGGCCAGGCTCAAGGCGCTGGTGCGGGGCCCGCGGGCCCGGGTCTACCGCGCGAGGACCCGCCGCCGCGGCAGGCTCACCGGGCGCGCGGCGCTGCTCGCGCTCGTCGTCTGCTCCCTGGTCGTCGCCCTCGCCTACCCCATGCGCCAATGGGTCACCCAGCGCTCGGACATCGCCGACCAGCGGCACCGCACCGAGCAGGCCCGCAAGCAGGTGCAGCGGCTGCTGGACGAGAAGGCGCGCCTGGAGGACCCGGCGTACGTCGAGCAGCAGGCCCGCGAGCACCTGCACTACCTGCGCCCCGGCGAGACCGGCTACAGCGTGGTCGACGGCAGCGGCGCCGCCCGGCGCCCCAAGGACCAGGGCGCCGCCGACCGGCCCTGGTACAGCAACCTCTGGGACGGCGTGGACCAGGCGGACGCCTCCGGCCCCGCCGCGCCCGGCCGCTGACGGCAGCGCACCCCTACCTCTACTTCCATCGAGATCGAGTACGAGCGAGCACATGGACACCCCTCCTCCGAAGACCGAGCCCACCCAGCCCACCGACGCGGACATCGCGGCGTTCAAGGAGCAGCTGGGCCGCCCGCCGCGGGGCCTGCGCGCCATCGCCCACCGCTGCCCCTGCGGCAACCCGGACGTCGTCGAGACCCAGCCGCGGCTGGAGGACGGCACGCCCTTCCCGACGCTCTTCTACCTGACCTGCCCCCGGGCCGCGTCCGCGATCGGCACGCTGGAGGCGGACGGCGTCATGAAGGAGATGACGGAGCGCCTGAAGACCGACCCGGAGCTCGCCGCCGCGTACGAGAAGGCGCACGAGGACTACATCACGCGCCGTGACGCGATCGAGGTCCTTGAGGGCTTCCCCAGCGCCGGTGGCATGCCGGACCGGGTCAAGTGCCTGCACGTGCTCGTCGGTCACTCGCTGGCCGCGGGCCCGGGCGTCAACCCGCTGGGCGACGAGGCGATCGCCATGCTGCCCGAGTGGTGGGCCAAGGGCCCGTGCGTGAACCCGTGCGGAGGCGAGGAGAAGTGACCCGCGTAGCCGCCGTCGACTGCGGCACGAACTCGATCCGTCTGCTCGTCGCCGATCTCGACCCGGCGACCGGTGACTTCACCGAGCTGGACCGGCGGATGCGGATCGTCCGGCTCGGCCAGGGCGTGGACCGCACCGGCCGGCTGGCGGACGAGGCGCTGGAGCGCACGTTCGCCGCGTGCAGGGAGTACGCGGAGGTGATCCGCGACCTCAAGGCCGAGCGGACCCGCTTCGTGGCGACCTCCGCGTCCCGGGACGCGGAGAACCGCGAGGAGTTCGTGCGCGGGATCGTGGAGATCCTGGGCGTGGAGCCGGAGGTCATCACCGGCGACCAGGAGGCGGAGTTCTCCTTCACCGGCGCGACCAAGGAGCTCACCGGCCGCGACGACATGGCCAGGCCGTATCTGGTCGTGGACATCGGCGGCGGCTCCACGGAGTTCGTCGTCGGCGGCGACCACGTGCAGGCCGCGCGCAGCGTGGACGTCGGCTGTGTCCGCATGACCGAGCGTCACCTCGCGGTGGACGGCGTGGTCGCCGACCCCCCGGCGGCCGGCGGGCTCGCCGGGATGCGGGCCGACATCGAGGCGGCGCTCGACCTGGCGGAGGAGACCGTGCCGATCCGCTCGGCGCACACCCTCGTCGGCCTGGCCGGCTCGGTCACCACGGTCGCGGCGATCGCGCTGGGGCTGCGGGAGTACGACTCCGTGGCGATCCACCACGCGCGGATCTCCCTGGCGCAGGTCCGGGAGATCACCGGGATGCTGCTGACGTCGACGCACGAGCAGCGCGCGGCGATTCCCGCGATACACCCGGGCCGGGTCGACGTGATCGCGGCGGGCGCGCTGGTGCTGCAGTCCGTGATGGAGCGGGCGGGCGCCCAGGAGGTCGTGGTGAGCGAGCACGACATCTTGGACGGCATCGCCTGGAGCGTCGCCCGAGAGGGCCGCTGACGGGCCGCGCAGGGGCTCCTGAGGGCCCCTGCGCGGGCCTTCGGAGGGCCTTGCGGGGCCCTCGCCGAAGAAAGTTCGTGAAATCCTTCACATGAAAAATCGGCGCGTTCGGCAAGCGGAAGCGCCGAACTGCCCCGTTTGGGTCGTTCCAAACCTTCGGCGGCCGGAAAGCGTCTGGTATCGGGCGAGTTAAAGAGACGTTTATGCGAGCTGCCGTACGGCAGTGGTCTACCCGGCGGCGATGCCGCAAGCCCAGTTCAGCAGGGGTGACCAACGCATGCGCCGACGCGGTGGTTCCCTTTCGGGGGTATGGCATCGGTCACGGAGGCGGCGGAGTGTAGCAGACCCCTCCCCACTCCTTGTGAAGGGGCTCACGAGCACCCCCGTCCGGAGTGCTGGATACTCGAAACATGAGCACCACGGAGCGTCCACGGATCCTCGTAGTAGGCGGTGGGTACGTCGGCCTGTACGCGGCGCGCCGCATCCTTAAGAAGATGCGGTACGGCGAGGCGACCGTCACGGTCGTCGACCCGCGCTCGTACATGACGTACCAGCCCTTCCTGCCCGAAGCAGCTGCCGGCAGTATCTCCCCCCGCCACGTCGTGGTGCCGCTGCGACGCGTGCTGCCCAAGGCGGAGGTCCTCACCGGCCGCGTCACGACCATCGACCAGGACCGCAAGGTAGCCACGATCGCGCCGCTCGTCGGCGAGGCCTACGAGCTGCCCTTCGACTACCTGGTCGTCGCGCTCGGCGCCGTCTCCCGTACCTTCCCGATCCCCGGCCTGGCCGAGAACGGCATCGGCATGAAGGGCATCGAGGAGGCCATCGGCCTGCGCAACCACGTCCTCGAGCAGCTCGACAAGGCCGACTCGACCACCGACGAGGAGATCCGCCGCAAGGCGCTCACCTTCGTCTTCATCGGCGGCGGCTTCGCCGGCGCGGAGACGGTCGGCGAGGTCGAGGACATGGCCCGCGACGCCGCGAAGTACTACCCGAACGTCAAGCGCGAGGACATGCGCTTCGTTCTGGTCGACGCCGCCGACAAGATCCTTCCCGAGGTCGGGCCGAAGCTCGGCGCGTACGGCAAGGAGCACCTGGAGAGCCGTGGGGTCGAGATCCACCTCTCCACCTCGATGGACTCCTGCATCGACGGCCACGTCGTGCTGAAGAACGGCCTCGAGGTCGACTCCAACACCATCGTGTGGACCGCGGGCGTCAAGCCCAACCCGGCGCTGGCCCGCTTCGGCCTGCCGCTCGGTCCGCGCGGCCACGTCGACACCTCCGAGACCCTCCAGGTCCAGGGCACCGACTACATCTGGGCCGCGGGCGACAACGCCCAGGTCCCGGACATGGTCGGCCGCAAGGCGGGCAACGAGAACGCCTGGTGCCCGCCGAACGCCCAGCACGCGCTGCGCCAGGCCAAGGTCCTCGGCGACAACGTGGTCTCGGGCATGCGGGGCTTCCCGCAGAAGACGTACGAGCACGCCAACAAGGGTGCGGTGGCCGGCCTCGGCCTCCACAAGGGCGTCGCGATGATCGTCATGGGCAAGATGAAGATCAAGGTCAAGGGCCGGCTCGCCTGGTACATGCACCGCGGCTACCACGGCATGGCCATGCCGACCTGGAACCGCAAGATCCGCGTCTTCGCGGACTGGACCCTGGGCATGTTCCTCAAGCGCGAGGTCGTCTCGCTCGGCGCCATGGAGAACCCCCGCGAGGAGTTCTACGAGGCCGCCAAGCCCGCCCCGCAGATGAAGAAGGACGCCCCCGCCGACAGCACGAAGGCGAAGGCTTCCTGACCTCGGGTCACCGCCGCGGCGTCACCGCGGTCAACTTGCCGGAAGGCGTCCACCAATCCGTGGGGTGGACGCCTTCCGGCGTATCCGGTCACGCACCGCCGATCTAATCTGACGGAACGGGACTACCGGACCCGCTCTTGGTGTTTAGGTGTCAGTTGAACGTTTCTCCTGACCTTGCATCATGGAGGTGTGCGACATGGCCGACGCCGCTCGACGGCTCACCACGCTCGTGGAAGACGTACTGGGAACTCCGCTCCCGGTCCGGATCCGCGCCTGGGACCGCAGCGAGTACGGCCCTCCGGGTACCCCCATCCTCGTCATCCGTCACCGCCGCGCCCTGCGCCGACTGCTGTGGAAGCCCGGTGAGCTGGGCCTCGCCCGCGCCTGGGTCGCGGGCGACATCGACGTCGAGGGCGACCTCTACCACGCGCTCGACCTGCTCGCCGGCACCCTCTGGGAGCGCGGCGAGGACCCCGACCGGCGCAGTGGCCTCGCCGCCCTGCTGGCCGCCGCACGCGACCCGCGCCTGCGGTCCGCGGCCGCCGAACTGGCCCGGCTGGGCGGCCCCGGCCTCCCGCCGCGCCCCCCGCGCGAGGAGGCCCGCAGGACCGGCGGCCGCCTGCACACCCCGCGCCGCGACAAAGAGGCCATCAGCCACCACTACGACGTCGGCAACGCCTTCTACGAGCGGGTCCTCGGCCCCTCCATGGTCTACTCCTGCGCCTACTGGGAGAGCCCCGACGGCACCCTCGAGGACGCCCAGCGCGCCAAGCTCGACCTGGTCTGCCGCAAGCTGGACCTCCGGCCCGGGCAGCGGCTGCTGGACGTGGGCTGCGGCTGGGGCTCCATGGTCCTGCACGCGGCCCGGGAGTACGGCGTCAGTGCGGTCGGCATCACGCTCTCCGAGGAGCAGGCCGCGTACGCCCGGAAGCGCGTCGCCGAGGCCGGTCTGACGGACCGTATCGAGATCCGGGTGCAGGACTACCGCGAGATCTCCGACGGCCCCTTCGACGCCATCTCCTCGATCGGCATGGCCGAGCACGTCGGCTCCGCGCGCTACGCGGAGTACGCCGCCGACCTCTTCGCCCTCCTCGTGCCGGGCGGCAGGCTGCTCAACCACCAGATCGCGCGGCGGCCGCTGATGGACGAAGAGGCGTACGAGACGGACGAGTTCATAGACCGTTACGTCTTCCCGGACGGCGAGCTGGCGCCGGTCGGCCGGACGGTGGCGCAGCTGGAGGAGGCCGGGTTCGAGGTCCGGGACGTGGAGGCGATCCGCGAGCACTACGCGCTGACGCTGCGTCAGTGGGTGGCGAACCTGGAGACCCACTGGGACGAGGCCGTGCGCCTGACGTCCCCCGGCCGGGCGCGGGTCTGGCGCCTGTACATGGCGGCCTCCGCGCTGTCCTTCGAGCGCAACCGCATCGGCGTGAACCAGGTGCTGGCCGTGCGCACACCGGAGTCCGGTGTGTCCGGTGTGCCGTTGCGGGCGCGGGACTGGCGCGGCCGAACGGCGTAGAACGCGGAACGGGCCGGAATCGGCTGAGCTCAGCCGATTCCGGCCCGTCCGGGCGGTGGTGCGGAACTACTCCGCCTTGATCGCCGACAGCATGTTCAGCTTCGCGGCCCGGCGGGCGGGCCACAGGGCGGCCAGGACGCCCACGAGGGCGGCCAGCAGCAGGAACACGGCCATCCGGCCCCACGGGAGGACCAGCTCGTACGTGGCCAGGCTCTTGCCGATCAGCTCACCGGCCGCCCAGCCGAAGAACACGCCGAGGCCGATGCCGAGCACGCCGCCGAAGAGCGCGATGACCAGCGACTCCAGCCGCACCATGCGCTTGATGCCCTTGCGGTCCAGGCCGATGGCGCGCAGCATGCCGATCTCCTGCGACCGCTCGAAGACGGACATCGCCAGGGTGTTGACGACGCCGAGGACGGCGACGATCACGGCCATCGCGAGCAGCCCGTAGAGCATGTTCAGCATCAGGCTGATCGCCTTGGCGATGTCGTTGGAGATGTCCTTCTTGTCCTGGATCTGGATGGCGGGGTTGTCGCCGAGGGCCTTGCGCAGGGAGTCCTTGGCCGACTCGCTCGCGCCCGCCTTCGTCTTGACCATGACCTGCGAGTCGTTGACCAGGCTCTGGTGCGGGGCGATGGTCGTGGTGTCGACCATGATGCCGCGTATCAGCTCGTTGCCCTTGTAGATGCCCGAGACGGTGAGCCTGCCCTGCTTGCCGTCCTCGAACGTGGCGTCGACCGTCGAGCCGAGCTTCCAGCCGTGGGTCTTCGCGGTGCTCTCGTCGACGACCGCCTTGCCGGCGGAGAGATCCGCGAAGGAGCCCGCGGTGAAGTCGAGCTTGGTGAGGTCGCCGATGTTCTTGCCGTTGACGCCGGTCAGGAACTCGTGGTCGCCGTCGATCCGGGACGGGGACTGGCGCAGCGGGCTGCTGGCGGTGACCTCGGGGAGGTTCTCCAGCTTCTTGGCGACGTCCGGGGAGAGCGGGGTGCGTCCCGCCATGGAGACGACGTAGTCGGCCTTGACGGCGTCCGTGGCCATCTTGTCGACGGCCTGCTGCACGCTGCCCGCGATGACCGTCAGGCCGGTGATCAGGGTGAGGCCGATCATCAGCGCGGAGGCGGTCGCGGCGGTGCGGCGCGGGTTGCGGACCGCGTTCTGCCGGGCGAGCTTGCCGGAGATCCCGAAGAGGCGCAGGACGGGCGCCGCGGCCGCGATCAGCGGGCGGGACAGCAGCGGGGTGAGCACGAAGATGCCGATGACCAGCAGGCCGGCGCCGAACGCCATGACGGTCTTGCCGTCGTTCATGCCGGTCGAGGCGAGGACGGCGGCGATGCCGGCGCCGGAGAAGATCGCGCCGATGGTGTTGCGCACGACCAGGGAGCGGGTGGTGGCGACGGCGTGCACGCTGCTCATCGCGGCGACCGGCGGGATCTTCGCGGCACGGCGGCCGGGCAGCCACGCGGCCAGCATGGTCACGACGATGCCGACGACCAGGGAGGTGACGACGGTGCCGGGGGAGATGACGAGCGGGCCGTCGGGGACGGTGGCCCCGGCGCCGTTCATCAGGGAGCGCAGACCGGCTCCGATGCCGATGCCCGCCAGCAGACCGGTGACTGCCGCGACCGCGCCGACGACGAACGCCTCGATGAGCACCGAGCGGGTGACCTGGCCGCGGCTCGCGCCGACCGCGCGCATCAGGGCCAGCTCCTTGGTGCGCTGGGCGACCAGCATGGTGAAGGTGTTGGCGATGATGAAGATGCCGACGAAGAGCGAGATGCCCGCGAAGGCCAGCATGCCGGTCTTCATGCCGTCCATGCCCTGGGCGATCGCCTTGGCCTGCTCGTCGGCGAGCTCCTTGCCGGTGGTGGCCTCGGCGTCGCGCGGCAGGACCTTCTCGATCGCGGCCTTCAGGGCGCTCTGGGAGGTGCCGGGGGCGGCCTTGACGTCGATCTCGCCGAACTCGCCGGGCTTGGCGTAGAGCTTCTGCGCGGTGGCGGTGTCGAAGAGGGCGAGGCTGCCGCCCGCGGAGACATTGCCGTCGTCCGTGGTGAAGACGCCGGTCAGCTTCTTCTCCAGCACCGGGCCGTCGACCGAGAGCCGGACCGTGTCGCCGACCTTGTAGCCGCCGCGGTCCGCGGTCTTGGCGTCGAGGGCGATCTCGCCGGTGGCCCGGGGCGCGCGGCCGTCCTTGAGCGGGTAGCGGGAGTCCTTGCCGTCGGCGCCGGGGTAGTAGTTGGCGCCGGAGGAGTTGAAGCCCTCGCCGACGAGCTTGCCGTGCTTGTCGGCCACCGCGGCGAAGCCGCCGACCGAGCCGGTCGCGGAGGCGGCGCCGGGCACCTTGCCCGCCTGGTCGAGCAGGTGCTGGGTGAGCTTGGGAGCCTCACCCGGCTTGCCCTTGTCGCGGTCCGCCGTGTGCGGCTGTATCGCGACGTCGACGTGGTCGAAGCCCTTCTGGGAGCTCTTCTGATAGGCGTCGGAGATCGTGTTGGTGAAGACCAGGGTGCCGGAGACGAAGGCCACGCCGAGCAGCACGGCGAGTACGGTCATCAGCAGCCTGGCCTTGTGCGCGAGCACATTGCGCAAGGCGGTACGGAACATGGGCGGTCAGTCCTGGGGGAGTGGGCTGGCGTGAGCTGGCGGTGCGGGCTGCGTGATCAGCTCGTACGGCCCTTGGCGTCGAAGCGCTTCATGCGGTCGAGGACGGCGTCGGCGGTGGGGCCGTGCAGCTCGTCGACGATGCGGCCGTCGGCGAGGAAGACGACGCGGTCGGCGTAGGAGGCGGCGACGGGGTCGTGGGTGACCATGACGACGGTCTGGCCCAGCTCGCGGACGGAGTTGCGCAGGAAGCCGAGGACCTCGGCGCCGGAGCGGGAGTCGAGGTTTCCGGTCGGCTCGTCGGCGAACATGATCTCGGGCTTGCCGGCCAGGGCGCGGGCCACGGCCACGCGCTGCTGCTGGCCGCCGGAGAGCTGGTTCGGCCGGTGCTTCAGGCGCCCGGAGAGGCCGACGGTGTCGACGACCATGTCCAGCCACTGCTGGTCGGGCCTGCGGCCGGCGATGTCCATGGGGAGCGTGATGTTCTCCAGGGCGGTCAGGGTCGGCAGCAGGTTGAACGCCTGGAAGATGAAGCCGATCTTGTCGCGCCGGAGGCGGGTGAGCTTCTTGTCGTTGAGTGTGGTCAGCTCGGTGTCACCGATGCGGGCGGATCCGCGGGAGACGGTGTCGAGGCCGGCCATGCAGTGCATCAGCGTGGACTTGCCGGAGCCCGAGGGGCCCATGATCGCGGTGAACTCGGCCTGCCGGAACTCCACGGAGACCGAGTCCAGCGCGACCACCTGGGTCTCGCCGTGTCCGTAGACCTTGGTGAGATCCGTGGCGTGGGCCGCCACCGCGGTCGGGCGGGCGGCGGTCTGGACGCCGAGGGGGGAGCTGGAGGGGTGCACGGTGGAGCGCTCCGATCGGGACGGGGTGCGGGGGACTTACACCATCGTCCGTGGTGGAACGCCCCGGGGGATCAGCCCCAGCTACCGTTCCCGGGGCAGACCACGGAGGTATCCGGGAGGGGCCGCCTCCTCCTTGGGTATGACGGGGACCCCGACCCCGCGGGGTCGTAGGGGCGTCGAGATTGCGACAATTCCGGTCGGCGCCGGGGGCGGGGCACGGAGCAGGCGGTATCGGCCCGTGGCATGTGCCTTTGACGCGGTTCTTGCGCTGATGCACCCTCAGTTGCCAATAAAATAAGACAACCTCGGGTCCTCGTTCCGCTGTTTGGGGGGCGCTCCCGGGCTAGGCTCGTCCTGCTCTCCTTGTAAGACAGGCTCGCGCGCCCACCCGCTCGCACGCCCGAGAGCCCTGCCCGGATGGTGGAATGCAGACACGGCGAGCTTAAACCTCGCTGGCCCTTCGGGCCGTGCCGGTTCAAGTCCGGCTCCGGGCACTCTTCTGCTTCATGGCGCCCACTCTCCGTAGGGAACCGACTGCCCCCGGTTCTCGTTCTCCCCCAGAGGCAGGGGAGAAAAGATCGTCCCCCGGTACGAGCCCGTTCCTTTGCCCAGCCATTACCCTGGTTCGCAAGGCCGCGCACGGTGGCCATGGAGGAGTGAGATGAGGAGCAGCAACCCGGTCTTCTCGCGAGGGTGGCGCGACAGCAACGGCCACGCGGGCTTCAACGCCGGGCCGCAGGCCGGGACCGCGGCCCAGGGCAACCCGTACGCGGGCAACCCCTACGCGCAGCCCACCAACCCGTACGCACAGGGCGGGCCGGACCTCCGGCAGGGCGCCCCCGCCCAGCCGGGCCGGATGACGATGGACGACGTCGTCATGCGTACGGCGATGACGCTGGGCCTGGTCATCGTCGGTGCCGCCTTCGGCTGGGCCACCGACCTGCCTCCGATGCTCGGCTTCGGCGCCGCCATCGTCGCGGCGGTGCTCGCCATCGTCCAGACGTTCAAGGCGACGCCCTCCCCGGCGCTGATCCTCGGCTACGCCCTCTTCGAGGGTGTCTTCCTCGGCGTCGTCAGCAAGGCGTACAACCACTACGCGGACGGCGCCCCCGTGCAGGCGGTGCTGGGCACGATGGCGGTCGCCGTCGGCACCCTCATCGCCTACAAGACCGGTCTGATCCGGGTCAACAACCGCTTCTACCGCGTGGTGACGGCCGCCGCCATCGGCTTCTTCCTGCTGATGATGGTCAACCTGCTGTTCGCCGCCTTCGGCGGCGGTGACGGCCTCGGCCTGCGCAGCGGCGCGCTCGGCATCGGCGTCGGCGTCATCGGCGTGCTGCTCGGTGCGGCGTATCTGGCGATGGACTTCAAGGAGATCGAGGACGGCGTGCGCTACGGCGCCCCCCGCCCCGCCTCCTGGAAGGCCGCCTTCGGCCTCACCATGTCGCTGGTGTGGATCTACCTGGAGATGCTGCGCCTGGTCTCCATCCTCAACGGCGACGACTGACCCCACGGGGCGGTCGGCGACAGCTGACGAAGGGCCCGGGAGCCACCTGACAGGTGGCTCCCGGGCCCTTCGCCGTGGGTGCCCCGTTGCGCGCCGTCGTGTCTGTGTCGGGGGTGACCTGGAGTGCGTACGTCCGCTACCGCAGCTTGCGTGCCGCCCGCCGGAGGTCGTACTCGTGGACTATGGCCTTGGCGTGGCCATATGCGAGGTCGTGCTCTCCGCGCAGCCAGCTGACCTTCTCCTCGAAGCGGAGGAGGGAGGGGCCTTCTTCGACCGTGCGCAGCCAGTCGGCGACTTCACGGCCGGTGCAGTGGGGGATTCGGGAGAGCAGGTTCCGGTGGGTCTCGTCGGAGAAGACGTGGGACATCGGCGCCTCCGGACGCGTCGGATGATGGTCCTTCCTGTCACCGTGCCTGAGTGTTCAGACGTTGGCAACAGTCCGTCCACAGCGCATAGGCTCACGTCGTGGATGATGTGACGCCTCTTCTGGCCGCCGTGGACGGTTTCGCCGACCGGCTGCGTGCCCTGCCGCAGTCCCGCCTGAGCAGGGGGGCCGCCGCGGAAGCGCTGGCACTCGCTCGCGAGTTGGCGGCGTGGACCCAGCGGATCGAGGAACCGGAGGTCACCGAACCGAGGGAAATGCCGGAAGCGGGCATGTTCGCGGTCGCCGACCAAGTGGCCGTCGCCGGTCACGATTTGGCCGAAGCGCTCACCGCGCGCGGCGGAAAGCCGCTGCCCGACGGGGTCGGCGCGGCCGAGGCGACCGCGCTGATCGAGGCCGCGGCGCAGCGCTGCGGGCTGTGACCGGGGCCGCCCGCTACAGCGAGGCGATGACGCGGTCGGCGAGGACGTAGATCCGCTCCGCCGCGCAGCCGAACGTCAGGGAGTACGCGCCGGACACACCGGAACCGCCCAGCAGCACCGGTGCGTCCCCGGCGCGCAGCGCGTCCGCGAGGCGCTCGGCGGTCTCGCGGTGGCCGGGGGTCATGCAGATCGTGGTGCCGTCGGCGAAGACGTAGACATCGAGGGTGCCGAGCGGGCCGGGGCGCACGTCGGTGAGCGGAATACGGGCGTCCGCGAGCTCGGTGAGCCGCTCGACGGTGCTCTCGTGGTCGCCCACGAGCGGCACGGGGGTGAAGTCGGGGTGCGAGGGGTGGCGGCGGCGCGCGGCGGCCAGCTCCGGGGACTCCGCCGCCTCGGCCTCGGCCGCCGGGTCGAGCGGCTCCAGCCCGACGAAGTCGGCCTGCCGGGGCAGATACGGACCGCCGTACGGGCCCTCGGGGGCCGTCAGGTCGTCGCCGAACCCGGGCAGCCCGCCCAGCAGCGACGGGGCGTCGGCGGCGGTGCTGAGGTCCCGGCTCTCCTGGGCCGCCCAGAAGGCGCGGGCCTCGGCCAGCTCCCGCTCCCGCTCCTCGGCGAGGGCGTCGGCGACGGCCGCCCGTATCTCGGAGAGCTCCGCGGCGGGCGCGGTGCGCGCGGCGGGCACCGGGGCGGGGGCGCGCCGGTCGGCACCGGCGGCGGCCGCGAGGTCGGCACGCAGGGCGCTGATCTGCCGGCGGAGGCCGCGGGTGCTGTGCAGGGCGGCGGCTCCCGCGGCCGTCGCCGTGGCAGCGGCCAGCAGCAGGGCAAGGTTCATGGCGCTCACTGACGTACTCCCGGTTGCTATGGATCCCCCAGATTCCTACCTCAGCTTCGCGGCCCGCGCCGTACGGCCACAGTGCAAAACGTCATGAAATGGACGGGACTTAAGGCCCGGACGTTGTCCCTTCAACATCCCTGACCTGGGGAAACGAATCGCCCTCACGACGTTGGTCACATCATGGGGGCGATTCGGTCACGTTCACATACGGAATGCCGCGTGACTGTTCGTGATCAGCTCAGTCGCGCGTATTTTTCGGCCGCGTCTTCGCTTCGCTTCCGCTGCGGGCAGGTGCCGCCCTCGTGCCTCGGGCGACCCCTACCCTCCGCTGCAGCTCAGCTCAGCCGCTCGATGACCATCGCCATGCCCTGGCCGCCCCCGACGCACATCGTCTCCAGGCCGAACTGCTTGTCGTGCCACTGGAGCGAGTTGATGAGCGTGCCCGTGATGCGGGCGCCGGTCATGCCGAAGGGGTGGCCGACCGCGATCGCGCCGCCGTTGACGTTGACCTTGTCCAGGTCGGCGCCCAGCGCGCGGTAGGAGGGGATGACCTGCGCCGCGAACGCCTCGTTGATCTCGATCAGGTCGATGTCGCCGATGCCGAGCCCGGCCCGCCGCAGCGCCTGCTCGCTCGCCGCGACCGGGCCGAAGCCCATGATCTCGGGGGAGAGGGC
The DNA here is from genome assembly GCF_039521185.1 of Streptomyces blastmyceticus. NCBI lineage: Bacteria > Bacillati > Actinomycetota > Actinomycetes > Kitasatosporales > Streptomycetaceae > Streptomyces > Streptomyces blastmyceticus. Next base: position 95,471 of record NZ_BAAABW010000008.1, on the reverse strand, counting down.
GGAGACGCCGGTGGAGACGATCCGGGCGAGGGGGGTGAGGCCCAGCTCGCGCGCCTTGGTGTCGGACATGATCACCAGGGCGGCGGCGCCGTCGTTCAGCGGGCAGCAGTTGCCCGGGGTGATCAGGCCGTCGGGGCGGAAGGACGGCTTCAGGCCCTGGACGCCCTCCATGGTCACGCCCGCGCGCGGGCCGTCGTCCTTGGATACGACCGTGCCGTCGGGGGTGGTGACCGGGGTGATCTCGCGCTCCCAGAAGCCCTTCTTGATGGCTTCCTCGGCGAGGTTCTGCGAGCGGACGCCGAACTCGTCCATCTCCTGGCGGGTGATCCCCTTCAGGCGGGCCAGGTTCTCCGCGGTCTGGCCCATCGCGATGTACGCGTCCGGAACCAGGCCGTCCTCGCGCGGGTCGTGCCACTCTCCCCCAGCTACCGCTGGGGGTGCCCCCATTCCCCCCTGCTCGGCGCGGGCCGCCGTGCGGGCCTCGGCCTCGGCGAAGAAGGGGTTGTGGCTGCCCGGCATGCCGTCGGAGGAGCCGTTGACGCTCCGGGAGACCGTCTCGACGCCCGCCGAGATGAAGACGTCGCCCTCGCCGGCCTTGATGGCGTGCAGCGCCATCCGCGAGGTCTGCAGCGACGAGGAGCAGTAGCGGGTGATCGTGCAGCCGGGCAGGTGGTCCATGCCCATCTGCACGGCCACGATCCGGCCCAGGTTGTGGCCCTGCTCGCCACCGGGCAGGCCGCAGCCGAGCATCAGGTCGTCGATGTCGCGCGGGTCGAGCTCGGGGACCTTGGCGAGGGCGGCCCCGATGATCGTCGCGGTCAGGTCGTCGGCCCGCATGTCCTTCAGCGAGCCCTTGAAGGCGCGACCGATCGGGGAACGGGCGGTTGAGACGATCACGGCTTCGGGCATCACGGCTCCAGGGGCGTGAGAAGGCTGGACTCTCATGGAAGTTACCCGCGCGTAGGTCCGTGGTCACGAGCACGTCACTGTGATGCGGACCTCTTTTCTAAGCGTACGCTTTCCGCTGGGTGCGGTTTGGGCGTGTGGCTCTGGGCGCGGGTCCGTTGCCGCCTGCGGCGGGAGCGCCCTGCGGGGTCTGGGGCGGAGCCCCAGGGAGCTAGCCGCGCGTCGCGCGGGACCAGACGTGGTGCGGGGTCGCCTCCGTGTGAGACGGCAGGCGACGCCGCTTGCGGTGCTTCAGCAGTGCCCAGCGCCCACGCGCCGCCGTCACCTCCGTACCACCTTCCGCGGCCGCCTCCGCCGCCGCACGGGCCACCGGCAGGATGCCCTCGCGGCGCGCCGCGTCCGGCCGTTCCTCGTCCTCCGGCCACAGGCCGAGCGCCGCGCAGAGCGTGGGGAGGACGGCCATGGCCGCCGTCGCATAGCCCTCGGCGGAGGGGTGGTAGTTGTCCGGACCGAACAGCTCCCGGGGGTTCTGCTCGAACTCGGGCCCCAGCAGGGCGCCCAGCGAGACCGTACGGCCCCCGGCCTCCAGCACCCCTATGGTCTGCGCCGCCGCCAGCTGCCGGCTCTGCCGCCGGGCCACCCACCGCAGCGGCTGGTAGACCGGCTCGATCGTGCCCAGGTCCGGGCAGGTGCCCACCACGACCTCGCAGCCGGCCTCGCGCAGCCTGCGGACGGCGTCGGACAGCAGGCGTACGGAGCGGGCCGCGGGCATCCCGTGGGTGACGTCATTGGCGCCGATCATGATCACGCATACGTCGGGGGCGCGCTCGCCCTCCTCGACCAGCAGGGTCACCTGGCGGTCCAGGTCGTGCGACTGGGCGCCGGACAGCGCCACGTTGCGCAGCTGCACCGGCCGTTCGGCGACTGCCGCGAGCCCCGAGGCCAGCAGCGCCCCGGGCGTCTGGCGGGGCCGGTGCACGCCCTGGCCCGCGGCCGTGGAGTCGCCGAGGACGCCCAGCAGCAGCGGCTCCCGGCCCAGCCGGTGGACGAAGGCGGAGCCGTAGCGGCCGTCCGCGTGCGGCGGCGGCTCGTGCCGCCCGCCGACGATCCGCCGGGCCAGGCGCGCCTCCGTGAGCAGGATCCCGAACGCGGTGGCGCCCAGCAGCCCGATTCCGCCGCCGCCGTACGCGGCGGCCGCCGCGATCCGCCGTGCCGCGCTGGCCCTCGACATGGTCCCGTCACCTCCTGTGCTGGTTCTTTCCCCGCCCCGCCCCTTCCCGTAACCGGGGCTCCGCCCCGGACCCCGAAGCACGCTTCGCGCGCTGTCCTCAAACGCCGGACGGGCTGATTTCAGCCCGTCCGGCGTTTGAGGACAGCACCCGGCAACGAAGATCCACCCCGTACCCGCCCAGCGGCCACCGCACCCGCATAGGCTGGAGATATGGGCACGCGACCGACCGCTAGTGCCCCCGACCGCGGAGATCACCGTGCAGTATCACGATTCGATGATTGAGCTCATTGGCAATACCCCGCTGGTGAAGCTCAACAGCGTGACCGAAGGCATTCAGGCCACTGTCCTTGCCAAGGTCGAGTACCTCAACCCCGGTGGTTCGGTGAAGGACCGCATCGCCGTGCGGATGATCGAAGCCGCGGAGAAGTCCGGGGAGCTCAAGCCGGGCGGGACGATCGTGGAGCCGACCTCCGGCAACACGGGCGTGGGTCTTGCGATCGTGGCCCAGCAGAAGGGCTACAAGTGCATCTTCGTCTGCCCGGACAAGGTGTCCATGGACAAGATCAATGTGCTGCGTGCCTACGGTGCGGAGGTCGTGGTCTGCCCGACCGCCGTCGACCCCGAGCACCCCGACTCGTACTACAACGTCTCGGACCGTCTCGTCCGTGAGACGCCCAACGCCTGGAAGCCCGACCAGTACAGCAACCCCAACAACCCGCTGTCCCACTACGAGACCACCGGTCCGGAGATCTGGGAGCAGACGGAGGGGAAGATCACCCACTTCGTCACGGGCGTCGGCACCGGCGGCACCATCAGCGGCACCGGCCGCTATCTGAAGGACGCCAGCGGCGGCAAGGTCAAGGTCATCGGCTCCGACCCGGAGGGCTCGGTCTACAGCGGCGGTTCGGGCCGTCCGTATCTGATCGAGGGCGTCGGCGAGGACTTCTGGCCGACCGCCTACGACCAGTCCGTCGCGGACGAGATCGTTCCGGTTTCCGACAAGGACGCCTTCCAGATGACGCGCCGCCTCGCCAAGGAGGAGGGCCTGCTGGTCGGCGGCTCCTGCGGGATGGCCGTCGTCTCCGCGCTGCGCGTCGCCGAGCGGCTCGGCCCGGACGATGTCGTGGTCGTGCTGCTGCCCGACAGCGGCCGCGGTTACCTCAGCAAGATCTTCAACGACGAGTGGATGGCCAACTACGGCTTCCTGGACGAGGGCGGCGCCACCGCCCGCGTCGCCGACGTGCTCAAGCGCAAGGACGGCGAGCTCCCGTCGCTGGTGCACATGCACCCCGAGGAGACCGTCGGCGAGGCCATCGAGGTGCTCCGCGAGTACGGCGTCTCGCAGATGCCCATCGTCAAGCCGGGCGCGGGCCACCCCGACGTGATGGCCGCCGAGGTCGTCGGCTCGGTCGTCGAACGGGAGCTGCTGGACGCGCTGTTCACCAAGCGCGCCTCGCTCTCCGACCCGCTGGAGAAGCACATGTGCGCCCCGCTGCCGCAGGTCGGTTCCGGCGAGCCGGTCGCGGACCTGATGGCCGTGCTCGGCACCGCGGACGCGGCGGTCGTGCTGGTCGAGGGCAAGCCCAAGGGCGTGGTGAGCCGTCAGGACCTGCTCGCCTTCCTCGCCGAGGACGCGAGCGCCGCCGCGGCCAAGTAGGCCCGCACCGCCGCCGCGTGGGCCGCCGCCGTCAGGTGAACGGCAAGAGGCGCAGGCGATCCGTAAAGGGTACGTATGCGTCACGCGCCCGCAGCACGGACTTAACAACGGTCCGGCATATTGAGGGGTGTCGGCAGGGAGAACGCTCCCGGTCGGCGCCCCGAATGCGGCGGCAGGACCTCCGGAGCGGCTCCCGGACTCCACAGCCGTCCGGATACGGAGGACCGGCCCAGGCCGGGGCCCGTGTCCTCGCGGGGACCGCCGTCGTCCCGACCCCGGCCTCGGCCGGGGTGCGGCGGTTCCCGCGCTTCTCACTTCCAGTCGGAGTCCTGGTCCCGCTTCTGCCGGCCCGGCCAGGGGAACGCCCCCGACACGTTCAGGGCGTTGATGCCCACGATGCCCGCCCAGCACACCAGCAGGCCCGGCAGGTGCGCGTTGAGCACGGCGATGGCGGACAGCGGGATCGCCAGCACCAGCGAGATCGCGGCGAAGCCGAAGCGCTCGCCGAAGCTGCCGATGCCCGGGTCGCCCGCCCCGGTGCGGACGCCGCGGGCGACGCTCATCTGCTGTTCCGCGAGGTGCCTGCGCACGCGCCGGTCGATCGCGTCGCCGAGCTTGGCGTCGACCTTCTCCAGGAAGCTGTCGACCAGCTCCTGCTCGTACTCCGGGCCCAGCTCCTTGCGGGTCTGGAGCGTCGTGTCGAGTTCCTTGCGCAGTTCGGTCCTGAGGTCAGGGTCATGGGCCGTCATGGCTATGACGATACGGTCGGAGCGGCCCCGCGTCGCTGGGGCCAGCACCCGTATCCGCAGTGGGGGATGTCCCCGGGCCTCCCCCGGACCGCCCCCGTGGAAGGAGCAGTACGTGCACGGACCGACCGTACCCCTGCTTGCGTCCCTGACCGCCGGGGCCGACTCCGCCGACGCCCTCACCGTCGCGGGGCGCCCCTGCTCGCGCGAGGAACTGCTGGGCGCCGCCCGCGCGGTGGCCGCCCGCGTCGCCGGCGCGCCCTGTGTGGCCGTGCAGGCGGAGGCGACGCTGGAGACCGTGGCGGCCGTCGTGGGCGGCCTGCTCGCCGGTGTGCCCGTGGTGCCCCTGCCGCCTGACGCCGGGCCCGCCGAACGCGACCACATCCTGCGGGACTCCGGCGCCGCGCTGGTGCTGGGCCCCGGGGGAGACGTTCCCGTCGACATACGGGAGCGGGCCGACTGGACCGGCCCCGAGGCGGACCCCGCGGCCACCGCCCTGATCCTCTACACCTCCGGCACCACCGGGTCCCCCAAGGGCGTCGAGATCCCGCGCGCGGCCGTCGCCGCGGGCCTGGACGGGCTGGCCGAGGCCTGGCAGTGGAGCGCCGATGACACCCTCGTGCACGGCCTGCCGCTCTTCCACGTGCACGGCCTCGTCCTCGGCGTGCTGGGCGCGCTGCGCACCGGCAGCCGTCTGGTGCACACCGGCCGCCCGACCCCCGAGGCGTACGCGGCGGCGGGCGGCAGCCTCTACTTCGGCGTGCCGACCGTGTGGTCCCGCGTCGTCCGCGACCCGGCCGCCGCCCGCGCGCTGGGCACGGCGCGGCTGCTGGTGTCGGGCAGCGCCGCGCTGCCCGCGCCCGTCTTCCGCGACCTGGAGAAGCTCACCGGGCAGCGGCCCGTCGAGCGCTACGGCATGACCGAGACCCTCATCACCCTCTCGACCCGCGCCGACGGCGAGCGCCGCCCGGGCTCGGTGGGCCTGCCGCTGCCGGGCGTGCGGACGCGGCTCGCGGAGACCGAGAACGGCATCGGCGAGCTGGAGCTGTGCGGGCCGACGCTCTTCACCGGCTACCTGGGCCGCCCGGAGGCGACCGCGGCGGCGCACACGGCCGACGGCTGGTTCCGCACGGGCGACATCGCCACCGTCGAGCCGGACGGCATGCACCGCATCGTGGGCCGCGCCTCCACCGACCTCATCAAGTCCGGCGGCTACCGCATCGGCGCGGGCGAGGTCGAGAACGCGCTGCTCGACCACCCGGCCGTGAGCGAGGCCGCCGTCGTGGGCGTCCCGCACGACGACCTCGGCCAGGAGATCGTCGCCTATGTCGTGGCCGAAGGGGTGAGCGAGCGGACGCTGATCGACTTCGTGGCGGGACACCTGTCCGTGCACAAGCGGCCGCGGCGCGTCCGCTTCCTGGAGGCGTTGCCGCGCAACGCGATGGGCAAGCCGCAGAAGAAGCTGCTTCCTCCTATGTGATCCGCCCATGTGATCGCTGTGTGAGTCCGCCCGTGCGAGACGCGCGCCCGTCCCGGGCCCTGCATAATTCCATGCAGAGCCCGGGATCGGTGAATGGCCGATGTGGTCCGGGACCGCGCACCGCCGACGACCGATGGAGGGCCCGATGAGCGACAACGGAGGCGAACCCGAAGCCACCGCACGGCTGCAGAAGCTCTTCGAGGGCCACCGGCTGACCCCCACCCAGCGGCGCATTGCCCACTGCATGGTGCGGCGCTCCGCCGACGCGCCCTTCCTCTCCAGCGTCGAGCTCGCCGAGCTCGCCGGCGTCAGCCAGCCGTCCGTGACCCGCTTCGCCGTCGCCCTCGGCTTCGACGGCTATCCCGCGCTCCGCCGCCACCTGCGCGACGTCGTCCCCGCCGCCGCACCGACCGGCGACAGCTCGTACAACGAGTACCAGCAGGCCGTCCAGGCCGAGATCGACAACCTCCGCCACCTCTCCTCGCTGCTCGCCGACCCCGGGCCCGTCGCCCGCGCCGGACAGCTGCTCGCCCGGTCCCGCCCGCTGCCCGTGCTCGGGCTGCGCGCCGCCACCGCGCAGGCCGCCGGGTTCGCCTACTTCGCGCGCAAGGTCCACCCCGACGTGCGGCTCCTGGACGAGGGCGGCACGCTGCTCGCCGACCGCATCGACGCGGCCGTGCGCGCCGGGGCGAGCACCCTGCTGTGCTTCGCGCTGCCCCGCCACCCGCGCGAGGTCGTCGAGGCGCTGGAGTACGCGCGGGGCGAGGGGCTGGCGGTCGTCACCGTCGCGGACTCCACCTTCGCCCCCGTCGCCCGCCACAGCGACCTCCTACTCCCCGCCGCCGTCGGCACGGGCCTCGCCTTCGACACCGCGTGCGCGCCGATGCTCCTGGGGCGGGTGCTCCTGGAGTCCATGTGCGACGCGCTGCCGGACGCGCAGGCGCGGCTGGAAGAGTTCGACGCGAAGGCGGCGGCGCGGGGGCTGTTCGTCGAATGAGGGCTTCCGTACGGTCCATTGACGCCTGATCAGTTACGCGGCATCTCGCCCGCGGACTGCCCGGCCCTCCCCGCCCCTTCCCGAAACCGGGGGCAAGCCCCCAGACCCTCCGGGGTCCGGGGCGGAGCCCCGGTTGCGGGGAGGGGCGGGGCTGGGGAACAAAACCGCCGATTCTCAGCCCGCGCTCAGAAACATTCGCTAGCGTGACGAGACCTGGAACCCGGCGAAAGGGAGGAAACGACGATGGGGCGCGGCTCATACGCACTGGCACGAGTAGCAGTGATCGTCAGAGCACCCGCCGCCTGGCTGTGGTGGCCGGGGCTGCTGAGCGCGGCCGTCGGGGCGCTGATCCCCGGGCTCACCGGGCGCCGGATCGGGCTGCTCGCCGGAGCGGCCCTCTTCCTGATCGTGGCCGGTGCGGTCTTCCTGGCCCGGCGCGGCCGCTACCGGGAGCTCGCGCGCGGCGCCTCCCGCGCGGGTAGGTCGGTCTTCCTCCAGGACCGCCGGGTGACCGTGCGCAACTGGCGGCGCGCGCGCCGCTGGTGGCTGCTGATCGCCTTCCTCGCCGCCGTCGGTTCGTCCTTCGCCGTGCCCGCCGCGGCCGGTCTGGCACTCGCCGGTGCGGGCGCGGGCCTGTGGGCGAAGGCGCTCTGGTTCGGCGGGCTGGAGCGGAACAGCGAGTCGCTGCTCTGGGTGCGTACGGAGTGGGCGCAGGGCAGCCCCGTCGCCAAGCCCGTGAGCGGCTATCTCGCCACCGGGCTCGCCGCGGGTGACGCGCTGCCCGGCGGCGCCCGCCGCCGGGGCCGCGGGCCGGGCCGTGCCGCGGGCGGCGACGCGGCGGTCAGCGCAGCGCGCTGAGTTCGGTGGCGTGGTCGGCGCCGCTCTCGGCGACCAGCTCGTCCAGGCTCTGCGGGGCGCGCACGGTGACGAATCGCGTGTGACCTTCTGTCGACGCGTAGCCGTAAACCCCCGGGCGGGGCAGTGAGTTGTACGCGAAGTGGTTCGAGAAGTAGTACGCGCCGGTGTCCAGCAGCGCCACATGGTCGCCCGGCTCCAGCGGCGGCAGCGGGCGGTCCACGGCGATCAGGTCGCCCGCGAAGCAGCACGGTCCCGCGACGGTCTGCGGCACCGGCTCACCTCGTTTGGGCCGCCCCTGCGCGTCGTACGCGAGAACCCGCAGTGGCCAGGACTCCGGCGCGAAGACCGTACGCGTGGCCACCTGCGCGCCCGCGTGTGTCACCGCGATCAGGCGGCCGCCCGCCGACTTGGTGTACTCCACCCTAGCCAGCACCATGCCGCTCTTCGCCAGCAGCGACCGGCCGAATTCGGTCACCACGCCGTAGCGGCCGTCGAACAGGCCCGGCACCGTGGCCGCCAGGAGCCGCGCGTACTCCTCGAACGTGGGCGTGACCTCGTCCGACGCGAAGTTCACCGGGAGGCCGCCGCCGATGTCCAGGGTCCGCACCTGCTGTCGGCCCACCGTCCGGTTGATCTCCTCGGCCAGTTCGTACACGGCCCGTACGCCCTCCGCCATCAGCGGCGGCGGGCAGCCCTGCGAACCGACGTGCGCGTGCAGCCGGGTCAGCCACGGCCGCTCCGTGAACGCCCCCACCAGCCACTCCCGCGCCCCCTCGTCCCGCAGGGCCACCCCGAACTTCGAGGTCTCCGTGGCCGTGCTCAGGGCCGCGATGCTGCCGGTGCCGATCTGCGGGTTGACCCGGATCCCGATGGGGGAGGTCGTGGGGGCTTCCCCGGTGAGCCGGTCCAGGCGGGCGAGCTCCTGTCTGTTGTCCGCGTTGACCGCGATGCCGTGCGCCAGCGCCTCGCGCAGTTCGTCCGTGGTCTTGGCGGGGGAGTCCAGGACGATGCGGTCCGGCGGGACACCGGCCCTGCGGGCCAGGGCCAGCTCGCCGGGGCTGGCGACCTCGCAGCCGATGCCCGCTCCGGCGAGCAGGTGGAGCACGGGGATCAGTGGCGCGGCTTTGACGGCGAAGGTGTGGAGGGTGCCGGGGCCGGGGAAGGCGGTGTGGAGGGCGGCGGCGGTGCGGCGGATGTGCGCCGCGTCCAGGAGGCCGGCGAGGTGGTTGCGGGGGCCGACGACGCCCTGCGCGACGGCTTCGCGGACGGCCTGGTCTCTGGTGGTCATGGGGCTCCCTTTCGGTGGCTCCGTACTGATTGCCCCGAAGTCGCGCGGCGAATACCCGGCAGGGCCCACTTCCATTTCCGGCGGGCCGACCTGTTGACTGGTGGTATTCACTGCCACAAGATGTGAAGTGTTCTATTCAATGGATCTCTTCAGACCGCCGGTTCCCACCGGAGCAGCGCCAGGGAGGCAGGGCCCATGTCCGGACCGCGACCCGTCCGAGCACCGCGAGGCACGCAGCTGAGCACCCTGGGGTGGCAGCAGGAAGCCGCCCTGCGCATGCTCCAGAACAACCTCGACCCCGAGGTCGCCGAGCACCCGGACAAGCTCGTCGTCTACGGCGGCACCGGCAAGGCCGCCCGCGACTGGCGCTCCTTCGACGCCATGGTCCGCACGCTGCAGACGCTGAAGCAGGACGAGACGATGCTCGTCCAGTCCGGCCGCCCGGTCGGTGTGATGCAGACCCACGAGTGGGCCCCGCGCGTCCTCATCGCCAACTCCAACCTCGTCGGCGACTGGGCCAACTGGGAGGAGTTCCGGCGCCTGGAGGCCCTCGGCCTCACCATGTACGGCCAGATGACGGCCGGTTCGTGGATCTACATCGGCACGCAGGGCATCCTCCAGGGCACGTACGAGACCTTCGCCGCCGTCGCCGCCAAGAAGTTCGGCGGCACGCTCGCCGGGACGATCACCCTGACCGCCGGGCTCGGCGGCATGGGCGGCGCCCAGCCGCTCGCCGTCACCATGAACGACGGCGTCGCCCTCTGTATCGACTGCGACCCGCGCGCCATCGAGCGCCGCATCGAGCACCGCTACCTCGACGTCAAGGCCGACTCCCTCGACCACGCCCTCCAGCTGGCGGTCGAGGCGCGCGACGCCCGCCGTCCGCTGTCGATCGGCGTCCTCGGCAACGCGGCGGAGCTCGTGCCGCAGCTGCTCGCCATGGGCGCGCCCATCGACATCGTCACGGACCAGACCTCCGCCCACGACCCGCTCGCCTATCTGCCGGTCGGCGTCGACTTCGACGAGATGGCCTCGTACGCGGCCGAGAAGCCCGCCGACTTCACCCAGCGCGCCCGGGAGTCGATGGCCCGTCACGTGGAGGCCATGGTCGGCTTCATGGACGCCGGGGCCGAGGTCTTCGACTACGGCAACTCCATCCGCGGCGAGGCGCAGCTCGCGGGCTACGACCGGGCCTTCGCGTTCCCCGGCTTCGTGCCCGCCTACATCCGCCCCCTGTTCTGCGAGGGCAAGGGCCCCTTCCGGTGGGCGGCGCTGTCCGGCGACCCCAAGGACATCCACGCCACCGACAAGGCCATCCTCGACCTCTTCCCGGAGAACGAGTCGCTCGCGCGCTGGATCAAGATGGCCCAGGAGCGCGTCCACTTCCAGGGCCTCCCCGCCCGCATCTGCTGGCTCGGCTACGGCGAGCGGGACCGCGCGGGCGAGCGCTTCAACGACATGGTGGCCTCGGGCGAGCTGTCCGCGCCGATCGTCATCGGCCGCGACCACCTCGACTGCGGCTCGGTGGCCTCCCCGTACCGCGAGACCGAGGCCATGCTGGACGGCTCCGACGCGATCGCCGACTGGCCGCTGCTGAACGCCATGGTCAACGTGGCCTCCGGCGCGTCCTGGGTCTCCCTCCACCACGGCGGCGGCGTCGGCATGGGCCGCTCCATCCACGCGGGCCAGGTGACGGTCGCCGACGGCACGCCGCTGGCGGGCGAGAAGATCCGCCGCGTCCTCACCAACGACCCGGGCATGGGCGTCATCCGCCACGTCGACGCGGGCTACGACATCGCGGAGTCGGTGGCGGAGGACCGCGGCGTCCGCGTCCCGATGCGCGAGGGTGACACGGCGTGACGGCCCCCCGAAACCGGGGCTCCGCCCCGGACCCCGGGCACGAACCCGACCACCGGGGCGCACCTGCCCACGTACCCTCGTTCCACGAGATGTGGCAGGACCTGCGCCCCCTCGGGCGGAACCCCGAGACCAACGGCTACCGCCGCTACGCCTGGACCGCAGCCGACACCGACTGCCGCGCCTGGTTCCAGGCACAGGCGGAGTCCCGGGGCCTCGCCTACGAGACGGACCGCAACGGCAACCAATGGGCCTGGCTCGGCGACCCCACCGCGGGCGGCGCCGTCGTCACCGGCTCCCACCTGGACTCCGTCCCCGACGGAGGCGCCTTCGACGGCCCCCTCGGCGTCGTGTCGTCCTTCGCCGCGCTCGACAGGCTCCGCGCCCGCGGCGCGCGGCCGACCCGCCCCCTCGCCATCGTCAACTTCGGTGACGAGGAAGGCGCCCGCTTCGGCCTCGCCTGCGTGGGCTCGCGCCTGACCGCCGGGCAGCTCACCGTCGAGGCGGCCCACGCGCTGCGCGACGCGGACGGGGTGTCCCTGCCGCAGGCCATGGAGCGCGCCGGACACGACCCGGAGGCCATCGGCGCCGACCCCGAGCGGCTCTCCCGCATCGGCGCGTTCATCGAGCTGCACGTCGAACAGGGCCGGGCCCTCGCCGGCACGGAGCACCCCGTCGGCATCGCCTCCGCCATCTGGCCGCACGGCCGCTGGCGGTTCGACTTCCACGGCGAGGCCAACCACGCGGGCACCACCCGCATCGAGGACCGCCGCGACCCGATGCTCACCTACGCCAACACCGTCCTTGCCGCCCGGAAGAAGGCCCGCCTCGCCGGTGCCCTCGCCACCTTCGGCAAGGTCAGCGTCGAGCCGAACGGCGTCAACGCCATCCCCTCCCTCGTCCGCGGCTGGCTCGACTCCCGCGCCGCCGACCAGGACACGCTCGACCTGGTCGTCGCCGAGATCGAGAAGGCGGCCCTGGAGCGCGGCGAGCGCGACGGCATCGATGTGGCGGTCACCCGCGAGTCCTTCACCCCCGTCGTCGAATTCGAGCACGCCCTGCGCGACGAGCTCGGCCGGATCCTGGGCAAGGCGGGCCGCGCGGACCTCCCCGTCCTCGGCACGGGCGCGGGACACGACGCCGGAATCCTCTCCGGAGCCATCCCGACCGCCATGCTGTTCGTACGCAACCCCACGGGTGTCTCCCACTCACCCGCCGAAACGGCGGCCGAGGACGACTGCCTGGCCGGGGTGACCGCACTCGCCGACGTACTGGAGGGCCTGGCGTGTCGCTGACGAGGCAGACCTACTGGGCGGAGCACGCCCTCCTCGACACCGGGGTCGAACCCGGCGTGGTCGTGGAGACAGGCGACGACGGCCGGATCTCCGCCGTGCGCCGGGGCGTCACGGCCCCGCCGCCCGGCGCGGTGACGCTGCGCGGACTCACGCTCCCCGGGCTCGCGAACGCCCACTCCCACGCCTTCCACCGCGCCCTGCGCGGCGTCGTCCAGGCGGGCCACGCCACGGCCGCGCCCGCGCGGCCGCACGGCGGGCGGGCCGCGGCGGAGGCCGCAGAGCGGGCGCCCGGCAACTTCTGGACCTGGCGCGAGGTCATGTACGGCGTCGCCGACCGCCTCACCCCCGAGTCCTATTTCGCGCTCGCCCGGGCGACCTACGCCGAGATGGCCCTCGCCGGCATCACCGCCGTGGGGGAGTTCCACTACCTCCACCACGCCCCCGGCGGCGGGCACTACGGCAACCCCAACGCCATGGGCGAGGCCCTGATCGCGGCCGCCGCGGAAGCGGGCATCCGCATCACCCTCCTCGACACCTGCTACCTCTCCTCCGGCTTCGGCGCGGAGCCCAATCAGCACCAGCTCCGCTTCAGCGACGGCACCGCCGAGGCGTGGGCCGAGCGCGCCGCCGAGCTCAAGGGCGACGGCAACACCCGCATCGGCGCGGCCGTCCACTCCGTGCGCGCCGTGCCCGTCGACCAGCTGGGCACCGTCGCCGCCTGGGCGCAGGAGCGCGACGCCCCGCTGCACGTCCACCTCTCCGAGCAGACCGTCGAGAACGACGCCTGCGTCGAGGCCCACGGCTTCACCCCGACCGCGCTGCTGTCCGACCACGGCGTGCTGGGGCCGCGCACCACGGCCGTCCACGCCACCCACCTCACCCCGGGCGACATCCGCCTCCTCGGTCACTCGCACACCGGCATCTGCATGTGCCCCACCACGGAGCGGGACCTGGCCGACGGCATCGGCCCCGCCCACAAGCTCCAGAGCGCGGGCTCCCCCCTCTCGCTGGGCAGCGACAGCCACGCCGTCATCGACATCCTCGAAGAGGCGCGCGCGATGGAGCTGGACGAGCGGCTGCACTCCCACACCCGCGGCCACTGGACGGCGGCTCAGCTGCTGCGCGCCGCCACCGCCGACGGCCACGCGGCCCTCGGCTGGGACGACGCGGGCCGCATCGAGCAGGGCGCGCTCGCCGACCTCACCACTATCGCCCTGGACTCGGTGCGCACCGCGGGCCCGCCGCCACGGCTGGCCGCCGAGACGGCCGTATTCGCGGCGACCAACGCGGATGTGCGGGACACGGTGGTCGGCGGCCGCCACGTCGTACGCGAGGGAGCCCACCAGCTCGTGCCGGACGTGGCGGGCGCGCTGGCCGAGTCCATCGCGGCCCTCCACGACTGACACCCCGGGCCGCACGGGCGCCCCGCCCGGCGCCTCCCACCGACCGAACCCGGCAGAACCCGAAGGAGTGCCGCGCCGCCATGGCGACCACGGTGATCACCAACATCAGCAGTCTCGTCACCAACGACCCCTCCCTCGGTGCAGGCCCCCTCGGCCCGGTCCAGGACGCGGCCGTCGTCATCGACGGCGACCGTGTCGCCTGGGTCGGTGCTTCCAGCAAAGCACCCGCCACTGACAATCGCGTCGACGCCGGCGGGCGGGCCGTGCTTCCCGGCTTCGTCGACTCGCACTCCCACCTGGTCTTCGCGGGCGACCGCACCGCGGAGTTCAACGCCCGCATGTCCGGGCAGAGCTACAGCGCGGGCGGCATCCGCACCACGGTGGCCGCCACCCGCGCCGCGAGCGACGAGGAGCTGGAGGCCAACCTCGTCCGTCATCTGCGCGAGGCGCTGCGCCAGGGCACCACCACCCTGGAGACCAAGTCCGGCTACGGCCTCACCGTCGAGGACGAGGCCCGCGCCCTGCGGATCGCCGCTGCCCACACCGACGAGGTCACCTACCTCGGCGCCCACATCGTCTCCCCCGACTACGCCGACGACCCCGCCGCGTACGTCGACCTCGTCACCGGCCCGATGCTCGACGCCTGCGCCCCGCACGCCCGTTGGGTCGACGTGTTCTGCGAGAAGGGCGCCTTCGACGGCGACCAGGCCCGTACGATCCTCACCGCCGGAGCCGCCCGCGGACTGATCCCCCGCGTCCACGCCAACCAGCTCTCGTACGGCCCCGGCGTCCAGCTGGCCGTCGAGCTGGACGCGGCCTCCGCCGACCACTGCACCCACCTCACCGAGGCGGACGTCGACGCCCTCGCGAACGGGAACACCGTGGCCACGCTGCTGCCCGGCGCGGAGTTCTCCACGCGCGCCCCGTGGCCCGACGCGCGCCGCCTGCTCGACGCGGGCGCCACCGTCGCCCTGTCCACGGACTGCAACCCCGGCTCGTCCTATACGAGTTCGGTGCCCTTCTGCATCGCCCTGGCCGTGCGCGATATGGGCATGACCCCCGACGAGGCCGTCTGGTCGGCGACGGCGGGCGGCGCGGCGGCCCTGCGCCGTACGGACATCGGCCGCATCGCCCCCGGGACCCGGGCCGACCTCACCCTCCTCGAAGCCCCCTCGCACGTCCACCTCGCCTACCGCCCCGGGGTCCCCCTGGTCTCGGCGGTCTGGCGCTCGGGCGTACGCGAAGTCTGACCGGCGTCCGTCGTTCCGGACAGCCGGTCGAGACGGTCGTACTGCTCGTCGGACAACTGGATGTCCAGCGCGCCCATGTTCTCCGCCAGGTGGCCGATCGACCGCGTCCCCGGGATCGGCACCATCGTCGGCGACCGCCGCAGCAGCCAGGCGAGCGCGGTCTGCGCCGGGGTCGCGCCCAGCTCCCGCGCCACCGCCGCGACCGGGCCGTCGGGTCCGGCGTGCGCGCCCATCGCCACCGGGAAGTACGGCATGAAGGCGATGCCGTGCTCCGCGGTGTAGTCCACGACGTCGTCGTGGCCGCGCTCCGCGAGGTTGTAGACGTTCTGCACCGACACGACGGGCACGATCTCCCGCGCCGCGCGCAGCTCGTCCACGGTCACCTCGGAGAGGCCGATGTGCCGCACCTTGCCCTCGTCCTGCAACTGCCTCAGCGCCCCGAGCTGGTCGGCGAGCGGGTACTCGGGGTCGATGCGGTGCAGCTGGAGCAGGTCCAGCCGCTCCACGCGCAGCCGCCGCAGGCTCAACTCCGCCTGCTGGCGCAGGTAGGCGGGGTGGCCGTGCGTCACCCACTCGTAGGGACCCGGCCGCACGACACCCGCCTTGGTGGCGACCGTCACCTTTCCGGCGTAGGGGTGCAGGGCCTCGGCGATGAGCTCCTCGCTCTGCCCGAGCGAGTAGGCGTCCGCCGTGTCGATCAGCTCGACCCCGAGCTCGACGGCCTGCCGCAGCAGGGCGATCGCGCCCTCCCGGTCGGCCGGTGCCCGCCAGATGGTCGCCCTGAGCGGATCCGTCAGCGCCTCCTCCGGGGTCTCGGCCAGGCGCATCGCGCCGTAGGCGATGCGGCGTACGGGCAGGTCGCCGCCGAAGGAGTGGACGGGGGAATGGGGCGCGGTGTGCGCGGCGTTCGTCATGATCAGCACGCTAAAAGCTCACATCCGTGTGAGGTTCAACCCCTTGTGAGGGAGGCCACATGCAGACAGCCGAGGTGGACCACATGAAGATCGGCGACCTGGCCCGGGAGACCGGAGTCGGCCCCCGCCTCCTGCGCTACTACGAGGAGCAGGGCCTGCTCGCCTCCCACCGCCTCCCCAGCGGCCACCGCCGCTACGATCCGGATGCCCCGGAGACGGTCCGCCGCATCCGCGTCCTCCTCGCGGCCGGCCTCCCCACGCGCACCATCCGCGGCATCCTCCCGTGCATCAGCGGCGCGTCCGCCGCCGACTTCGACCCCTGCGTCGCCATCCACCTGCGCGACCACTTGGAGGGTCTGGACCAGCGCATCGCCGAACTCCGCACGACGCGGGCGTCCTTGGCGGACCTGCTGGGCGGGATCGGGCGGGTGGCGGCGTGAGTCGGCGCGCAGCGCCCCGGGGTCGACCCCCGAGCCGCGTTCAGGGTGACCTCTAAGGGGCCGCCCCCGCGCAGTCATTCCTGGTCATGATCACGCCGAGGCGGGGTGCGGCATAGCTTGATGACGCATCAGCCAGTCGCCACCGAGAGGCATCCGATCATGCGCCGCCGAACCGCCGCCGTTTCCGTAGTGCTCGCCGCAGCGGCCCTCGCCCCCGCCGCCGGGCCGGCCTTCGCCGCCGCGCCCGCCGCTCACGGCGCGGACCGGGCCGCCCTCCAGCGCGCGCTGGACGGAGTGATAGCCGAGGGCGTCCCCGGCGCGGTCGTCGAGGTGCGTGACGGCGGCGGCGTCTGGCGCAGCGGCAGTGGTGTCGCCGACCTCGCGGACGGGCGGAAGGCGCAGCCGGGGGACCGGTTCCGGGCCGGGAGCGTGACCAAGAGCTTCGTGGCCACGGTCGTCCTCCAGCTCGTCGCCGAGGGCAGGGCCGGGCTGGACGACCCCATCGGGCGCCACCTCCCCGGTCTGGTCCCGGACACGGCGAAGGGCGCGCCCGTCACCGTACGGCAGCTGCTCGATCACACCAGCGGACTCGCCAACTACACCGACGTCCTCCTGCGGGAGAAGGATCCGGTGCACACCGTCCAGCACTCCCGCCTCACGCCCCGCGAGCTCGTGGACATGGCGCTCAAGGAGCCGCGCACGTTCGAGCCCGGCGAGGCGGGCAAGTGGGCGTATTCCAACACCAATTACGTCGTCCTCGGCATGCTCGTCGAGAAGCTCACGGGCACCACCCTCGACAAGGCGATCACCCGGCGCATCGTGCGCCCACTCCACCTCACCGGCACGTCCGTCCCCACCTCCGAGCGGCTGTCCGGCCCCCACCTGCACGGCTACGAGCAGTTCCCCGGCGAGAGCGCCCCCACCGACTTCGCCGACTTCAGCCCCACGGTCTTCTGGGGCCCCGGCAACATCGTCTCCACCACCGCCGACCTCAACCGCTTCTACCGCGCGCTCGCCGGCGGCAAGCTGCTCCCCTCGCACCTGTGGCGCGAGATGAACACCCTGCACGACACGGACCGCGGCGAGAGCCGCAAATACGGCCTGGGCCTGGAGAGCAACTCCGGCTTCTGCCCCGGCGAGAAGCCGGTCCGGGGCCACACCGGCAGCGTCCCCGGCTACAACACCTTCAGCTTCACCTCGGCCGACGGCGAGCGCCAGATCACCCTCGCCCTCTCGAAGGACATGACCAAGACCCCGCAGGCCGACACCGCGGCCCTGAAGGTGTTGTCCACAGCGCTGTGCACGAAGTAGCCCGTCACACGGGCGGGACGACATCCGGGCCGATCGCCGGGGTGTCGTCCTCGTGCTCGTCCTCGCACGGAGGGAACCGCCTGCAGAAGAACCCGCGCCCCTTGCACGCCGTGCACGTGTGGGCCGCGGACATCTCCCCGGCCTGGCACGACTGACTCACATAGAGCGTGAGCGCTTGGTAGTACCCGCTTCCCCGACACCCCTTGCAGAAGTGATGCGGGCCGGGACAGCACTCTTCGCTCATGCCGCCGATGATCCTCCGAGACACCGCTACGCAGGGATGCTTCGTCCTCGTCTCCTCCTTTCTGCGTACGCGGGCCGGTATGCGGCGGGCCGTCAGGAGTGTGCTGTGCGCCGATGCTGTCCGAGTTCCCGGCTCAGGGTCTCGACAGCGTCGAAGCGGCCCCTCCCGGACCTCTCTGGCACGCGCCAGCAGGATCTTCGAACACGCGATGCACCATCGGGCGGGCCGTGGCGTGGTGGTCGTCACGCGCGCCCCCTGCTGCGGGCGTTGGCTGCGGCCACGTCTGCGCGGAGCGTGTCCTTCCGGGTGACCCCCCGGACGTTCTCCCGATCGGTCTCCCATTCGCGGCCCCCACGTCGGGGGCGGAGGAAGACTCGGGTCGGCGTGGTCGCCATGACCACGCCGATGCGGTCGCGTTGCATGTCCCATGCCATCATCCCGACTTCGGGCGTTGCCGCCTGTTCGTTCGTCGCCATGGCACATGACGCTAGGGACCTGGCCTTTCGCCGGGCAATGGCACTCTCGCAGGGTGCCGCCGGGTAGTGCCACGCAGCGTCACATGGGCACCCCGATTGCGTCGGCGAGTGTTCTCATCTCAGGGGTGAGCGTCCTCCTCCGGTCGATCACCCGGCCGAGGATGTCGCGCGCGTAGCGCTGGTTGGGGAGCCACTGGGGTGCTGCGCGCCGGATCGTCTGCAGGACGTCGACAGCCTCCGCGTACTGGCGCGAGCGCACGTGCGCCTCCGCGACGTCGAGGAGGTGGCGGTTGTGGTTGTTCGACGTGGGCCGTAACCCTCCCGCGGGTACGCGCTCCGCGAGCTGGAGCACCACGTCCGGCCGGTCGGCGATCATCGCGTTCTCCGCACGCTTCAGCGTCACGGTCACGGGCCCGAACGCGCGGAGGAAGTCCTTGTCCGGGGCGAACTCCCGCCCCATCGCCACCGCCGCGGAATGCGCGAGACGCAGTGCGTGCTCGGCTTCGTCGGACCTGTTGTCCCTGACGCAGGCGGCGGAGAGGCGCAGCAGAAGCCAGCCCCACGCACTCAGTTCCGCCGGCGTGGCCCGGGACATGCGGGGTTCCACTTCATCCGCCCACCGGGCGGCGAGCTCTTGTGCCTCGGCGAGCCGCCCTTGCCGCAGAAGCAGCCAGCACTGCGTACTGACGGTGGCCGCGCCGTGGAGACGGTCCGGTGCGCAGTCCAGAGAGCGGCCGAGCGCGTCATGCGCCGCCGCGAACTGCCGCGTCTGGGTCAGCAGCCATCCAGTCAGCTGCATGACACGCGCGCGTACGGCCCTCCCGTCGGCACCGGACGCGGCCAGCCTGTCGGCGTCGCGGATCAGCGCGGGCAGTATCGGGCCCAACTCGGCATACCTGTCACTGGAGAAGAGCGGCAGCGCGGAATCGAGGACACCGAGGACACCGGACACGGTGGGCGGCTCGTCAGGCTCCGGTGACAGGGCGTCCGGCGTGAGAGCACGCCGAACAGGCGCCCACTGGTCCGGGGGCGGAAAGTCGCCCTCACGGTCGTCCGGCTCCGCGAGCAGCTGGGTCGTCGGTACTCCGAGCGCGACAGCGAGCCGCCTGGCTGTCTCCAGGCGGGTGTCGTTCCGCTCACCCTGTTCGAGCTTACGGATCAGCGAGAGCGATACGCCGGACGCGGTGGCAAGCTCCCGCTGGCTCAGCCCCCGACGCTTGCGTACGTCGTGAAGTCGCCGTCCGATAGTGGCACTCATGAGCCGAGAGTACGCCCGGTTACCCGCCCGCCCATGGGGCCATCGTGGGCTCCCCAGGGGCCGACGGGGCAGTCACCGCACCCGGAGGATCAGCGGAGGATGCCCTCCAGGAATTCGCCGCTGAGGCGGGCCACGGCCATGACGTCCAGCTGGTAGTTGACGTACCGGCCGCGCCGCCGTGTCGTGATCAGGCCCGCCTTCTTCAGCACGGCCAGATGGCGCGAGACCTCGGGCGCGCTGATGCCGAGGACCCCGGCCAGCTCCCCCGTGGTGTGCGGGGCGCGGGCCGTGCTGCGGCACAGTCTGATGCGTACGGGGTGGGCCAGCGCCTCCAGGCGCAGCTGGAGGAGTTCGACCGAGGCGGGCGGGGGCAGATCGGGGGAGCCGACCGGGTAGTGGACGACCGGGCGCCAGCCGGGCCGGTGCAGGACCATCAGGTGCGGCCAGCCGAAGCGCGACGGTACGAACGTCAGGCCCGCCCTCATGGCGGGGTCCACCGCCGTGGTGTGCCCCTCGGCCAGCTTGTCGATCCGGATGAGCGTGCCGCCGTCCTCCAGGGAGATCGCGGGGGAGACCGCGGCCAGCGCCTCGTCGAGCCCCTTGCGGCGCAGGAGTTCCGTCTTGTGCCGGGCGTCGGCGGCCAGCGTGGGCTCGGCCTCCCGCCAGATGTCGGCGAAGAAGGCGTCGTCGCAGTCCTCCAGCAGGCGGCGCACCCAGGCGCGGACGGCGGCGGGGTCCTTCAGGAGCCGCCCGGCGAAGTCCAGCTGCCGGGGGCCGCGGGCGGCGGCCAGCTCCAGTGCCCTGGCGCGGGTGGCCGGGTCGGAGACCGGTGAGGGGCCTCCCGTGCTGTACGAGGAGAGGCAGGCGAACTCCAGGGCCGTGGTGACGAACTGTTCGTCGTCCAGCCGGTCCAGCTGGTCCAGTTCCTCGGCGAGCGTCCGCCCCGTCCTGCCGTCGCCGCCGCGCAGCCCGGCGAAGGGCATGAAGAGGTCGGAGAACGTGTGCCGCCACAGGAAGTCCGCCTCGCGCAGCCGCTCGGCGAGGTCCTGCCGGAGCGTGGAGGTCGTGGCCGTGGCCCAGCCGGCGAGCCCCGGGTGGTGGCCGGGCTCGGACAGGACGTGCAGCGCGAGGCACAGCTCGGCCAGCGGCGACGCTTCGAAGACGATGCGCTCGGGCGGCAGGCGGGTGATGTCTATGCTCACGCTCATGGCGCCATCTTGCACTTTCCGCTGTATGCGGGTGCGATGGATTGACGGCCGTTGCGAATCGGGGCCCGCTTGTCTTCGGGCACGGTGAGGCCCTCGTACGGGTGAGGCCCTCGTCCGGCGCGGCCGTGCGCGGGCCGCGGCGCGGGACCATGCCCGGGTGAACGTCAATCAGAGCAGGCCGCCCCTGGTCAGGTGCAGGCGCTGCGGCAGTCCGATGTGGTGGGACGTCACCTACCCGTACGCGCCCGTCTGGTACTGCTCGACCTGCGATCACCCCCCGGAGCGCCGCCGCAGCGCGCATGCCGCGCCGCCACGTTGCCCCGAGGGGTGTGCGAGTGCCGTGATCCAGACCGGTGACGACGGCAGCCGACAGTTCGTCTGCCATCGCAAATGACCCGTTGCAATTGACCCGTCGGGAACGACCGGATCGCGAACGTCCGGATCATTCCTCGATCATCAGCCCCCGACGCAGCCGCACCAGCGTGCGCGACAGCAGCCGCGAGACGTGCATCTGGGAGATGCCCAGCTCCTCGCCTATCTCCGACTGCGTCATGTTCGCGACGAAGCGCAGGGAGAGGATCTTCCGGTCCCGGGGCCGGAGTTCGGCGATCAGCGGCTTGAGGGACTCCACGTACTCGATGCCTTCGAGGCCGTGGTCCTCGTAGCCGATGCGGGCCGAGAGCGCGCCCTCGGCGTCGTCGTCCTCGGCGGGCTGGGCGTCGAGCGAGCTCGCGGTGTACGCGTTGCTCGCGGCCATGCCCTCGATGACGTCTTCCTCGGCGATGCCGAGCCGCTCGGCGAGCTCACCGACCGTGGGGGCGCGGTCGAGCTGCTGCGCCATCTCGTCGCGGGTCCTGGCGAGTTCGAGGCGGAGCTCCTGGAGCCGCCTGGGTACGCGCACGGACCAGCTCGTGTCGCGGAAGAACCGCTTGATCTCGCCGATGATCGTCGGCATCGCGAAGGTGGGGAACTCGACGCCCCTGCTGAGCTCGAAGCGGTCGATCGCCTTGATCAGGCCGATCGTGCCGACCTGGACGATGTCCTCCATCGGCTCGCTGCGGGTGCGGAACCGCGAGGCGGCGAACTTCACCAGGGCCAGGTTGAGTTCGACCAGCGTGTTGCGGACGTAGGAGTATTCGTGGGTGCCCTCTTCCAGCTCCGCGAGGCGGGCGAAAAGGGTCTTGGACAGGGCCCGCGCGTCGTCCGGCCCCACCTCGTCGTACGGCGGGATCACGGGGAGCCCGGAATTCTCGGGCTCGATCTGTTCGGGCGGGGTTGTCGACGACGCGGTCTCCCGAAGGGTTCCGGTGCGCGATGCGTCGAGCCGGGGTGACATGGTGTCCTCCATCATTCTCGGCATATGGCCGCCGATGCCTTGACTTCTTGCTGCGGTTTGCGGCGCCTCCAAAGCCGTCCGTGGTGGATGTCCTCTACTAGCCCTATCGGTCTTCACCACTCCATGGCAAGTCCGTGTTATCCCACTATGTCCGTAAATAACGGATGTTCGGCTACCGGACGCCGTATCGAAGGCGTAGTGTTCTGACCTGTCCACGCAAGCAACCGGGAAGGGATGCGCATGGACCGCGAAATGGTCGGCAGTGCGAACAGGGGCCGGCTGAATGTGGAGGTCCGGCGCCACGGAGCCAGCGCGATCGTGACGCCGAGGGGTGAGCTCGATCACCACACGGCGGAGCTGCTGCGCGAGCCCCTCGAAGCCTGCGTCGACGAGATCAGCGCGCGCGTGGTCGTGGACTGCTCGAAGCTGGAGTTCTGCGACTCCACCGGGCTCAATGTCCTGCTGGGCGCCAGACTGACCGCCGAGGCCGCGGGTGGCGGAATCCACCTCGCCGCCATGCAGCCGGTCGTCGCCAGGGTCTTCGAGATCACGGGCGCCGAAGCCGTCTTCACCGTGCATGACACACTCGATGCGGCCATCGCCGAGTGACTGGCATCACCTCTCTCGCCTGTGTGTAACCCCAGGGTTACCCGTGTCACAGGAGTCGCACCGAAGAAGTGGGTGTTCCCGCGGATCGGTCGGGCAGAAGTCTGCGTGAATCTGTTCAATGTGCCTGGTATCCAACAAATTCTTTCTGAGTCGGTGAATCGGTGAGGTGAAGCGCTGATGAGCACCACGCGGCCGTACCCGCCGCCGGGCGAGCCCGGTCCGGACGCGGGCGGCGCTTCCCCCGATCACCTCCCGCCACCGGGGGGACAGGTCCGTCGGCTCCACCTCGTCGGGGCCAGTGGCGCCGTGCCCCGGGCCCGTGACTTCACCCGCCAGGCGCTCCACGACTGGGGCTGGCTGCCCGCCGCCACCGCCGACCACCGCGCGGCCGCCGAGGACGTCCTGCTGGTCGTCTCCGAGCTGGTCACCAACGCCTGCCTGCATGCCGACGGCCCGGAGGAGCTGCGGGTGAGCTTCGCGGGCAAGGTGCTGCGGCTGGAGGTCGTCGACCTCGGCGCCGGGACCCCCGCACCCCGCACCCCGCACCGCGCGGGCCGCCCGGGTGGTCACGGCATGTTTATCGTGCAGCGGCTCTGCCTGGACTGGGGAGTCGTGCGGAACGAGAGCGGCGCCGGCAAGACGGTCTGGGCGGAGCTCGCCGCACCCGCGTGAACCCCCGGCGGCCGTGAGCGCGGCGCGTTCCGTGTCTTCCCTCCGCAAGGTCCCCGGCGTACTGTCGGCGCCCGATCTGATGTGCCGTCAGTGATGCACGGCTACGGCACCGGACGAGAGGGGAACCCGAGGTGTACCGCATCCAACGCCGTCCCACTCGCCGCACGGGCGCGCTCGCGCTCGCCGCGACCGTGGCCGGAGGGACGATCCTGCTGGTCGCACCCGCCGCGCACGCCGACACGGTCGACGTCGACTACCAGTGCAAGACCCCCATCGGCGACAAGAGCGCGGTGTCGCCCATCGACATCAAGGGGGTCGCGAGCGGCGACTCCTACAAGCTCACCATGTCCTTCCAGAAGGGCGTCTCCTCCAGTCCCATCCCGCTCGGCAAGGGCGCGATGAAGCCGAGCGCGGTCATCAAGCTCGGCGGTGCGGAGAGCGGCACGGTGGCCGTGGACGGCCCCGCCAACTCCGAGGAGATCCCCGCCAACACCCCCATCAAGATCAGCGACTTGTCGGGTACCTACACCCCGAAGAAGAGCGGCACCGTCACCTTCACCGCCTCCACCCTCACGATCTCGGCCCTCGGCACGACGACGACCTGCACGCCCTCCAACAACCCCAAGCCGTCACTGACGCTGGACGTGAAGGGACCGGGGGGTTCGTCGACGGGCGGCTCAGGCAGCTCGGGTGGCTCGGGCAGCACGGGCGGTTCCGGTGGTACGGGTGGTACGGGCGGTACGAGCGGGTCGACGACGACCGGCGGCACCACGGGTGGTGGCGGTCAACTGCCCCAGACCGGACCGGCGGACTCCGCGGTGGCTCTGGGCACGCTGGGCGGAACGGTCCTGCTGACGGGCGTAGCGGGAGCCCTGTGGCTGACGAGGCGCCGACGGCCGACGGCGCGCTGATTTTCAGCCCGTCCGGCGTTTGAGGACGCGCCCGCAGGGCGCTGGGGGTCCGGGGTCTCCCCGGTTTCGGGAAGGGGCGGGGCTGGGGAACAAAACCGCCGTCCGCAGACGCACAGGGGAGCCGCCCATGACCCCGCGCCGAGCCGCCCGGCTTGTGGCCGCGACGAGCATCGCCGCGACATTGATCGCCCTGCCTGCCACCTCAATCGCATTCGCCGAAGCAAAGCCCTGGACCGCCACCCCCGCCCCCGCAGGCAAGAGCACGCCCCGCCCCGACGACCGCTCGTCCTTCTACCTGGAGGGCGAGCCCGGCACCGTGTTCGAGGACAAGCTCTCCCTCGTCAACCCCGGTGACACCGCGCGCTCGCTCGACGTACGCGGCGACGGCCCGTGGATCGTCCTCGCCGCGCGCAGCGTGCGGATCCCGGCCCGTACCCGCGCGGACGTCCCCTTCACCGTGGCCGTGCCGAGCGCCGCGGAGCCGGGCGATCACTCGGGGGCGCTCGTCGTCAGCGGGGAGGGGCGGCAGGTGCGCGTACGGCTGGGGCTGCGGGTGACCGGCGCCCCCGCGCTGCGCGCGCTCGCCGTGGAACACGTACGGGTCAGCCGCGAGGGCGGCGGCGCGGTCATCCGCTACGCGCTGGTCAACCGCGGCAACACCGCGCTCTCCCCGCGCCTGGCGATCCGCGCGGACGGCCTGTTCGGCACGGTCCTGCGCCGTACGGCCGCGGGCGTGCCCGCGGAGCTGGCGCCCGGCCGGAGCGTACGGCTGACGGAGAGGTGGCCGGACGCGCCGCGCCTGGACTCCGTACGGGTCCACCTGACGGCCACCGCGCCCGGCGCCGCCCGCGCGACGGCCTCCACTTCGTACACGCCCCTCGTGTGGGTGATCCCGGCACTCGGCGGGTTCGCGCTGGCCCTCGCCGCGGCCACGGTCCTGCTCGTACGGCGCTTCCGCCGCGCCCGCCGTACGGGAGCGGCGGCGTGAACGCCCGCCGGGCGGGCGGCATCGCGGTCCTGCTGGCGCTGGTGTTCATGCTGCTGCCCGCCGGGCGGGCGTCCGCGGACGGGCCCGCCCTCCGGCTGGACCGGACCGAGGCGGGCAAGGGCGGCAACATCACGGTGAGCGGCGCCGGTTGGCGCCCGCGCACCCTGCTCACGCTGCTCATCTGCGGCCAGAACATGATCGGCGGCACCAACACCTGCGCCAACGCCGACGGCCGCACGGTGACCACCGGCGCCGACGGCCGCTTCAGCAGACAGCTCCCGGTCGCCGAGCCGCCCAGACCGTGCCCCTGCGTGGTGCACGTGGCGACGGTCTCGGGCGACCCGACGGCCGTGGACGCGGCCTTCAAAGTGGCCGGGCACCCCGTCGCGTCCCTGCCGCAACAGACCGGCGGCGAGCGGCTCGGCGTCCTGGACGCACGGTTGGAGGGTTCGAGCGGCCTGCTCACGTGGTTCGGTGCACCCCCGCACCGACGGCTGGTCGTCACCCTCGGCAACCTGGGCTCCGAGCCCGCCAAGGACCCCGTCTTCCAACTCGGCACCGCGCACGGCGTGCTCGCCCCCGAGTGGGAGAAACAGCGCTGGCACGGCACGATCGCCGCGGGCGCGCGGGCGCGGGTCCCCCTGGACGTCGAGCTCTCGTCGGGCGCGTACGGCGACTACCTGCTCTCCCTCAAATACGGGGACAAGGTGCTGGTCGAACAACCATGGGACGTGAGCCGCCCGTGGGGCGTGACCCTCTTCTGGATCCTGCTGTGCGTGGTGATCCCGGCGGGGGTGTTCCGCCTGGGCATGCTGCTGGTGAACCACGCCCGCCCACGCCCTCCCGCTCCGCCATCGACCCGCAGGGCCCCGGCCCCACTGCCGTGGTTCACACCGGAGAGCGGCCCGGAGGGGCGCGAGGGCCCGCCGAGTCCTTGAGCGGACGGCCCAGTTGGCGTCGCCCGCGCGCTCCAGAAGTTCTCAGAACGCCGATCAGCACGGCGAGTTGGGCAGTAGAGTGACCTCGCGCACTGCGGTGCGCCTCCCCTCATGGATCGTCTCCGGACCCCGGCCCTCGGGGCCCGGCCCGAACCTGAGGATGGTTGCCGACCGGGATTTCGGCAGCCGGTCTGAGGGGAGGCGCCCATGGGGCGTCGCGGGAAGCCGAAGCCATCCGTACGGCAGCGCGTCGAGGACCTTCTGGTCCGTGCCGCGTGGAAGCTGGGGAGGTGGCTCAAGGGTTGATCTGAGCCCCAAAGAACGAGGCTCAGATCGATAAACCCTCGGTTTTCAGCGTTGGGTCCCCGCCTTACGGATTCTCGGTCCTGGGTGGGGGCCCTTCACGTTTCACGGTACCGGATCCCCGCCCCGTTGCGACATGGGCTCAGCGAAGCCGGCCGCAGTCGGTGCCCGGGGCTCCAACGCACCGACTCCGTCAGTCGCACTCCTTGAACGCCGTCACCAGCCGCTTTCCCTCCGCCGCGCCCCGGCGCAGCAGCAGAGCCGCGGTTGTGTGCAGCTCGTTCCACGCGTGCGGGCGGCCGATCTCGGCGGCGTCCGGGATGCTCTCCAGAGCTACGGCCAGAGCTTGTTGCGGCTCGTCCGCGCCCGCGAGTGCGTGGGCCAGGCAGGTGCGATACCACGTCTTGTCCCGGCGGTAGTCGTCGGGCAGGGCGGTGAGTCCGGTGGTGAGCTGCTCGATCGCCCGGGGCCATGCACGCAGGTGCAGTTCGGCCATGCCGCGCTGGAGGGTGAACCACGTCTCGTCGTAGAAGTACATCCACGGCGGCTGGTCCTCGGGGCGCTCGGCGGCGAGCGCCATGAGCTTCTGCCCTTCGTCCAGCAGCCGGCGCGCTTCGTCGGCCTCCTGGTTCAGCGCGTGGCCGCGCGCGGCCATCTGTACGGCCATGCCTTGTACGCCCAGTGAGCTGCCGGGTGCGGACCATCGCGATGCTTCCGCCAGTCGTACGCACCGGGTGGCGCGTCCGTTGGACCACGCCATGTGCGCCTTCATGTTGAGCGTCGTGGCCGCCATGTCCGCGTCCCCGGCCTCCAGCGCCCACTCGTGCGAACGGTCGTACCAGGCCAGCGCGGTGGCGGTGTCGTCCTGGTCCTGCGCCATCCACGCGAGGAACTGCGCGTGCTCCGAAGCGAGCCGCACCACACGATCCGCCACCGCGCCCCGTGCGCTCGCGTGCAGCTCCATCACCGTGCGGAGCTGTCCGCGCATGATGTCGACCAACGGGCGTGAACCGATGACGTCCTCCGCCCGGCGGTGCTCGGCGAGGAGCCGGTCGAGCCAGTCCAGGGTGGCGGTGTCCACCCGCGTGGTGCCGTCGACAGCGCTCGTCACCCGTGCGAGGAGATCCGCGTCAGGTGCTACCCCTACGAGCCCGAGGCTCGGGACGACGCTTGCCTCGTCACGCAACTCCGGTGGTACGCCGAGGCCCGAGACGATGCGCTGACGCACCTCCATGGAGGTGACGCGGCGCCGACCGCGCTCGATGGCGGACACGTCCGGCTGCACGAGCCCGATCAGCTCGCCGAGCTTCATCTGACTCATGCCGGTGAGCCGCCGGTACGTCCGCAGGAGCGCGCCCCAGTCCTCGCTCGTCACGGCTGCCACCAGCTGAGGATGAGTCCACAGGTCCACGACTTGATCCCTCACCATCCGAATATAGGGGCGCCCTATAGGCACTTGGGATGGGTTTCCACTCCAGGATGCGTGACGGTGCCGCCATGACTGATTCGCGGAGCTCCGCGCAGGAGCGATCGATGCCCATGTCCCCACCCGCACGTGGCGATGGCGTCAGGACCGTCACGGGCTCAACCCGTTGCCTGGAGTGCTCGAAGATCATCCTGGCGCGGGCGACCGCGCGGCGCGAAGGCCGGATCAGGACGGCGGAATCCCTTGACCAGGCGCTCAGACGGCACGTGAAGTCGGCGCACTCCTGACGCCCTGCCGGGGGAGAGAGGGACCGGGCTACCCGGCGTCGCTCTCGTCCCCCGGCATTCTGCAATTCCGTGCACGCCTCCTTGACCGGGTCGGCACGGAAGGCCGATGGTCATGCAACCGACCGCAACGGTCTCGACACGGGAGGCAGTTATGGCGCTACGGTTCATCGCGAAAGATCCCCACACCGACGGCAAGGACTGCCCGACAGCATGGGTGGACGACGAGGCCGGAGAGATCCTCTTCCAAGGCTGGAAGGCCAGGGAGGAGACATTGGCCAAATGCCGGGAGACGGGCCCGATCCCGGAAACCGAGGCGGTGGTGAGGATTCCGTTCCGGATGATCCCCGCCATCAGGGAGGCTTGTGATGTCGCTGAACGTGTTCGACTTTGACGAGCTGATCAACTCGTCGGAGCACTCGGCGGTGCACCTGGAGATGCGGGACGCCTATGGCGTGGCCGAGGAGAACGCCGACTTCGCAGCGTGGAAGGCCGGTGACCACAGCAGTCGGCGTGACCGCATGGGACGTCGGCGCGAATGGCTGGAGCTCGTGGCTCGCACCGCCGCACGTGGCGTGGTCATGCGCCGTGCGCGGATCGTCTCCGAGCCGGTGAGTGACTACATCCGGTTCGAGCACGAGGGAACGCAGCTCAACATCGAGGCCGGAGAGCAGGTCCGCTGGCTGCCGCGCCGGCAAGCATCCGACATTGCGCTTCCGGGTAACGACTTCTGGTTGTTCGACGACCGAGTTGTTCGGTTCGGCCACTTCTCCGGAAACGGTCAGTACATCGGGGAGGACTTCACCGACACCCCCGCCGTGGCGAAGCTGTGCGCCTCCGCGTTCGAGGCGGTGTGGGAGCGCGGTACCCCGCACGAGAGGTTCAAGGTCTGACGGCGGGCGCCAACGGACTGCCGGCTCATGACCGCCTCCCCGTCCTCCAGCGTTCAGGAGGCCCGCAAGTCCATCGCGGAACGCTTGCGGGAGATCCGTCTTGACGCCGGGCTGACCGGACGTGAGTTGGCTCTCCGGTGCGGGTGGCATCCGGCCAAGTCGTCACGGATCGAGAACGTGAAGACTCTGCCGTCGGATGCCGACCTCCGGGCCTGGTGCCTCGCCTGCGGAGTCGAGGACCAGGCCGCCGACCTCATCGCCGCTTCGCGTACGGCCAGTTCCATGTACATGGAGTGGCGCCGGTTGCAGCGCACGGGACTTCGCAGGCTCCAGGAGTCGTACGTCCCTCTCTACGAACGGACCAAGCTCTTCCGGGTCTACTGCTCCCACGTCGTTCCGGGTCTGCTCCAGACACCCGCATACGCCACGGTGCTGCTGTCCGCCATCACGGACTTCCGCCGTATCCCCAACGACGTCGAGGATGCCGTCAGCGCCAGGGTGGCCCGCTCGCATGTCATCCGCGAGGGCGACCACCGGTTCGCCGTCCTGCTGGAGGAGGGCGTCCTACGGCATCGAATCGGGGACGCCGAGACGATGGCCGGGCAGCTCGGACATCTCCTCGCGATCATGTCCCTGCCTCGTGTGTCCCTCGGCATCATCCCGTTCACGGCAGAGCGCCGGATGTGGGTGATCGAGCCGTTCACGATCTTCGACGACGCACAGGCCGGGGTCGAGCTGCTGTCCGCGGACGTGAAGCTCACGGCACCCAACGACACTCATCTGTACACCCGGGCGTTCTCCGAGCTGCAACGACTGGCTGTGTACGGAGCTCGGGCCAGGCCACTTATCGCTGCCGCGATCAACGCTCTCGGGTAACTCGCCTGCAACGACAGCCCTGTGGCCGGGCCCGCATCGACGTTTCCAGGACCCGGTTCGCCGTCAACCGGCAATCCCCGACGTCCCGTTAAAGAAATGGGGGAAAGAACCGAACCCCTCCATACCGCACACGTCACCCCATCGGGTGACAAGGTGGCAGGCATGGGCACCGGCGCGGTACGTTCGCGCCACAACTCCCATACAGACGACGGCCCCCGCCGGGACTGGCATCCCGAACGAGGGCCTGATCATCCAGGAAGCTGAAGCCCTTCCCAATGACTGAAGCGCAGTTTAGCGCGCATACATCTGCGCGCGGCGTGGTCCACGTCCGGCACCGCCACGACGCCAACTTCACCGTCGTCGGCAACCACCTCGCCCAGCACCCCCACCTCTCCGCCGTGGCGATCGGTATCGGGGTGTACATCCAGTCCCTCCCCGACGGGGCGGCCGTCGGCATCAAGGACCTGACCCGCCGCTTCCGCGAAGGCGAGATCGTGCTGGCACGCGCGCTGCGGGAGCTGGAGGCGGCCGGGTATCTGGAGCGGCGGCGGGTGCGGTGCGAGGGTGGGCGGATGGTGACGCGTACCAGTTGGTACGAGCATCCCGGCTGCCGTGACGGCAGTGTGCCGCAGCCCCGGCCGCGCCGCCGGGCGGTCGACCTGATCAAGCGACGGCGGCGGGACGACGCACCCCTCCCTCCCGCCGATGAGCCCGTCGATCAGCCCGCCGCCGACCTCCTCGCCGGCCTGCGCCGCCGCGACCCGCGGCTGATCCTCTCCGAGCGGGATGTGAGGACGCTCGCCCCGGACGTACGGGCGTGGCTCGACCGGGGCGTGGGCCCCGCGCAGCTCGCCCGTACGCTCAGCGGCGAGCTCCCCATGGGGGTGATCGCCCGCCCGGCCCGCCTCCTCGGCTACCGCCTGAAGGCGTGGCTGCCGCCCGTACTCCCCGCGCAGCCGCCGGAGCCCCCGGAGCGGCGCGACCGGCCTCGGCCCCTGCCCCTGCGGACCTGTGACGGCTGTGAACGGGCCTTCCGTGCCGCGGCCCCCGGCAGGTGCCGGGACTGCCGTACGGCGGCCTAGATGAGGCCTGGATGCCCTCAAGGGGCGCGAAGGCGCCCACTCCGCATCGGGCGCAACGCAAAGCGCCCCCGGCGCGTCATCGCGCCGGGGGCACCGAGTGTCACGAGGAGTGACGGGTCAGCGGACGTCGCCCATCAGACCGATGATCTTCTTGCGGTTCAGCCAGATACCGATACCCGCCAGGATCGCGGCCGCGGCCTGGCCCAGCATCACGCCGATGCCGTTGAGGTCGGCACCCGCCGTGATCAGCAGGGTCATGACGCAGTCGCCCGCGGTGACCGCGAGGAACCACACGCCCATCATCTGGCTGGCGTACTTCGCCGGCGCCATCTTGGTGGTCAGGGACAGACCCACCGGGGACAGGCACAGCTCGCCCACGGTCTGGATGCCGTAGATCGCGATCAGCCACATCGGGCTGACCTTCGTGCCATCGGATGCCATCGACATCGGAAGGGCGAAGACGACGAACGACAGGCCGACGAGGACCATCGCCCCGGCGAACTTCACCGTGGTGCTCGGCTCGCGGTTGCGGCGGGCGAGCGCCAGCCAGACCGCGGCGAAGACCGGAGCCAGGGCCACGACCCACAGCGAGTTCACTGACTGGAACCAGGTGGACGGGAAGTCGAAGCCGAAGACGTTGTCCGCGGTCTTCTTCTCGGCGAAGGTCGACATCGTCGACCCGCCCTGGTCGAAGATCATCCAGAACACGGCGGCCGCGATGAAGAACCAGATGTAGCCGCTGACCTTGGTCTGCTCGGTCTCCGTCAGCTCCTTGTCGCGCTTGATGCGCGCCAGCACGAAGATCGGGATGAACAGGCCGAGCAGCGCGATCGGGACCAGCGCCCAGTTGATCGTGTAGACGCCCGTGCCGATCACGATGCCGTAGAAGACGGCGGCGATCGCGAGCCAGATCAGGCCCTTCTTCAGCCAGGAGTTCCGCTCGGCGACCGTCAGCGGGGTCGGGACCTGGCTGCTCTTCGCGTTCAGGTGGCGGGTGCCCAGCAGGAAGATGATCAGGCCGATGCCCATGCCGATGGCGGCGATCGCGAAGCCCAGGTGCCAGTTGTACTTCTGGCCGACGGTGCCGATGACCAGCGGGGCGGCGAAGGCACCGACGTTGATGCCGATGTAGAAGAGCGTGAAGCCACCGTCGCGGCGCGGGTCCTTGGGACCGTCGTAGAGGTGGCCGACCATCGTGGAGATGTTGGCCTTCAGCAGACCGGAGCCCATCGCCACCAGCGCGAGGCCGACGAAGAAGGTCGGCTTCCCGGGGATGGCCAGGACCAGGTGGCCGGCCATGATGACGCTTGCCGCGATGGCGACCGTCTTGCGCGGACCCCAGACGCGGTCACCGAACCAGCCGCCGGGCATGGCGAGCAGGTACACCATCGCCACGTAGACCGAGTAGATGGCAACGGACGTGGCCTCGGGCATCGCCAGACCGCCGCCCTGGCTGCCGGGCTTGGCGTCCGGGCCGCCTGCGATCAGATAGACGACGAGAAGGGCCCTCATGCCGTAGTAGGAGAACCGCTCCCACATCTCGGTCATGAAGAGAATGGCCAACCCGCTGGGGTGGCCAAGGAAGGTCTTGCCGCTGGAAGCAGGAGTGGTCTCCTGAGGAGCAGCACCCTTCGTCAGGCTGGACGCCATGGTCGATCCTTGTGTGCTCGGGACGCGCGGTGGAGCTGCTGCGCGCCCGGGTGGGGGTTGGCCGGCACCGGCTACTGCACTGCCCGCCCCCACGCCCTAGGGGTTCGGTCCCTCTGCGAGGGACCGGCAGGACAGCCGTACACCGGGATCCACGCCCCCGCGCACCTTCGCGCGGCGGACCCGGCCGACAGGTCATTCACTGTGTAACAAGGCTGAGGGAACAGCCTCGCGCACAACAGAGACCTCCGGCGAGATGTGGTCGTGCCGAAGGTCCCCCGATGGTGCTACAGACGTCTGGTCACCATACGTCACACCCCGCCCGGATAAGGAAGGAGTTGAGACATGGATCACAGGTGACACTGGAACCATTCGCATACGTTCGAAGGTGAGTTTGTTCTTGGAGAAGTGTTGCCGTCGGTAGCTCTGAGTGCACCTCTGACGTGCGCCCGAGCGGACTACCATCAGTCCATGACCCGAGTACTGCTCGCCGAGGATGACGCGTCCATCTCGGAACCGCTCGCACGCGCCCTGCGCCGCGAGGGTTATGAGGTGGAGGTGCGCGAAGACGGTCCCACGGCGCTCGACGCCGGCCTCAAGGGAGGGGTGGACCTGCTCGTCCTCGACCTCGGGCTGCCCGGCATGGACGGCCTGGAAGTCTGTCGCAGGCTGCGCACCGAAGGCCACGGTTTCCCCGTGCTGGTCCTGACGGCCCGCGCCGACGAGGTGGACACCGTGGTCGGCCTGGACGCCGGCGCCGACGACTACGTCACCAAGCCCTTCCGGCTCGCCGAGCTGCTGGCGCGCGTACGGGCCCTGCTGCGCCGCGGCACGGTCGAGTCCCACCAGCAGCCGCCCGCCACCCACGGCGTGCGGATCGACGTCGAGTCGCACCGCGCCTGGATGGGCGACGAGGAACTCCAGCTCACCGCCAAGGAATTCGACCTGCTCCGGGTGCTGGTGCGGGATGCCGGCCGGGTCGTCACCCGTGACCAGCTGATGCGCGAGGTCTGGGACACCACCTGGTGGTCCTCCACCAAGACCCTCGACATGCACATCTCCTGGCTCCGCAAGAAGCTCGGGGACGACGCCGCCAACCCGCGTTACATCGCCACGGTCCGCGGCGTGGGATTCCGCTTCGAGAAGAGCTGAGCCGACCGGCCCAGGGCCCCACTGCCGGGCTGCTTACGTACCACCCGCCCGGAGGGCACAGTGCGCCGCCGACTGATCAATTCCACGCTCGCCGTCGTGCTCGTCGTGATCGCCGTCTTCGGCATCTCGCTCGTCATCGTCGAGACCCGCACGATCGAGAACAGCGCGCAGGAGAGCGTGCAGTCCGAGGCGGTGCGCCTGGAGAGCATCGTCGACAGCCGGCTGGTCGGCGGCGAGCGGGTGGAGTCGGGGATCCTCAGTGAACAGATCACGCCCGAGCGCTACGCCCGGATCGAGATCCCCGGCCGGCCGGTCATCGAGATCGGCACCCGGCCCAAGGGCGGCATCATCTCCGCGCAGCTCAAGGGCGGGCAGGGCGAGAGCGTACGGGTCGAGGCGTCCCGCTCCACGGTCAGCCGCGAGGTCGGCCGCACCCTGCTGGTGATCCTCGCGGTGGCCCTGCTGGCCGTGGTGGCCGCCGTCTTCCTGGCCGTACGGCAGGCGAACCGGCTCACCGCGCCGCTGATCGACCTCGCCGAGACCGCCGAGCGCCTCGGCTCCGGCGACCCCCGCCCCCGGCACCGCCGCTACGGCGTGCCCGAGCTGGACCGGGTGGCGGACGTCCTGGACTCCAGCGCCGAGCGGATCGCCCGGATGCTCACCGCCGAGCGCAGGCTCGCCGCCGACGCCTCGCACCAGCTCCGCACGCCGCTGACGGCGCTGTCGATGCGGCTGGAGGAGATCACGCTCACCGACGACCCGGACACGGTCAAGGAGGAGGCGACGATCGCCCTCACCCAGGTGGAGCGGCTCACCGACGTCGTCCAGCGGCTGCTCACCAACTCCCGCGACCCCAAGTCCAGCTCGGCCGTCACCTTCGACCTGGACGAGGTCGTCAAGCAGCAGATCGAGGAGTGGCGCCCGGCCTCGCGCAGCGAGGGGCGGGCCATCGTGCGCTCCGGCAAGCAGGGGCTGCGGGCCGTCGGCACCCCGGGCGCGGTGTCCCAGGTGCTCGCGACGCTCATCGAGAACTCGCTGATGCACGGGGACGGCACGGTCGCCCTGCGCACCCGCGTCACCGGCAACCAGGCGGTCGTGGAGGTCACCGACGAGGGGCCGGGCGTTCCGCCGGACCTGGGCGCGCGGGTCTTCGAGCGGACGGTCAGCGGCCGCAACTCCACGGGTCTGGGACTGGCGGTCGCCCGCGACCTGGCGGAGGCGGACGGCGGCCGCCTGGAGCTCCTCCAGGCGAACCCGCCGGTCTTCGCGCTGTTCCTCGGTCGGGAGGCCGATCAGACGGAGAGCGGCGGCGCGGCCTGAGCCGCTGCTGATCGACAGCCGCTACTTCGCGTCGATCCGCGCCGGAGCCGTGTCGGTCAGGAAGGACTCCGCCGTCTGAACCGCCTCGCGGGCGGGGAGGGCGCGGAAGACCCAGGTGCGGTAGGACCAGAAGCGGAAGACCGTGCCGATGCCGAGGCCGACGACATTCTTGGCGATGTTGTCCGCGAGCGGGGTGGTCAGGCCGAAGCCGTAGTGGGAGAGCGCCAGGATGCCGTTCTCGATCACCAGGCCGATGCCGCTGAACAGCAGGAACAGGGACAGCTCACGACTGCGCCGGCTGGTGTCGGCGTCGCGGTACGTCCAGTAGCGGTTGCCGACGTAGTTCGTCGCGATGGCGACGGCCGTCGCGATCACGCCCGAGCGCACCACGGCGAGGTGGAACCCGTGGACGCAGATGTTGAAGACGATGAGATTGACCACGAACCCGATGGCCCCGACCGCGCCGAACTTCGCTATCTCGCGGGCCAGCCTCTGCAGCCGGGAACGCATGGTGTGCCGTTGACTCATAAAGATCGTCAGGCTCCGTCGTGTGGGGCTGTCCGGGACATGGGGCAGCTTTCATGCTATCCAGCGCCTCCGTGTGCCGAGAGACGGAGTCGGTGAACGTGCGGCGAACGCACGCCATATCGGCCATCACGCTAGACACTCGCTCTTCAGATGATCCTCCAAGCGGGTTCGGGAGTGGTTCGCGCGTACGGATACCCTGGGGGCGTGACGTTCCCGGTAGTCGGCATGGTCGGCGGCGGTCAGCTCGCCCGAATGACCCACGAGGCGGGCATCCCCCTCGGCATCAAGTTCAAGCTGCTCAGTGACACCCCGCAGGACTCGGCGGCCCAGGCGGTCAGCGACGTCGTCATCGGCGACTACCGCGACCTGGAAACCCTTCGTGCTTTCGCACAAGGCTGCGATGTGATCACCTTCGATCACGAGCATGTACCGACCGAGCACCTCCGGGCCCTGGAGGCCGACGGGATCCCCGTCCGCCCAGGGCCCGACGCGTTGGTGCACGCCCAGGACAAGGGCGTGATGCGGGCGAAGCTCGACGCGATCGGGGTGCCCTGCCCCCGGCACCGCATCGTCGAGGACCCCGCGGACGTCGAGCGCTTCGCCGCGGAGGGCGACGGCTTCCCCGTCGTCCTCAAGACGGTCCGCGGCGGTTACGACGGAAAGGGGGTTTGGATCGTCCGCAACGCAGAAGAGGCGGGTGAACCCTTCCGCGCCGGAGTGCCCGTGCTCGCCGAGGAGAAGGTCCCCTTCGTCCGCGAGCTCGCCGCCAACGTCGTCCGCTCCCCGCACGGCCAGGCCGTCTCCTACCCCGTCGTCGAGTCCATCCAGGTCGACGGCGTCTGCGACACCGTCATCGCCCCCGCGCCCGGCCTCTCCGAGCAGCTCTCCGCGCACGCGCAGCAGCTCGCCCTGAAGGTGGCCAAGGAACTGGACGTCGTCGGCCACCTCGCCGTCGAGCTCTTCGAGGTCCGGGACGAGGACGGCAACCCCGCGGTCCTCGTCAACGAGCTGGCCATGCGCCCGCACAACTCCGGCCACTGGACCCAGGACGGCGCGATCACCTCGCAGTTCGCCAACCACGTGCGCGCCGTGCTCGACCTCCCGCTCGGCGACCCGCGCCCGCGGGCCAGGTGGACCGTCATGGCCAACGTCCTCGGCGGCGACTACCCCGACATGTACTCCGCCTACCTCCATTGCATGGCGCGGGACCCGGGCCTGAAGATCCATATGTACGGCAAGGACGTGAAGCCCGGCCGCAAGGTCGGACACGTCAACACCTACGGCGACGACCTGGCCGATGTGCGCGAGCGCGCCGCCCACGCCGCCGGATACCTGCGAGGAACGATCACCGAATGAGCAACGGCTCCCCCCTGGTCGGCATCGTCATGGGCTCCGACTCCGACTGGCCCGTCATGGAGGCCGCCGCCAAGGCCCTCGACGAATTCGACGTCCCCTACGAGGTCGACGTCGTCTCCGCGCACCGGATGCCGCGCGAGATGATCGCCTACGGGGAGCAGGCCGCCGGCCGCGGACTCAAGGCCGTCATCGCCGGCGCCGGGGGAGCGGCCCACCTCCCCGGAATGCTGGCCTCCGTCACCCCGCTGCCGGTCATCGGCGTGCCCGTGCCGCTGAAGTACCTCGACGGCATGGACTCCCTGCTCTCCATCGTGCAGATGCCCGCCGGGGTCCCCGTCGCCACCGTCTCCGTCGCGGGCGCCCGCAACGCCGGGCTGCTCGCCGTCCGCATGCTCGCCGCCCACGACGACGAACTGCTGGCCCGCATGCGCCGGTTCCAGGACGAGCTCAACGAGCAGGCGACCGAGAAGGGCCGGCGGCTGCGGGCCAAGGCCACGGGCAACGACGGCTTCGGCTTCGGGAAGTGACCACCGTGAACGACCACCTCGCCCGCGCCCGGGAACTGCTCGCCGCGCACCCCGTCGTCGACGGCCACAACGACCTCCCCTGGGCGCTGCGCCAGCAGGTCCGCTACGACCTCGACCGGCGCGACATCGCCACCGACCAGAGCGCCGACCTCCACACCGACCTGCCCCGGCTGCGGGCGGGCGGCGTCGGGGCGCAGTTCTGGTCCGTCTACGTACGCACCGACATGGCCGGTGACGACGCCGTCAGCGCCACGCTCGAACAGATCGACGTCGTGCGCCAGTTGGCCGCCCGCCACCCTGCGGACCTGCGCCTCGCCTTCACCGCGGACGACATGGAGGCGGCGCGCGCGGATGGCCGGATCGCGTCCCTCATGGGCGCCGAGGGCGGCCACAGCATCAACAACTCCCTCGCCACGCTCCGCGCCCTGCACCGGCTCGGCGTGCGCTACATGACGCTGACCCACAACGACAATGTCCCGTGGGCCGACTCCGCCACCGACTCGCCCGTCGCGGGCGGGCTGACCCGCTTCGGCGAGGAGGTCGTGCGGGAGATGAACCGCATCGGCATGCTCGTCGACCTCTCGCACGTCTCCGCCGACACGATGCGGTGCGCCCTGCGGGTCAGCACCGCGCCGGTGATCTTCTCGCACTCCTCGGCGCGGGCGGTGTGCGACCACCCGCGCAACGTCCCCGACGACGTGCTGGCCTCGCTCGCCGCGAACGGCGGCGTGGCCATGGCCACCTTCGTCCCGAAGTTCATCCTGCCGGAGGCCGTCGCCTGGACCCGGGCCGCCGACGAGAACATGCGCGCCCACGGCCTGCACCACCTCGACACCACGGCCGAGGCGATGGCCGTCCACCGCGCCTTCGAGGCCACCAACCCGCGCCCCCTCGCGACGGCGTCCACGGTCGCCGACCACCTCGACCACATGCGCGAGGTCGCGGGCATCGACCACATCGGCATCGGCGGCGACTTCGACGGCACGGCGTTCACGCCGTCGGATCTGGCGGATGTCGCGGGCTATCCGAACCTGATCGCGGAGTTGCTGCGGCGGGGTTGGTCGGAGGGCGACTTGGCGAAGCTGACGTGGGGGAACGCGGTGCGGGTGCTTCGCGCGGCGGAATCGGTGGCCGCGGCCACGACGCGGGGCCCGTCGAACGCGACGCGCGAGTCCTTGGACGGCTAGTTCTTCCCCACCCCGCCCCTTCCCGCAGCGTCTGATGCTCGGCTCCGCCGAGGCCGGGGCTCCGCCCCGGACCCCCGGTCGGGTGCGGCCCGGTGGGCTTGTTTCCCCCACCCCGCCCCTTCCCGAAACTGGGGCTCCGCCCCAGACCCCGGAGCACGCTTCGCGCGCTGTCCTCAAACGCCGGACGGGCTGATTTCCGCGGACCG
>NZ_BAAABW010000008.1:0-56343 GCF_039521185.1 Streptomyces blastmyceticus | reverse complement strand
GGCGTTTGAGGACAAGCGGCGCAGCCGCTTCGGGGGGTCCGGGGTCTCCCCGGTTTCGGGAAGGGGCGGGGCTGGGGAACAAAGCTCGCCGCAGGTGCCCGGGTGCGGGGCGGAGCCCCGGGAACCCGCTACGCCCGGGGGCGGCCCATCGCGCGGAACGTCCACCCAGCCGAACGCCAAGCGCCGGCGTCAAGCGCATTGCGCCCGTCCAGCACATGCCGAGACGCCGCCACAGCCCCCAGCACCGCCGGATCCAGCTCGCGGAACTCGCGCCACTCCGTCAGGTGGAGCACGACGTGCGCGCCCCGCACCGCGTCCAGCGCCGTCGGCGCGTAGGCCAGGGTCGGGAAGAGGCGGCGCGCGTTGTCCATGCCCTTGGGGTCGTAGACCGTGACCTGCCCGCCCTGAAGGTGGATCTGCCCGGCGACGTTGAGCGCCGGGGAGTCCCGTACGTCGTCGGAGTCCGGCTTGAACGTCGCGCCGAGCACCGCGACGCGCTGCCCGAGGAAGCTGCCGCCGACCGCCTCGCGCGCGAGCTCGACCATGTGGCCGCGGCGGCGCATGTTGATGGAGTCGACCTCGCGGAGGAAGGTCAGCGCCTGGTCGACGCCCAGCTCGCCCGCGCGGGCCATGAAGGCGCGGATGTCCTTCGGCAGGCAGCCGCCGCCGAAGCCGATGCCGGCCCGCAGGAACTTCTTGCCGATGCGCTCGTCGTGGCCGATGGCCTCCGCCAGCTTCACCACGTCGCCGTCGGCGGCCTCGCAGACCTCGGCCATGGCGTTGATGAAGGAGATCTTCGTGGCGAGGAAGGAGTTCGCGGCGGTCTTCACCAGCTCGGCCGTGGGGTAGTCGGCGACGACGAACGGCGTGCCCTCGCCGATCGGGGTCGCGTACACCTCGCGCAGCAGCTTCTCGCCGCGCTCACCGGCGACGCCGACGACGATCCGGTCGGGGTGCAGGGTGTCCTGGACGGCGAAGCCCTCGCGCAGGAACTCCGGGTTCCAGGCGAGCTCCACGTCCGCGCCCGCCGGGGCCAGCCCGGCGAGCAGCTCCGCGAGCCGGGCAGCGCTGCCCACCGGGACGGTGGACTTGCCGACGACCAGCGCGGGCCGGTGCAGCACGGGGGCGAGGGAGGAGACGGCGGCCTCGACGTAGGACATGTCGCAGGCGTACTCGCCGTGCTTCTGCGGGGTGTTCACGCAGATGAAGTGGACGTCGCCGAATGCGCCGACCTCCTCCCAGGAGGTGGTGAAGCGCAGCCGCCCGGTCGAGCCCTCGATCCCGGCGACGTGCTTGCGGAGGAGCTCCTCCAGACCGGGCTCGTACATCGGGACCTTGCCCCGGCCGAGCGTCTCGATCTTCTCCGGCACCACGTCGAGGCCCAGCACCTCGAAGCCGAGCTCCGCCATGGCCGCGGCGTGGGTGGCGCCGAGGTAGCCGGTGCCGATCACGGTGATCTTGAGGGCCATGCGGTGCTCCATGTGCTGACGGGCCGGACTGCGCTGCCCGAGCATAGTCGGGGCGGGGGCCGGGAAGGATCTCGGGAGAGGCCATGAAGGCCGGGCGCAGCGCGGACCGCCGTGCGGTCGCTGTCGGCAAGCTCACGTATACCCGTCCGGAAGCCGCCCCTAGAATCGGGGTTACTAAACGGTAGTTAACTCTCAGGGGAGTACGCCTTGGCGGGATCAAAGGACTTCGACCTGTACCGGCCTTCCGAGGAGCACGACGAGCTCCGCAAGGTCGTGCGCTCGCTCGCCGAGGCGAAGATCGCGCCGTTCGCCGCCGAGGTGGACGAGGAGGGCCGCTTCCCCCAGGAGGCGCTCGACTCCCTGGTGGCCGCCGATCTGCACGCCGTGCACGTCCCCGAGGAGTTCGGCGGCGCCGGTGCCGACGCGCTGGCCACGGTGATCGTCATCGAGGAGGTCGCGCGCGTCTGTGCCTCCTCCTCCCTGATCCCGGCGGTCAACAAGCTCGGCTCGCTGCCCGTCGTGCTCTCCGGCTCGGACGACCTCAAGAAGCGCTACCTGAGCCCGCTCGCCAAGGGCGAGGCGATGTTCTCGTACGCCCTCTCGGAGCCCGACGCGGGCTCGGACGCGGCCGGCATGAAGACCAAGGCCGTGCGCGACGGCGACCACTACGTCCTCAACGGCGTGAAGCGCTGGATCACCAACGCGGGCGTCAGCGAGTACTACACGGTCATGGCCGTCACCGACCCCGAGAAGCGCTCCAAGGGCATCTCCGCCTTCGTGGTGGAGAAGTCCGACGAGGGCGTCTCCTTCGGCGCGCCGGAGAGGAAGCTCGGCATCAAGGGCTCCCCGACCCGCGAGGTCTACCTCGACAACGTCCGGATCCCCGCCGACCGCATGATCGGCGAGGAGGGCACCGGCTTCGCGACCGCGATGAAGACCCTCGACCACACCCGCATCACCATCGCGGCGCAGGCGCTGGGCATCGCGCAGGGCGCGCTGGACTACGCCAAGGGCTATGTCCTGGAGCGC
Source organism: Streptomyces blastmyceticus (assembly GCF_039521185.1). Lineage (NCBI taxonomy): Bacteria > Bacillati > Actinomycetota > Actinomycetes > Kitasatosporales > Streptomycetaceae > Streptomyces > Streptomyces blastmyceticus. The sequence goes on along the minus strand of NZ_BAAABW010000008.1, from coordinate 53,845 downwards.
AAGCAGTTCGGCAAGCCGATCGCCGACTTCCAGGGCATCCAGTTCATGCTCGCCGACATGGCGATGAAGCTGGAGGCCGCCCGCCAGCTGACGTACTCGGCCGCGGCCAAGTCCGAGCGCGTCGACGGCGACCTCACCTTCTTCGGCGCCGCGGCCAAGTGCTTCGCCTCCGACGTCGCCATGGAGGTCACCACGGACGCCGTCCAGCTGCTCGGCGGCTACGGCTACACCCGTGACTACCCGGTGGAGCGCATGATGCGCGACGCCAAGATCACCCAGATCTACGAGGGCACGAACCAGGTTCAGCGCATCGTCATGGCGCGCAACCTGCCGAAGTAGCCGGCCCCGCACCGACACCACGGCCCCCGACGCGATCGCGCCGGGGGCCGTGGTGCTGCCGGTGGGGCGGCTCAGAATTCCAGGGTGACGTTGTAGCGCTTCAGCCACGCGTTCCACTGGATGACGGACTCGACCGGGTAGCGGCCCCACTCGCCGGTGGGGCTGTCCGTGCGGGCGGCCGCGGCCGTCGCCGCCTCGCGGTCGAGCAAGGGGGCGACCGGGGCGTCGGGGTCGGCCAGCAGGGCCCTGAGCTCCTCGCGCACGGCCTGCATATAGGTGGGGTCCTGGGTCACGGGGTACGGGCTCTTCTTGCGCTCCACGACCGAGCGCGGCAGGAGGTGGGAGGTCGCCGCCCGCAGCAGGCTCTTCTCCCGGCCGTCGAAGGTCTTCATCGCCCACGGGGTGTTGAAGACGTACTCGACCAGGCGGTGGTCGCAGAACGGGACGCGCACCTCCAGGCCACTGGCCATGCTCATCCGGTCCTTGCGGTCCAGCAGCCACTGCACGAGCCGGGTCAGGTGCAGGTGGTTGATCTCGCGCATCCGCCGTTCGAGGCCCGTCTCGCCCGCCAGCACCGGCACCTCGGCCAGGGCCTCGCTGTAGCGCTGCCGGATGTAGCCGGGAATATCGAGCTTGTCCAGGAACGCCTGGTCCATGATCCCGCCGCCGCCCTGGGCGTTGGGGCCCATCACGACCAGCCAGGGGAAGGTGTCCCCGTGCACCGCCTCCTCGTCGTGGAACCAGCGGTACCCGCCGAAGAGCTCGTCGGCGGCCTCGCCCGACAGCGCGACGGTCGACCGCTCGCGGACCGCCCGGAACAGCAGGTACAGCGAGGTGTCGAGGTCGCTCACGCTCAGCGGCAGGTCGCGGGCCCGCAGCACGGCGGCGCGCACGCCGGGGTCGGCGAGCTGCTCGGTGTGCAGGACGAGACTGGCGTGGTCGGTGCCCAGGTGCCGGACCACGTCGGTGACGTACGGGGCGTCGGACTCCGGCCGCATGGCGTTGGGCCGGAAGTTCTCGGTGTAGCCGACGTAGTCGACGTCGAAGGAGCGGACGGGGCCGCGGGCCGCCGCGAAACCGGTGATCGCGCTCGAGTCGAGGCCGCCCGACAACAGGCTGGACAGCGGGACGTCGGAGACGAGCTGCCGCTCCACGGTGTCGGAGAGGAGGTCGCGCACGGTGGCGATCGTCGTGTCGAGGTCGTCGGTGTGCGGGCGGGCCTCCAGCGCCCAGTACCGCTGCGGGGTGACGCCGCCCCGGTGCACGCGCACCACATGGCCGGGCCGCACCTCGCGCAGGTCGCGGTAGATCGCGTGCGTCGGCGTCTTGACGACGCTCAGCGCCTCGGCCATGCCCTCCGCGGTGACGACCGGAGCGACGAGGCCGCTCTCCAGAATGGCCTTGGGCTCCGACCCGAAAAGGACCCCGGAGCCGGTGGCGGCGTAATACAGCGGTTTGATTCCCATGCGGTCGCGTATGAGGAAGAGTTCTTCCTTGCGCACGTCCCACACGGCGAAGGCGTACATCCCGTTCAGCCGCTCCGCGCAGCCGGCGCCCCATTCGAGATAGGCGCGCAGCACGACCTCCGTGTCGCTGCGGGTGCGGAACCGGTGGCCCCGGCCCTCCAGTTCGCGGCGCAGTTCGAGGAAGTTGTAGACCTCGCCGCTGTAGGTGAGGACGGCCAGGGTCCTGCCGTCCTCCTCGGCCACCATCGGCTGGGTGCCGCCCTCGATGTCGATGACGGCGAGCCTGCGGTGCCCCAGTGCCGCGTGCCGGTCGACCCACGCCCCTTCGGCGTCCGGGCCACGGCATTCCATGGTGTCGACCATTTTCCCGAAAGTGGCGAGCTCGCCCCTCAGATCACGGTCGAAATCCGCCCAACCTGCAATTCCGCACATGCGGTTACCTCCCGCGCTATCGGCTTGATCGCGATGCTATGAAGACGGATCCGGCGGGGCACTGCGGTAATCCGAAGGCATGGATTCCGGGCCGGCCGGTGGTCATTCGGTGACGGCCGTCGCCTCGGCGGGGACGGGCGAGCCGGTGCCGGAGGCTCCGCTCGTACGGGCGGACACGTTCGGCACGACGAGCAGATGGACGAGCAGCCCGAGGACGGCGAACCCGGCCGCCACGTACGGCAGGGCGGACATCGGCAGCCCGGCGGCCAGCACGGCGCCGAACAGCGCCGAGCCGACGGCACTGCCCAGGTAGATCGCCGAGTCGTTGAGCGCGACCACCACATTGCTGTTGTCCGGGCGCGCGGCCAGGAGCTGTTCCTGCTGCGGCGCGGGGGAGGCGAACCCCGCCGCTCCCCAGACCAGCAGCGGCAGGAAGAGCAGCGCGTGCACCCCACCGGCCAGGGGCACCACCACCATGGCCGCGGCGAACGCCAGCATCACCACGGTGAACAGCGAGAACGACCGCCGTGTGCGGTCGATGACGACGCCGATCAGCAGGCTGCCGAGGATGCCGCCGATGCCCCAGGTGGCGAGGTACGGGATCGGGTTGCCGATGTGGCCGACCGACTTCAGCACGGGGGCCAGATAGGTGTAGAGGCCGAGGCTCGCGATGTTCGCGACGAAGGACACGACGACGATCGACGCGACCTTGGGGTCGCCGAGCACGGCCATGCGCCGGCGCAGCCGCATCGGGGGCGAGCCGGGCAGTTCGGGCAGCAGGATGCCGATGCCGATCAGCGCCAGCAGGCCGAGGCCGGTGACCGCCCACAGGGTGAGCCGCCAGCCGAAGAGATGGGCCAGGGCGAGGCCCGCGGGCATGCCCAGGACGGTGCCGATGCTGAGCCCGCCCAGCACCAGTCCCAGCGCGCGGCCGCGCTGCTCCGGCTCCACCAGCGCCGCGGCCGTCGTGGCGGCCATCGGCATGTAGATCCCGGCGCCGATCCCGGCGATCGCGCGGGCGACGAGCAGGAGGGGGTACGAACTCGACAGCGCGCTCAGCCCGTTGCCGAGGGTGAAGACCAGGAGCGCGCCCAGGAGGACCAGCTTGGCCGGCTTGCTGGAGAGCACGGCGGTGCAGACGGGGGCGGCCAGCGCGTAGCAGAGGGTGAAGGCGGTGACCAGCTGCCCGGCTAACGACAGGGAGACGTCGAAGTCTCCCGAGATGTCGGACAGCAGGCCGGTCATGATGAAGCCGTCCATCCCCAGGGCGAAGGTCCCGAAGGCCAGCAGAACCGTACGGCGCATGGACTCTCCTTTGTTCGAAAGATTTAGTCCAATGGATCGTACAGTTCGTCAACTGTGCTCAGCAATGCGCCACTTCACCCGGCGGAAGGTGTCCCGCCATTCGTTCTACGTTTCTAGAAACAGCGAAACCGGACTAGTCTTCGAGGGTGCGCAGTTACCACCACCCGGCCCCCGAGGACATCCGGCTGCACGACGTCCTGTTCGCGCTCAGCGACCCGACGCGCAGCAGGCTCGTCGGCCTGCTCCGCGAGCGCGGCGAGCACACGGTCGGCGGCCTGGCGGAACACGCGGGCGCCATACCGAAGTCGACGATGAGCTATCACAACAAGACCCTCCGCGAGGCGGGCGTCACCCGTATCCGCTCCGAGGGCACGCGGTGCTTCGTCTCGCTGCGCTCGGAGGATCTGGAGGCCCGCTACCCGGGCCTCCTCGACCTCCTGCTGGCCTACGCGGCGAACGAGGCGTAGCCGCTCAGGCGCCCGCCGCCGCGGCGGCCTTCGCCGCGGCCGGCAGCGCGTCGGCCACCCGCCCCAGTGCCGCGTCGTCGTGCGCGGCCGACAGGAACCACACCTCGAACGCCGACGGCGGCAGATACACCCCGCGCGCGAGCATCTCGTGGAAGAACGCCGTGTGCCGCGCGGTGTCCTGCGCCCGCGCGCCGTCGAAGTCGACGACCTCCGCGCCGGTGAAGAAGACCGAGAACATGGTCCCCGCGTACTGCACCCGGTGCGGCACACCCTCCGCGGCCAGCGCCTGCGACACCAGATTGCCCAACTGCCGTGCCGCTGCGTCGAGATGCTCGTAGACCTCCGGGGTGCACGCCCGGAGCGTGGCCAGCCCGGCGGCGGCGGCCACAGGGTTCCCCGACAGGGTCCCGGCCTGGTACACCGGGCCGTCCGGGGCCAGCAGCCGCATCACGTCCGCCCGGCCGCCGAAGGCCGCCGCCGGGAAGCCGCCGCCCATGACCTTGCCGAACGTCATCAGGTCCGGGGCCACGCCGTCGATCCCGTACCAGCCGGTCGCGCTCGCCCGGAAGCCGGTCATCACCTCGTCCGACACATACAGCGCCCCGTGCCGGTGGCACAGTTCGCGCAGCCCGGCGTTGAAGCCCGGACGCGGCGGCACCACACCCATGTTGCCGGGCGACGCCTCGGTGATCACGCACGCGATCGCGTCGGGGTGGGCGGCGAAGGCCTCCTCCACCGCCCGCAGGTCGTTGTACGGCAGGACGATCGTGTCGCCTGCCGCGGCCCCCGTCACGCCCGGGGTGTCCGGGAGCGAAAGAGTGGCCGGGCCCGAGCCCGCGGCGGCGAGCAGCGCGTCCACGTGCCCGTGGTAGCAGCCCGCGAACTTCACCACCTTCGCCCGGCCCGTGAACCCGCGTGCCAGCCGGATGGCCGACATCGTCGCCTCCGTACCGGAGTTGACCAGTCGCACCGACTCCACCGGCGCGATCCGGGCCACGATCTCCTCGGCCAGCGCCACCTCGGCCTCGACCGGCGCGCCGAAGGACGTGCCCAGGTCGGCGGCCCGGCGCACGGCCTCCAGGACACCCGGGTGGGCGTGCCCGAGAATCAGCGGACCCCAGGAGCTCACGAGGTCGACGTACTCGTTGCCGTCCGCGTCCGTGAGGTACGGGCCGCTGCCGGAGGCCATGAAGCGGGGCGTGCCGCCCACCGCGCCGAAAGCGCGCACGGGGGAGTTGACGCCGCCGGGGATCACGGCGCGGGCACGCTCGAAGAGGGCCCGGGAAACGGATGTATTCGTGTCGCTGTTCACGCTTCTCCGAAAGTCATGAGGCGGTGGGAACCGCGTGTGGGGAGCCGGGCAGGCCGTCGTTCGGCCTGCCCGGCCGGAACACCAGTCGCATTTATGCGGCCGCAGAGGCGCCGGCCCGGGACCCGGGCGCCCCCTGCTCGGGGAAGGAGGGGGCGAAGAGCCGGACCATGACTTCGACATAGAGCTCGCCCTGCGCCTCCTCGGCCAGTTGCCGGGCGCGCACGGTCGGGCCGTGCAGGACCTTGTCCACGATGCGGCGGACGGAACGCGCGATCTCCGCGTGCTCCTGGGACCCGAGATCCGGCATCCGCTGCGTGAGCCGGTCGATCTCCGTGCTCACCACGGCGGACGCCGCCGAGCGCATCGCGGCCACCACGGGGGCGGCGCGTGCCACCCGCTGGGCGGCCACGAACTCGCCGACCTCCTCCGCCACGAGCTTCCGGGCGGCCGCGAGGCTCGACATGGCCGAGGCCGCCTCCGGGCCGGTCTCCGCGAGCCGTTCGAGATCCACCACGACGACGCCCGGAACCGCGGCGACCTCCGCGTCGATGTTCCGCGGCATGGCGAGGTCGAGCAGGAACAGCTCCCGCCCGCCCCGGGCCCGCACGGCCCGCTCGGCGTGGGCCGCCCGGATCACGCTGCCCGTCCCGCCGACACAGCACACCGCCAGGTCGACGTCGGCGAGGAGCTCCGGCACCCGCTCCATGGGCACCGCCCGGCCGGCGTACCGCTCGGCGAGCCGCTCCGCGCGCTCCACCGTGCGGTTGGCGATCAACAGCTCACCTGGGCCCGCGCGGCGCAGGTCGGCGGCCACCACGGCCCCCATCGAGCCCGCGCCGACCAGCAGCACGGACTTGCCGGCCAGCGCCCCCAGCGTGCGCTCCAGGCGCTGGAGCCCCAGGGTGGCCAGGGACCGCCCGGCCTCGTTGATGCCGGTCTCGGTGCGCACGCGCTTGCCGAGCCGGAGGGCCTTCTGGCCCAGCTGGTTGAGCAGGCGCCCCGCGGAGCCCCGCTCCTGCGCCCCGGACAGAGCGGACTTCACCTGTCCCAGGATCTGGTCCTCGCCGATGACCAGGGACTCCAGCCCGCTCGCCACCGAGAACAGATGGTGCACCGCTTCCTCGCCCCGGCGGACGTGCAGCTGGGCGCGCACTTCCTCGGCGGCCGCGCCCGCCCGCCGGGCGATCAGCTCGCCCAGTGCGCGGCTCGCGGCGGCGGAGTCGTCGGACTCTACGTAGAGCTCGAGTCGGTTGCAGGTGGCCAGCACCAGGGCGGCGGCACCGCCCGATCCGGAGATCGCCGCATGGACGCCGTCGAGTTCGTCGTCGGCGAGCGCCACTTCTTCCAGCAGGCTCACCGGGGTGGTGGCATGGCTGACGCCGACGACCGCGATCCTGTCGATGCCGACGTCAGGGGTATTCCCTTTCACAATGATCACACCTACCGTCTGGTGTCGTTCCTGAGGAATTCCCGTGGCGGTCAGGCGGGGAGCTTGGTGGCGAACTCCGTGGCCCAATAGGTCAGGATGATCGAGGCACCGGCCCGCCTTATCGAGGTGAGCGTCTCGACGACGGCGGACTCCCGGTCGATCCAGCCCCGGGCCGCGGCCGCCTCCACCATCGCGTACTCCCCGGACACGTGGTACGCGGCCACCGGCACATTGACCAGTTCGGTGATCGCGGACACGACGTCGAGATAGGTCGTGATGGGCTTCACCATCACCATGTCGGCGCCCTCGGCGGCGTCGAGTGCCACCTCGTGGAGCGATTCCCGGGCGTTCCCGGGGTTCTGCTGGTAGGTCTTGCGATTCCCCTTCAGCGAGGAGTTCACAGCCTCGCGAAAAGGTCCGTAGAAGGACGAGGCGTACTTCGCGGAGTAGCCCATGATCGGTATGTGCGGGAATCCGGCCGCATCCAGGGCCGACCGCATGTATCCGATCTGGCCGTCCATCATTCCGCTGGGGGCGACCAGTTGGGACCCGGCCTGCGCCTGGACCACGGCCATCTCCCCGAACTTCACCAGGGAGGCGTCATTGTCCACGTCACCGGAGGCGTCGAGCACTCCGCTGTGGCCGTGGTCGGTGTATTCGTCGAGATTGACGTCCGTCATGACGACGAGGGCGTCACCGACCTCCGACACCACGTCGCGGACGGCCTGCTGAAGGATCCCGTCGGGATCCAGGGCGCCCGTGCCCAGGGCGTCCTTCTCCTCGGGGATGCCGAAGAGCATCAGCCCGCCCACCCCCGCGGCCGCGGCCTCGTGCGCCGCCTTGCGCAGGGAGTCGCGGGTGTGCTGGACCACGCCCGGCATCGAATTGACCTGCTGCGGAGCCGAGATGCCCTCGCGGACGAAGAGGGGCTGGACCAGATTGTGGGCGTGCACCCGGGTCTCGACGACCAGGCGCCGCATCGCCGGGGACCGGCGCAGCCGGCGCGGGCGGTGCACCAGCCCGAGCGGGTTCGCGGGCCGGCCGGTGGAAGGGGTGTGAGGGGTCATGAGGTGATGCCGTCCTTTCCGTTCATCGCGTTGAGGAGCACTTCTTGCAGGTGGTCGACGACCCCGGCATCGGGCCGGCGGAACCGGTGGCCGGTGGTGGGCCGGGAGAGGATGCCCAGCTGCCCGGCGTGCACCGCGGTCTCCGCCATGCGGACGAGCAGCCCCGCGGGGTCCACGACGGGAAGTCCGTGCAGCTCGTGGATTCCCAGGTGCCAGAGGACCTCGTTGGGGAATCCCTCGCCGGGGATGATGATCTGCGCGCCCTTGCGGGCGGCTCGCAGGGCGGCGTCCGCGAAGGATTCCGCGAACGGGCCGCAGTCGCCCGACATCGCCTTGTGGACGAGTTCGCTCCCGGCGCCGACGATTTCGTACGCCGCGAGTCGGCCGGTCAGTCCGTACCGCTGGATGTTCTCCCGAATGGGCTCTTCCAGACCGGAGTTGAAACCCACGACGGCGAACCGGTAACCGAACATCGCCGCCAGGTGGAAGGCGGTCTCCCCGTACCCGAGCACCGGAATGGCGGCCCGTGTGCGTGCCGCGACCAGGCCGGGGTCCTGTCCCGCGGCGATGACCCACGCGTCGTATCCCCGGCGTTCGGCCGCCACGGCGGTGCGCCCGAAATAGTCGTCGAACATCACGGCGAGCGCGCTGTACTGCACGAGGTCGACCGGTGTCCGGTCGCCGTAGGCGTCGTCCGGCAGGGTCTTGATGTCCACGACGGTTCCGGGCGAGGCCACCGCGTCCATGTGCTCGCGGTACCAGGTGTCCAGCAGTGGTAACCGCCCCTGAACCGTGTGCTTCTGAAGCCAAATGCGCATACGAGTCCCTTGCGTGTGTGGGAGAGCGGAGAAGGCCCGGCCGGATTTCACACGCCCGTGGTCAGGCGCGGCGCGCTGTCGAGCATCGACGCCTGCCACAGGTACCGGTGGGTGAGCCGGGGGTCGGCCGCGATCCTCCTGATCTCCCGGACGCCGTCCGCCAGCGCCGTGGGATCGGGAGCGGCCACCCCGGAGACGCGGGCCTCGCTGCGCGGCAGGACCTGTCGCACCAGCACGGCGCGCCGCAGCGCCAGGGCGCGGTCCAAGGCGTCCGGTCCGGCGCGCCCGTCGAGCACGTCCGCCAGTTCCGAGGAGACGGCCACGGCGTCGTGCAGCCCGCAGTTCATGTTCATGCCGCCGGCCGTCGAGGTCACATGGGCGGCGTCGCCCATGAACAGCACCCGGCCGTGGCAGTAGTCGTCGAGGACATGCCGGGAGAGCCGGTAGGTGTGGGCGGTGAAGGCCGCCGGATCCACCGCGGGGAGGCCCTCCCGCACGGTGTCGAGCAGCGGCCCGTAGAACTCCGGCCGGGCCGCCTCCGCCGCGTCCACGGCGGCGGGCACGCGGAAGATCACCCGCCAGTGGTCCCGGAGCCCGAGCAGGCTGCACGACTGTCTGCCGTCCCGGACGTAGGTGAGCGCGGCCGGCCCCGGCGCGTGCCGGTCCAGGGGTACGGGCGTGATGCAGCGCAGCGCGTAGCTCGGATAGTCCTCACCGTGGAAGGGGACGCCCAGGCACTTCCTGACGGTGCTGTGCGCGCCGTCGGCCGCGATGACGTACCGCCCGTCGACGCTGCACCTGCCCTCGTCCGTGTGGCCGTGCACCCGGACCGTCGGCCCGAGGTGCTCCACGCCCGTCACCGTGCAGCCGAACAGCAGCCGCACGTGCGGCAGGGACCGCAGCTCCCGCAGCAGCAGCGCGGTGAGCGCGGACTGCTCCGCGTGCAAGCGGTACGGAAAGCCCGTGGCCCCTCGCAGCACGTCGAAGTCCATCTCCGCGAGCACCGCACCGGACAGGTCGCGCCACTGCACGCGGTCCACCCGGCGCCCCACCGCGTGGAGTCCGTCGACGACGCCTAGCTCCGCCAGGAGGTCGAGGGTGGCCGGGTGGAAGGTGGAGGCCCGGGAGGCCGTGTTCAGCCCCTCGCCGCTCTCCGCCACGGTCACCGGCACGCCTCGCCGGGCGAGCACGAGGGCGGCGGTCAGTCCCACGGGACCGGCACCGACGACGACCACGTCCGGCCCGTCCGCGGTGGACCGGGCGCCGCTCATGCCGACTCCGCCGTGCCGAGGGACGTCTCCTGGAGCAGGACCGGCCGCGCGGGGCGGCCGGTGGCCACGCCCGGCACCGGCCAGTCCTCGAACGCTTCCTCGCTCCACCCGCCGCCCGCGTTGACCGCCCACCAGGCACCGCACAGGTTCGATGTGAGCAGGGTCCGGTGGTCCTCGCGCAGGGTGCGCAGCGCGCCCAGCGTGGGCATGCCGGTCCCGGTGAAGAGCAGCGGCCCGTTCCCGGGGAGCCGTGCGTCACGCACCTGCCGGACCAGGTCGTCCGTGGTGACGTCGTACGGCGAGAAGCCCTTGGCCGACTCCACCGACACCACGCCGTCGACGCGCAGCCCGGCGGCCTCCCAATAGGCGACCGACAGCTCCGTCAGCCAGGGGGCGTACGGAGAGACGAGCGTCATGCCGGTCAGGCCGTACGCGCGGAAGCACTCCACGATCGCCTGGGTGACCGAGACGACGCGCACCCCGAGCCGGTGGCTGAGGCCGAGACAGAACTCCCGGTCGGCCTCCGGTCCCTGGAGGTAGTGGCCGCCGCTGCACGCGATGACGACGGCGTCGAGTTCGAGCCTCCCGAATCCCTCGATGACGCTGCGCGCGGAATCGTTGTAGCCCTCCAGCCGCTGCCGCAGATCGCGATCGGGGAATACGGGGAGACGTGCCGCGTATACCGCGCCCCAGTGCGACAGGAGCTGTTGGAACTCGGGCTCGACCGTAGCGTTCCCCGATGGAACGACGACGCCTGCCCGGCGGGTACGAGTTTCCATTCCCTCCCCTTCCCAAGTGCCGGTGCGACAACGCTAGAAGGGGTGGCCGGGGGCGGCACTACGGTTTACCGCAGAACCTTCCGGAGCGGTCCCGGAACAGCGAAAAGAATCCTGCGGGGCCGCCCGGTGGAGAGGGCGGCCCCGCAGGATTCGGATGTGTTCGAGATCAGGCGTACTGCCGTAATGCGCCGTGGAGCTGGGCCCGGCGCTGAATGCCGAGCCGTCGGTAGATATTCGTCATGTGCAGTTCCACGGCCCTGATCGATACGGACAGCCGCTGGGCGATCTCCCGGTTCGTGCGACCCGCCACGACAAGCTCGGCTATGCGTTCCTGATGGGGCGTCAAGCGTGTCTCGTCAGTCACTGCCTTTACTCCTCGCCGCCTGCTGAGCGCCCGATGCCACGAACGGCATATCCGCTGCCCCCGTCGCTTCTCACCATCAGGCGCAACGACATACTGCACCCCGGCAGTGACTCCTTGTGAAGGCGTGCCGCCGGTCAGCTCGGTCAGGGCGGTCAACTCGGTCAGCAGCGGCTTCGGACCGCATGCGAGGGCAGGGACGTGGGCAGCCGGTACATCCTGCGCCGCCGTGTGCCCACGGCGGCCGAGAAACGAAAGGTCGGCCGAGTTCCATGCCATCCGTTGGCCGCGCCCGCTGGGCGATCGGCGGTGTCGTCGCCGGAGGCGTCGTCGTCAACTTCCTCGACCGCACCGCCCTGTCGGTGGCGAGTGCATCGATCGCCGATGAATTCGCCCTGGATCTGCGGCAACTGGGCATAGTGCTCTCGGCGTTCAGCTGGTCCTACTGCCTGATGCAGTTACCGGCCGGATTCCTCGTCGACGCCTTCGGGGTGAAGAGGCTCACCCGGATCGCCGCCGTCCTGTGGGGTCTCGCCAGCCTGCTGACCTCGGTGGCGGGCGGCCTGGGGCTCGTCATCCTGTCCCGGACGCTGCTCGGGATCGCCGAGGGCCCCTCCATGGTGGGCGCCGCGAAAGCGACCTCCTCCTGGTTCCCGACCGGCGAACGAGGCATGGCCACCGCCCTGTTCGACGGGGCGACCAAGCTCTCCAACATGGTCGCCTTCCCCGTCCTCGCATGGGTGATGAGCAGCTGGGGCTGGCGAGCCGGATTTCTCTTCACCGGGATGCTCAGCCTGCTCTTCGCGGCTGTTTGGTGGTGGGTCTACAAGGAGCCGTGCGAACACACCCGGATGAGCCCCGGGGAAAGGGCGCACATCATCGCCGGAGGCGCCCGCGACGCCGAACGGAACACCGCCCGGCAGTGGCGCCCGGCCCTGCGCTCCCCGCGCGTCTGGGGCCTGACGCTCGGCTTCGCCTGTTACGGCTACACCATCAATGTGGTGCTCACTTGGATGCCCCAGTTCTTCCAGCAGGAATTCGAAGCCGAGCTTCTGGAATCGGGCCTCTACGCCATGGTGCCCTGGGGCGCGGCGACCGTGGCGGAAATCCTGGTCGGCGGATGGCTCGTCGACCGGCTCGTACGCCGGGGCCGCGATCCGGAACGGGTCCGCAGAACCGTACTGACCGGAGGGCTGGCCGTCGGCGCGACCATAGGCTGGGCGGGCACCAGCAATTCACCGGCCGCCGCCGTCCTTTGGATGTCGGTGTCCCTCAGTGGGCTCGCCGTCGCGGCCCCTGTGGCGTGGAGCCTGCCCGGTCTCCTCGCGCCGCCCGGGGCGGTCGGAGCTGTCAGCGGCCTGATGAATTTCGCCAACACGGCGGCCAGCACCGGGGGAGTCCTGCTCACCGGCTGGCTGGCCGAGGCGACCGGATCATTTCAGTCGCCTTTCCTCTTCGCGGTCGGGGTGCTGACTGCCGGAACTCTCGTCTACTGGCGCACCCTTCGCCCTGCCCCGGCCGCCCCGCGGACCGCCGTCGCGGCGTACGCGGGCACCCACTCGCCGAAATCCGCCGCAGGGAACCGGTCGTTCGGCGAATGACCGGAACCGACACCCTGAATGCATAGGTCAACTATGTCGTCGATCACATGTGCCACGACCCTCGATCCGGCGAAAGTAGCGTCGGATGACACCGTCCGTGCAGGCCAGCCGGCTCGCGCTCCGCAACCGAGCGCCGTTGAGGTCGAGGTCCCCCCACATGTACGACACGTCAGCGCTGACGTCCTGTCTCCAGCGGCTGTCCTGGTCGCCCGAGCGACTGGCCCGCGAGATCAACAGGATCTGCGGTACCGGCACCATCAGCAGCAAGGCCCCCTACAACTGGCTGAAGGGCTCCCGCCCCCGGGGCCGTCTGCCACACGTGGTCGCGAAAATCCTTTCCGGCCGACTGGGCGAGACCGTCACCGTGGACGCCCTGTGGTCCGTGAAACCCGCCGCCAGGAGCACCGGAGGACTCCACCTCCCGCCGCAGCGGGGCACACCGGAACGGCAGTCCGGACGCGAAGCGGTCGACGCCGCCGTGGACTGGCTGGTGGACACCGACCGGCCACCGGTGGCACGGACCGGCGGCGAGGAGGTCGGCCCCGCCATGCTCGCCGCCCTCGTCGCCCGCATCTGCCAACTGCGCCGGCTCGACGACACCTGCGGCGGCAAGCTCGTCCTGGACTGGACGCTCCAGGACCTCCGCTGGGCCAGGAAGCTGGCCGCCGAGGCCTCCTACGACGAGCCGACCGGCGTACGCCTGCACACCGCCGTCGCCGAACTCGGCCAGCTCGCCGGGTGGATCGCCGCCGACCTCGGCATGGAAGCGCAGAGCAGGACCCATCTGCTGGGCGCCCTGCACGCCGCGCGCACCGCCGGCGACCGGCTGCTGGGCGCGTACATCATCTCCTGCCTCAGCTACCACGCCGCCTGGGACCGGCGGGGCGAGGAGGCTCTGCGGCTCATCCGGATCGCCCGCAAGGGCGTGGAGAACGAACCCGTGGGACTCGGCCAGGCCCTGCTCGCCACCCGCCAGGCCAGGGCCCACGCCAGCCTCGGCGACAGGAAGAGCTGCGAGCGGGTGCTGGACGAGGCGGCCGGGCTCAGCGACGGACGCGAGGCCGGCGTCGGGGCCCCCTGGGGCTACTGGCTGGTCCCCGCCGTCATGGTGGCCGACGCGGGCCGCGCCTGGCTGGAGACCGGCCGGCCCGACCGCGCCGAGGAGAACCTCGCGCACGGCCTGGAGCTCCTGGGAGAGACCCAGCCGCTCAACCGGCTGCTGCACCACACCTCGCTGGCCGAGGCCCGGCTCGCGCGCCGGGACGTCGACGGCGCGGCCGCGGCCGCCGACGCCGCGCTGGACCTCGCCGAGCACACCACCTCCGTCCGCGCCAACGTCCGCCTCGCGGGCCTCCGCCGCCGCTTCGAGGAGCACAACGCCACAGCCGTACGCCACGTCGTACAGCGGACCGAACACCTGCTGGCCCGGCGCCCCGCGACGACAGCGGGCTGACAGCCACCGGCCGGCCTTCCGGGAGAGAGGCACATGCGCATCACCTACGGCACACCGCTCGCGCCGATGACGACCCTGGGCATCGGCGGACCGGCCACGGCGCTCGCCGAGCTGGACGACCCCGCGGACTTCCCCGAGTTCGTCGCGTTCGCCCAGGGCCGCCCGGGCGGGCCGGTGTGCCTCGGGGCGGGCAGCAACGTACTGATCGGCGACGCGGGCTGCACAGCCCCCGTGCTGCGCATGGCCACCAGGGGCATCCGCGTGCGGGACCGCGACGACGACCGCCGGGTGCTGGTCGAGGTCCAGGCCGGCCACCCGCTCGGCGAGCTGGTCCGGACCCTCATCGCCGAGAACCTGACCGGCATGGAGATGCTGGCGGGCATCCCCGGCACCACCGGCGCGACACCCGTGCAGAACGTCGGCGCGTACGGCCAGGAGATCTCCGACACCCTGGTCCACGCCGTGGCCTGGGACTGGAAGCTGCGCCGCCGTGTCGTCCTGGACGCCGCGGCCTGCGCGCTGGGCCACCGCACCAGCGCCCTCAAACACTCCCGCCGCTGGACCCTGCTCAGCCTCCTCTTCGCCCTGCGCCGCTCCCCGCTGAGCGCCCCCGTCACCTACCGCACCGTCGCCGCGGAGCTCGACGTTCCCGTCGGCGCCAGGGTCCCGCTCGCCGAAGCCGCCCAGGCGGTGCTGGCCGTGCGCCGGGGCAAGGGCATGGTGCTGGACTGCGCCGACGGCGACCGGCGGTCGGCCGGCAGCGTCTTCCTCAGCCCCGAGGTGTCCCGCGCCCGGGCGGCGCGGCTGCGCCGGGACGGTGCGCCGGTCAACGACTTCCCCGACGGGACGACCCGGGTCAGCGCCAGCTGGCTCATCCACCGGGCCGGTTACGAACTCGGCGCCCCCGTGGCGGAGGGCGTCCGGGTCTCCTCCCGCCACCACACGCTGGTCGCCGACGAGGGCGCGAACGCCGCGCGCTTCCACGAGGCCATCTCCGCCGTGCGGCGCCGGGTGCTGTGCCGTACGGGGGTGCGGCTGGTGTCGGAGATCGACTTCATCGGGTGACCGGCGGGGTCGCGCCCGGACGGGTCAATGCCGGTGGCGGGGCACGGGCGGAGCGCTGAACGTTGAGCCCGTGGGTGCCCGGCCCACCACCGTCTTGGAGGCTCTCGACATGCCCGATGTAACCGGCCCGTACGCACCCGGCACCCCCTGCTGGGTCGACCTCATGGTGCCCGACCAGCAGGCGGCCCTGGACTTCTACCGCGACCTCTTCGGCTGGCAGGGCGAGGTCGGACCGCCGGAGACCGGCGGCTACGCAGTCTGCACGCTGAGGGGCAAGCCGGTGGCCGGCATCATGACCGCGACGTCGCCCGACGGCGGGCCGACCCCGCCGACCGTGTGGACCACCTATCTCGCGACCGCCGACGTGGACGCCACCGAGAAGAAGGTCGCCAAGGCGGGCGGCACGGTGATGATGCCGGCGACGGACGTGATGACGCTCGGCCGGATGTCCCTCATCTCCGACCCGACCGACGCCGTGGTCGGGCTGTGGCAGGCCAAGGACTTCCCCGGCGCGGGCGTCGTCAACGAGCACGGCGCGCTGATCTGGAACGAGCTCGACACCAGCGACACCGGCGCCGCCACCGCCTTCCTCTCCGCAGCCCTGGGCATCCAGGCGGCGCCCATGGAGGGCGCGGACGGCTACTTCGCGCTCAACGTCGACGGGCGGACCGTCGGCGGGATGCAGGGGCTCGACAAGCTCCCGGAGGGCGTGCCCTCGCACTGGCTGGCGTACTTCTCGGTCGACGACACCGACAGCACGGTCGACGCCCTGATCCGCGCGGGCGGCAACGTCCTCGTGCCGCCGTTCGACATGATGGCGGGCCGGATGTCCGTGGTGCAGGACCCGCAGGGCGGCACGTTCGCCGTCATCAACGCGACCGGGCCCCAGCCCGCCTGACCCGGGGCGCGCCGGACGTCACTTGTCGGCGGCGGTGACTTTCTCGTCGTTCCTGAGCTGGTCGAAGAGCTGCTTGGCCTTGGCCGTGTCCCACTTGACCGCCACGCCGTCGCTCCGCGTGGGGAGGTTGGGGTTGGAGATCGGCACGGTCAGCTGCTTGCCGTCGCCGCCGGTGACGCCCTTCATCGACCAGAACATCGACATCAGGTCCGTCAGCCCCATGTCCTTGTCGACGACGAGCGTGTCCAGCCCGGAGCCGATGACGGGGTAGAGGCGGAAGGGGTTGAGGACCGTCGACGGCGAGGCCGCCTGCTTGGCGAGGGTGTTCAGGAACTTCTGCTGATTGCGCATCCGCCCCAGGTCCTGGTCGGCCTCCTGGTGGCGCTGGCGCACGAACGCGAGCGACTGCGTGCCGTTGAGCGTCTGGCAGCCCGCCTTGAAGTCCGCGCCCGAGTCGCGGTCCTTCACCGGCTTGTCCAGACACATGTCGACACCACCGAGTGCGTCGACCAGATTGCGGAAACCGCCGAAGCCGATTTCCGCGTAGTGGTCGATATGCAGTCCGGTGTTGTACTCGATGGTCTGCGCCAGCAGCTCCGCCCCACCGTCCGAATACGCCTCGTTGAGCTTGTGCGTGGACGCGGGGAACTGCTTGCCGGACTGCGGCCCGGTGAAGGCGGGGATCGTGACGTACGAGTCACGGGGCAGGCTCAGCATCGTGGTGCCGTTGTCACCGGTGTGCAGGATCATCATCGAGTCGGTGCGCTTGCCGTCCGCGGACCCGGTGTGGAGGTCCTTCTTGTCCTGCTCGGACAGGCCCTCGCGGCTGTCGGAACCGACGATCAGGTAGTTCGTGCCCTTCCCGCCCGAGGGGCGGTCCTTCACCTTGCTCAGGTCGACCTCGCGGCGCATCTTCGAGTCGGCCCAGAAGTACGTGCTGACGGAGACGGCCAGCAGCAGCACGACGAACGCGATCAGCCCGACCGTGATCCGCTTGCGCCAGTTCGGCGGGCTGGTCCGGCCGCCGCGGCCGCCCGGCCCCTGGCTGCCACCGCCGCCGGTGCCGCGGTCCGGGCCCACCGGGCCGCCGTGTCCGTAGACCTGGCCCGTGTTGTAGCCGTCGCCGGGACGGGCCGCCGGGGTCGGGGGAGTGCCCGCGCCGCCGGAGTTCTGGCCGGGTACGGGCCGGTACTGGCGCGGCGGGGCGTCACGGCGGACATGCGGCATGGCGCGGACGCCCTCCGGCTCGGCGCTCGCGCTGCCGCGTCCGTACCGGTCCTGCCGCTCGTCGGTCCGCCCTTCGGGCCAATCACTCATGAGACCGAGTGTGCCCGCCCGTCCCGCCGACAGGCGGGGCGCTACATGATCGGGGCAGGGCTGTTGCAGAGCTGATGCAAATCCGGTCCTCGGATGCGCCCGGGCATACAGTGGTGGACATGACCATTCAGGACCCGGATCTGGAATCGGACATACCGGGTAAGCCGACGTCCGCTTCACGCACGACCCTCTCCCACATCATGACCGCGGGTGACACCAACCTCCTCGGCACCGTCCACGGTGGCGTGATCATGAAACTGGTGGACGACGTCGCCGGCGCGGTCGCGGGCCGCCACTCCGGTGGCCCCGCCGTCACCGCCTCGATGGACGAGATGGCCTTCCTCGAACCGGTCAAGGTCGGCGACCTCGTTCATGTGCAAGCACAGGTCAACTGGACGGGCCGCAGCTCCATGGAGGTCGGCGTGCGGGTGATGGCGGAGCGCTGGAACGAGTCCACGCCCGCGGTCCAGGTCGGCAGCGCGTATCTGGTCTTCGCCGCGGTCGACGAGGGCGGCAAGCCGCGGCGGGTGCCGCCGGTCGAGCCGGAGACGGAGCGGGACCGGCGGCGGTATCAGGAGGCGCAGATCCGCCGCACGCACCGGTTGGCCCGCCGCCGGGCGATCATGGACCTCCGGGAGTCCCGCAACGCGGAAGGTCTGGCCGACTAGGCCTCTGTGGTCGGTGGGTGCGGGGCTCCGCCCCGGACCCCGAACGCGGCTGCGCCGCGTGTCCTCAAACTCCCCCAGCTACCGCTGGGAGGTGCCCCCAACGGGCTTGGTTTTGGCTGATGCGGGCCGGAAACGGTCCGCACTTGCCCGCGCCGAGGCCGAAAATCAAGCCCGGCCGGCGTTTGAGGCCGCTCGCCGCAGGCGCAACGGCGCTCAGGGGCAGGCGGCCCGGTCGCCCGTCATCACCTCCGGTCCTCCCTGGGGCACGCGCAAGCGGACCGCGTGGACCGATGTGAAGTCCGTGCCCAGGGTGACCCGCATCACCGGGCCCTGGCCAGGCGCGGGGCGGAGTTCGGCCATGGGGAGCGCCGCCGCGAGGGAGCGGACCGAGCGGTCCCAGTGCGGGTCGTAGGAGATCACCGTGCGCGCCTGGGCCGGGCCCGTGCCCGCGTCCGCCGGCAGTCCCGTCGTGCTGAAGCCTGTCGCGCGCAGCGCCAGGTCCGTGGCGCGCGCCAGCCCCTGGCGCCCGCTGCCGTTGAAGACCTGCACCCGGACCTCCGGGGGCGCCACCTCCACCGGCGTCGGAGCGTCCTGCTGCCGGGCCTGGCCCTTCGCGTCGTGGACCCGGGACGGCGCGCGCGGGGTGAGCGGCCGGTCGTCGCGCAGGGCCTGGAAGAGCCTGGCTGAGGCGGCCTCGTCCCACTTCACGGTCGAGCCGACGCGCGGCACCGGGAAATTCGCGGAGGCGATCGGCACCGAGAGGAATTCGGTGGCGGCGGGCTTCAGGTTCCGCATGGCCTGTCCCAGCCCGATCAGCTCGTCGCTGTCGAGGCTGCGGTCGGCCCGCACCGAGTCGAGCAGTGTGCCGACGACCTGCTGGAACATCACGGGGTGCACCAGCATCCCGCTCTCGGAGACCCGGTGCAGCAGCGAGGCGAGGAAGCGCTGCTGCCGCTGCATCCGGCCCAGGTCGGCGGCGCCGTCGAGGTGGCGGGAGCGCACGTACTCCAGGGCCTGGCCGCCGTTGAGGGTGCTGGTGCCCACCGGCAGGTTCAGCCCGCTGAAGGGGTCCTGGAGCGGCCGGTCCGTGCACAGCCGTACGCCGCCCACCTCGTCGACGGTCTTCATGAAGCTGGTGAAGTCGACCTCCAGATAGTGATCGATGTGGACGCCGGTGAGGTGCTCCACGGTCCGCACGGTCAGCCCGGGCCCGCCCTCCGCGTAGGCCGCGTTCAGCTTCTGCACATGCGCGGGGTGCGGGCGTCCGGCGTCGTCCAGGTGGTCGGGGATCTCGCTGTAGGTGTCGCGCGGCAGGCTGACCACGGTGGCCCGGTCGTGGTCCGCGGCGAGGTGCACCAGCATCACCGTGTCGGTGCAGTGACAGGGCGAGCCGCCCAGGTGGTAGAGCCTGCGCTCCTCCTGCGTGATCCGGTCCCGGGAGTCCGTGCCGACGACCAGCAGATTGGTCCCCTGGCCGGTCACCGGCCGGTCCGACAGCCCGCGGAAGACGTCGACCCGGCCGATGCCGCGGTCGATCCCGCTGACGACGGCGTGCCCGACGCCCGCGGTGCCGAGGATCACCGCCGCCGCGCCCGCGGCGACGCGCAGCCCCCAGCGTGGTCGGCGCGGGGCGCCGTGGCGCGGTCCGTTCGGGCGGGGCGTGCGGGCCGGTGCGGTCATTCCGAGACCTCCGCGACGGAACGGGATCAGGGGCAGGCCTGGGGCGGGCCAGGACGGGCAACGGTAGGTCAATACGATCAAAGGGCCGTGCCCCCACGCCGTTCGGGTCACCCGGCCACCCGGCCGGAGAACGCCGGTGTCCGCCATTGGCGGTAACGTGACCGACGATTCCGCCGACCCCGGCCCAGCCGGGTGGGTGACCCCCGTACCCCCGAGGAACCATGCCCGAACAGCAGCCGCCCGCCGTTTCCGTGATCATGCCGGTGCTCAACGAGGAGCGGCACCTGCGCACCTCCGTGCGGCACATCCTGGAGCAGGAGTACGCCGGGGAGCTGGAGGTCGTGATCGCCCTCGGCCCCTCCACGGACCGTACGGACGAGATCGCCGCCGAGCTCGTACGGGAAGACCCCCGCGTCCACACCGTGCCGAACCCCACCGGCCGGACGCCCGCCGCCCTCAACGCCGCGATCAAGGCGTCGCGCCACCCGGTCGTGGTGCGCGTCGACGGGCACGGCATGCTCTCGCCGGACTACATCGCCACGGCCGTGCGCCTGCTGGACGAGACCGGCGCGCAGAACGTCGGCGGCATCATGCACGCCGAGGGCGAGAACGCCTGGGAGACGGCCGTCGCCGCCGCCATGACGTCGAAGATCGGCGTGGGCAACGCGGCCTTCCACACCGGCGGCGCGGCCGCGCCCGCCGAGACCGTCTACCTGGGGGTGTTCCGGCGCGAGGCGCTGGAGCAGCAGGGCGGCTACAACGAGGAGTTCATCCGTGCCCAGGACTGGGAGCTGAACTTCCGCATCCGTGAGGCCGGGGGCCTGATCTGGTTCTCCCCGGAGCTCAAGGTCTCCTACCGGCCGCGCCCGTCGGTGAAGGCGCTGGCCAAGCAGTACAAGGACTACGGCCGCTGGCGGCACGTCGTCGCCCGCTACCACCAGGGCTCGATCAACCTGCGCTACCTCGCGGCGCCGACCGCCGTCGTGGCCATCGCCGCGGGCGTCGTCGCGGGCGCGACGGTCAGCCCGTGGGCCCTGGTCGTGCCCGGCGGCTATCTGGCCGCCATCGTGGCGGGCTCGGTCCCGGCGGGCAAGGGGCTGCCGCTCAAGGCGCGGGCGCAGATCCCGGTGGCGCTGGCGACCATGCACATGTCGTGGGGCTACGGCTTCCTGACCAGCCCGCGCTCCCTGGCGAAGAAGGTCATCGCCAGCCGCCGCCCGGCGGTCCGCAACGGCTGACCGGCCGCGCGGCCGCGGGGACCGGCATCCGCTCGCCGGCCCCCGCGGCCACGGTCAGATCTGCTCCCCCGAGAGCAGCGGCTCGAAGGAGCGGTAGGCGGCGTAGTTCCTGAAGTGCCGGGCATAGAGCTCGGAGCCGTCGGTGAGGCGCTCGTCGAGGACCTCACCGACGTCGACCACGTGCCGCAGCCGCCAGGTGATCAGCTCGCCGCGCTCGTTCTCGTAGCTCGTCTCCAGGGCCTTGCCGTGCGCGGCGGCCTTCTCGCGCGCCTGCGCCTCGCTCTGTGCCGTCACCAGGACGAAGCTCTCCTGGTAGAGCGGTACGTGGTCCTCGGCGTCGGACGAGGACTGGCACAGCAGGACTGCGATGTAAGTGCTCATGTTCCCGCGCTATTTCTTGAAGCGGTTGTCGTTCAGGAGCTTCCAGGCGGTGTTGCACGAGCGCTCCCGGCAGCCCTTGAGGTAGCCGAGGGTGTCGCCGTAGTGCTGTCCCGGGAACACCGACCGGATGGAGCCCTTGCGGCAGCGGGAGATGAAGTTGTTGGCGATCTCCCCCAGGTTCTCGTTCGCCACGCAGACGTCGCCGAAATAGCGCTCCGGGGCCACGTGCCCGGTGGTCGCCCCCGCCGTAGCGGGGAGGCCGGCCACCGCGCCGCCCGCGAGGACGACGGCCAGCACGCCACGGGTCAGGAGCGCGCGTACGGAGGCACGGCCTCCCTTGGGGTGGGTG
Organism: Streptomyces blastmyceticus; assembly: GCF_039521185.1. NCBI lineage: Bacteria > Bacillati > Actinomycetota > Actinomycetes > Kitasatosporales > Streptomycetaceae > Streptomyces > Streptomyces blastmyceticus. The sequence goes on along the minus strand of NZ_BAAABW010000008.1, from coordinate 32,149 downwards.
CGCATCGGATCAGCAGCCCGCCATCTTCTCGTAGGCGATCCAGACCTCGCCCTTGTTGTTGAGGCTGACGTTCCCGGTCTTGTGCAGCCCGGTGTACTTCCCGCGGTACTTCCTGAGCTCCCCGACGGGTGACTCCAGCGTCATATAGGGGGAGTCGGGCTTCCAGTCCCCGGAGAACTTCGCGTAGACCCCGTCGGTCCCGTCGGTGCCGCTCGCCCAGCAGGCGCGCGAGCCGGAGTACAGCACGAGGTTGCCGTCGTACTGCATCTCCAGCCGGTGGCCGCTGTTCTGCAGGCAGTGGCCGGGGATGAGCCTGTCGGTGAAGGACGTGCCGTCGTTACGGCACCCCTCCTGCACCCGGACGCTGTGAACGGCCTCCGAAGGGGCGGCCGTTGCCTGTCCTGTCACCGTCGCGAGGGCTGCCAGCAGGTTCACCGCGGTGAGTACGCAGACCCGGGAGACGTTCCTCATGCATGCTGCCTTTCGTGAGCGCTTGTGAGCCACAGGCGCAGACGGTATCGGCAGTGCTACGTGAAGTCACCGGAATCGCGGATCTCTCACCCGTCACACGTACGCTCAGAAACGGTTCAGCGAGTTGACCTTCATGCAGGCCGAGGTGTCGTTGCCGTTGAGCGGGTCCGCGCTCTCGGGGGCCTTGTTGTCGCCGTCCTTCTTCTTGCCCTTGTCGCCGGACTTGTCGCCGGACTTGTCGCCGGACGGGCCGCCGTCGCTCTTGTCGCTGCCGCTCTTGTCGGAGGCGCCGTCCTTCTTGTCGTCCGCGCCGGCGTCGGCCCGGTCCTTCGGGTAGGCCGTGCCCGAGCGCCAGTCGGAGCCGATGACCAGGGTCAGCTCCTCGACCGCCGTGGACATGCGCAGCGCGCTGTCCGGCAGCCCGAGGGCCTTGGCCACGGCCTCGGCGTCACCGCGCTGGGACGCCTTGGAGTAGCTCAGCGTCGTGTCGAGCTGCGACCGGGGCGTGGAGTCGGCGCTCGCCTTGGCGAAGCCCTGCCCGACGAGGAACGCGGCGATGTCGCTGCCCCGGCCGGTGGCCACGGGCTGGGCCGCGGTGCCCGTGCCGTTGAAGACGGTCACCGGGATGTTGCCCTTGGGCGCGGCGGGCGTCGACGGGGAGGACTTGGGGTCCTTCTTCTTGTCCTTGCCGTCGAGCGCGATGTCGTTGCGCACGAGCGAGAACAGCTTGTCCGCGTCGCCGGCCTTGGGGACGACGTGGGCGTCCGGGTCCTGCGGGTCGGAGGCCCACGGCATGGTCGTCATGGTGATCCGGCCGGACGGCACCTGCTTGAGCTCCTCGGCCAGGTCGTAGAGCTTCTTGACCGAGCCGAGGTCCTTGTCGACCGTCAGCGCCTTGGTGGCGGACTCGGCGAGCCCGGTGAGCTGGCCCGGGTCGCTGAGCTTGGTGCCGGACTTCAGCTGGCGGACCATCGCGTTCATGTACATGTGCTGGGCGTGCGTACGGCCTATGTCGCTGCCGTCCTCGAAGCCGTGGCGGGTGCGCAGCCACTGGAGGGCCTGCTCGCCCTTGACCTTGTGCTCGCCCTTGGTCAGCCGCAGCCCGGACTTGTCGTCGTAGACGTTGTTGTCGACGCACACGGGGACGCCGCCGACGGCGTCGGCCATGCTCACCACGCCCGAGAAGTCGATCATCATGAAGTGGTCGATGGGGATGCCGGTGAGCTCTTCCCAGGTGGCGACCGTGCAGCCCGGACCGCCGTTCATCAGGCTGGTGTTGATGATCTGGCTGCTGGTCTCGCGGTAGACCTTCCCGTCCTCCGGGTCGGTGCACTTGGGGATCGTCGTGCGGGTGTCGCGCGGGACGCTGATGACCGACATGTTGCTGCGGTCCGCCGAGACGTGCACCAGCATCTGGACGTCGGCGAGCGGCTTGCGGTCCGCGTCCTCGCGGGCGCCGCCGAGCGCGACGTTCTCGGGGGTGTTGCGGCTGTCCGAGCCCAGCACGAGGATGTTCAGCGGGCGCTGGCCCTCGGCGTTGGCGGCGCTCCGGTCGAGCCGCTTGTCACCGAGGTTGAGCGCGTCCTTCTTGAGGTTGCCGTTGAGGTGCTGGTAGTAGAAGTAGCCCGCGGCGGAGACGCCGAGGACCAGGACCGCGAGGCAGAGCGCGGTCCAGCGGGCTATTCGGGCGGCGCGGGCGCGGCGGGACGGGGTCTCCTCGGCGGCACCCTTTTTGCCGGGCTTCCCGGCGGGCGCGCCCTTCTTGCCCCCGCCGTCACGGGCTCCCGGGACGCGGCCGCGCGAGCGCGGCCCCCGCACACTGCTCTGCCGCATCGGGCCTCCCCTGAATGGTGCTTCCGGCCCGATGGGCAGGCATGCCGTCTCTCGTAGCGCTGTGCGCGCGGAACGCTCCGCGCGCACGGCCGGGCCACGCGTCCCACAGGAGGGTGGCCCTACCTGTGAGATGCGTGTGTGCCACGCCTAGGTTCACTTGGCGCAGATGTTCTTGTCGTCCGCTTCGACCTTTTGGATGCCCTCCGGCGCCTTTTCGGGCGCTGCGGGCGCGGTGACCGGGGTGCCCGCGGCCTTGAAGTCGGCGCCGAGCGTGAGCGTCATCTCCGCCATCGGGCCCGCGTCGGCCTTGGTCTCCTTGAGGGCGTCGGCGGAAAGACCCATGGCGTCGGCGAGCCTGCGCGCCTGGTCGGCCTGGTTGGGCGCGAACTCCAGCACGGTCGTGTCGATCTTCTTGCCGCCGGGCGCGTTGCCGCCGTTGCTGGTGCGCGTCATGCCCTTGGAGTTCTGCATCCAGGCGACGGCCTCCTGGGCGGCGCCGATCCGGCCGCTGCCGTTGAGCACCTTGGCGCGGACGTTGACCGGCTCGGCCTTGGGGCCCTTGAGCAGCGCCTGCTGCTTGGCGTCCTGGGCGTCCTGGGCCTTCTTCTCCTTCTCCTTGACCTCGGTCAGGGAGACGTCCTGCTTGACCATGGCCAGCAGCGGGTCGGCCTTGGCCTTGTCCAGGATGACGGTCTTGCGGGTCTTGCCGTCGGCCGGGTTGTCGAGGACCGGCAGGGTCGCGAAGGTGATGTTCTTGATGTTGACGCGGCTGAGGTCCTTCGCCAGCTTGGTCAGGTCGCTGACCGAGCCTATGCCGGTGTCGACGGTGAGCGACTTGGTCGCCGCGTCACCGAGGTCGTAGAGCTTCTTGGGGTTGGAGAAGGTGTCCCCGGACTTCATCTTCCGGATCATCGAACTCAGGAACTGCTGCTGGAGCTTGATGCGGTCCAGGTCGCTCTCGAAGCCGACGCTGTGCCGGGTGCGTACGAACGCGAGCGCGTCCTCGCCCTGGATGTCGTGCCGGCCCTTGCTGAGCTTCAGGTGCGACTTGGGGTCGTCGATGTCCTTGCCCAGGCACACCTCGACGCCGCCGACGGCGCTGGAGAGCTGCTTGACGGCGTTGAAGTCGGCCATCATGAAGTGACTGACCTTCAGGCCGGTGAGCTGCTCGACGGTCCGCCAGGTGCAGCCGGGGTCGCGGTCCTCCTGGCCCAGGCTCTCGTTGAAGCGGACGCCCTTGGAGCCGGGGATGGCCTTGGTCTTGCCGTCCTGCTTGGTCGTGCACTCCGGGATGTCGGTGATCATGTCGCGCGGGATGGAGATCGCGGTGGCGTTGGAGCGGTCCTCGGAGACGTGGAACAGCAGCGTGGTGTCGGCGTGGCCGACGCTGCCGTCGTCGCCGTAGCCCTCGTTGCCCTTGCCCGAGCGCTTGTCCGTGCCGATGACGAGGATGTTCACCGGGCCCTTGATGACGGCGGCGTTGTCCACGCCGACGTCGACCTTGCTGAGGTTGCCGTTGAAGTGCTCGTAGAGCAGATACGCGCCCAGCGAGCCGCCGACCAGGACGAAGGCGAGCGTGCCGCCCGTCCAGAGCAGGACCTTCTTCTTCGCGGTCTTCTTCGGCTTGGGCCGGCGCCGGCCGGTGGCCGGTTTGGATCCGCCCTTGCGGCCGCCGCCGTCGCCGCGCTGACCGGGCAGCGGACGCCGGCCGGGCTCCGCCTTGGGCGCCTTGGGCCCCGGTCGTGCGACGGAGGGAGTGCCGGAGGGCGCGGGGGAGGGGCCCGCGGAGGGGACGAAGGAACTCGTGGCGGATGGTGGGGTGGTGAGTGCGGAGGGGGGCGAACCCTGCCCGGAGGCCTGATCAGACCCCTCGGCGTGTTCGAGACGCAGCTCGTAGCTGCCGGTTTTGGGGTCGAAGACCCACTGGTCGGCGGGGTCGATGCCGCCCGCCCGCCCACGGCCTTGCGCGTCCACGGTCGCTTGAATCCTCCGTCGGTGCCACGCGGCGCCTGCCCCCCGAGGCGCTCGGTCACGTCGTCTTGCAGTGCGCGATCAGCCCGGCCGTGCGCACCGGATCGCTCACACTATCCGCCCAGTTCAGCGTCGAGCGACGCCGGTGACAAATTCCACTCCCCTACAACTGGGCAATCTGCCCAATCCTTTCGCCGACGCGAAAAATCCGATCATGCGTTTCGGGGTATTCATCCGCAGATGCCGCGTGCGGCGGTGGTTCCCTCGTACGTGGGCGGCGCGGTGGGCGAGGGGGAGGGCGAGGAGGACGTGCCGGGAGAGCCCGTCGGGACGCCCGGATCGGTGGGCGCCTGGGACCCGCCGGGCACCTCCGGCGCCCCGGGGACGTCCGGTCCCGCGGTCCCCTCCGGCCCCCCGGGCTCCTCGGCGCGGGCGCGCCGGGCGGGCCCGCCGCCGGGCTTGCTGTCCGCCGGGCGGACGTTTGCGCTGACCGACACCGGCTTGTCCGCCCGCAGTTGCTCGAAGAGCTGGTCCGCGTCCGGCTGTACGAGCTCGTCGCGGTCCGTGTTGTACGGATACGGGCGGCGCGGGACCGTCAGGAACTGCACCCGGTCGCTGGGGATGCCCCGCACCGTGCGCACCAGGTCGTACAGCTTCCGCAGCGAGCCGAGCCCGGCGTCCGTGGTGAGCGAGGAGGTCGCCGCGTCGAGCACCGGATAGAGCCGCGTCGGGTTCAGCAGCACGCCGTCGCTCTGCATCTCGTTGAACAGCGCGCCCAGGAACGCCTGCTGTCGGCCCATCCGCTCCGTGTCGCTGCCGTTGCCGAGGCTGTAGCGGGCGCGGACGAAGCCCAGCGCCTGCTCCCCGTGCAGGACCTGACGGCCCGAAGGCAGCTTCAGATGCGCCTCCCGGTCGTCGATGGGCTGCTTGAGGCATACCTCGACCCCGTCGACGGCGTCCACCAGCCGCTTGAAGCCGTTGAAGTCCACGACCACATGGTGGGTGATCCGGATGTGGCTGATGTTCTCGACGGTACGGATCGTGCAGGCCGGGCCCGCGAGCTCGAAGGCCCAGTTGAACTGGGCGAACCGCTCGTTCGTCTGGCTGCCGTCCGGCCTGCGGCAGCTGGGGATCCTCGCCATCAGGTCGCGCGGCAGGCTGACCGCGGTCGCGCTGTGCCGGTCGGCGGAGACGTGCAGCAGGATCGTGGTGTCCGAGCGCTGGGTGCCGCTGTCCTCGCCGTACTGGCCGTTGCCGGGGCCGCCCCGGGTGTCGGAGCCGATGATCAGGATGTTCTGCGCCCCGGCCACCAGGGCCGTCGGGCGCTCCCGCTCGTACTGCGCGAGCTCGTTCGCCGTGTCCGTGTCGGTGCGGATGTTGCTGTTGAGCCGCTCGTAGAGCACCCAGCCCAGCGCGACCACGGCGAGCGTCAGCACGGCCAGGGCCAGCGCCAGCCAGCGCAGCCAGCGGCGCTTGCGCCGGGGCGCGGGGGAGGGAGCGTCGGTGCCGTGGTCCACAGCTGCGTCCCTCCCTCACGGGGTGGTACGTGCCTCCGTCGGGGCCTTTCCGTGCGGTGCCGGCGGTACCCGCTGCCGGCGCGTACCCCCGATCATCGCGCGGTCGCGGCGATGCGGCAGCGTCAGAGGGCCGTCACGGTGACGCGCTCGCTCTCCCGGCGCTTCTCCAGGCCGCCGCCGGAGAGCCGGTCGAGGTTGCGGCACAGCACCACGGACCCACCGGCCGCGAGCGGTGCGAACAGCCCGGCCGAGAGGCCGTCCCAGGTGGCGTACGGCAGGCCGGACAGCATCCGCGAGCCCGCGCCCAGCCCGTGCTGGAAGGCGTCCGTGCGCGCCCGCTCGACCAGCTGGGCCCCCGTCAGCTCCAGGCCGTCCACGGCGAGCGCGGGGGCGTCCGGGTCCACGGGGGCGTACGGGGCGAACCGGTCGCCCTGGCTGGGCACCTCGACGGCGTAGTCGGCGAAGCCCGCCGGCGGCTGGGGGAACCGGCCGCCCAACGGGCGCAGGGCCAGCGCCACGCGCTCCCCTGAGCAGGCGCGCGCCTCCTCCAGGGTGTCCGGGCCGCTCACGACGAGGTCCGCGGCCGCCGGGTCGCCGCCCACGTCGGCCACCACGCCGACCGAGGAGCAGGCGAGCAGCCAGACGGCCGTCTGCCAGTGGGCGGGCAGCAGCAGCGCGAGCCGGTCGCCGGGCTCGGCGGAGAGCTCGCCCTGGAGCAGATTGGCGGTCTTCGCCACCCAATTGGCGAAGGTGGCCACGGACAGTTCCACGCGCTCGCCGGTGGCGTCGTCGTAGAAGGTCACGAGCGGGCGGGCCGGGTCCGCGGCGAGCGCGGAACGCAGCAGGTCGGCGGGGGTGCGATCGGTGGCGTTCATCGCCGCCAGGGTACGCGGCACGGCCGCTGACGGGCAGTCGGGAGAGCGCCGCGCGCACCGCCGCGGGGGCCGACTGGCCGTCACTTCCCGGCCCTCTTGAATGGACAGACTTATCGGCATATGTCCAGGATTTCTGTCATGCGTGGAATCCTTGTCTCCTCGACGGTCACCTGCGCCGCCGCCCTCACCCTGCCCTTCCTGGCCACCTCGTCGGGGGCCACCCCTTCGGGCGCCTCCTCCGGTGCGACCTCGTCCACCGGTGCCCCGAACTCCGTCCCCGGCTCGACACAGTCCGTGCCGCTGATCCGCCTCGGCGGCAGCGACCGGGCGCGCACCAACGGCCCCGCCGAACAAGGCGTGCCCCAGCGCGAGGTCAAGCCCTTCTCCCTGATCGGCATCGTGTGGGACGACGCCGCCGCCGAGCTCCGCGGCCGCGCCCAGGTGCGCACCCGCGCCGTGGGCAGCCGGGACTGGTCCGGCTGGCAGGACGTCCAGACCCACGACGACGACCGCCCCGACCTCGACTCCCACGAGGCGCGGAACGGACGGCTGCGCGGCTCCACCGCGCCGCTGTGGGTCGGCGCCTCCGACGCCATCCAGCTCCGCGTCCGCCCCGACGTCGCGACCGAACGCACGCCCGAGGGCCGCGCCCTGCCCGCGGGCATGCGCCTCGAACTCGTCGACCCCGGCGCCGCCCCGGCCCACCACTCCCGCCGGGTCCCCGTCGTGCCACCGGGCACCGACGAGGAACGCGCCAGCTCCGCCGCCAACGCCCCGCTCGCCCCGCTCGGCGCCACCGAGATCCCCGCCGCCGGCCGGAACGCCGCGCGGTCCGACATCGCCGCCACCGGCACCGGCCGCGTCAAAATGCCCTCGGACGAGCCCGAGGGCGACAGCGACAACGACGACTCCAGTGACTGGGGCGACAGCGACGACGAGGGCGACCTCTCCGGCCCCCGGGTCAGCGTGGACCCCGACGACGGCTACGACCAGGGCGACACCTCGGACTCCGACCAGGGATCCGCCCCCGACGGCCGCTTCACCGCCTCCCGCCCGCGCATCGTCACCCGGGCAGGCTGGGGCGCCGACGAAGGCCTGCGCGAGCGCGCCTTCGCGTACACCAAGACCGTGAAGGCCGCCTTCGTCCACCACACGGCCTCCGGCAACAACTACAGCTGCTCCGAGTCCGCATCCGTCATTCGTGGTATCTACCGCTACCACGTGGTGAGCAGCGGCTGGCGCGACATCGGCTACAACTTCCTCGTCGACAAGTGCGGCACGATCTACGAAGGCCGCGCCGGTGGCGTGGCGAAGCCGGTCATGGGTGCTCACACCCTCGGTTTCAACACCAACAGCATGGGCATCGCCGTTCTCGGAACCTTCGCCAGCTCCAGCCCGCCCAACGCGGCGGTGAACGCCCTGTCCTCCCTCGCCGCATGGAAACTCGGTCTGTTCGGCGTCAACCCGCGCGGCACCGCGACCCTGGTGTCCGGCGGCGGAAACCTGTTCAAGAAGGGAACGTCCGTCAAGCTCAAGGCCATCTCCGGACACCGTGACGGCTACGCCACGGAGTGCCCCGGCGACCGGCTCTACAGCAGGCTCGGGACGACCCGCTCGGCCGCCGCCCGCCTGCAGGGCCGCTGACCGGGGGCGGGAGCCGCCCGCCGGTCTGCATAAACTGGCCGCCGTTCCAAGGCCCGGCCCCAGCAGGAAGCAGAGACGACAAGGTGACTGAAGCGATCCTCCTGGTGGGCGGCAAGGGGACCCGGCTGCGCCCCCTGACGATGAACACGCCGAAACCCATGGTCCCGGCGGCGGGCGTCCCGTTCCTGACCCACCAGCTGGCGCGCGCCCGCGCCGCCGGGGTCGAGCACGTCGTGCTCGCCACGTCCTATCTGGCCGAGGTCTTCGAGCCGTACTTCGGCGACGGCTCCGCCCTCGGCCTCCACCTGGAGTACGTCACCGAGGTGGAGCCGCTCGGCACCGGCGGAGCCATCCGCAACGTCGCCTCCCGGCTCCGCTCGGCGCCGGACGAGCCCGTGCTGATCTTCAACGGCGACATCCTCACCGGCCTCGACATCGAGGCACTGGTCGACACCCACCGCACCACCGGCGCGGACGTCTCGCTGCACCTGACGCGGGTCGAGGACCCCCGCGCCTTCGGCCTGGTGCCCACCGACGCCACCGGCCGGGTGACGGCCTTCCTTGAGAAGCCGCAGACGCCCGAGGAGATCGTCACCGACCAGATCAACGCGGGCGCGTACGTCTTCAACCGCTCGGTGATCGACTCCATCCCCGCGGACCGGCCCGTCTCGGTCGAGCGCGAGACCTTCCCCGGGCTGCTCGCGGCGGGCGCGCACCTCCAGGGCATGGTCGACTCCACGTACTGGCTCGACCTGGGCACGCCCCAGGCCTTCGTACGGGGCTCCGCGGACCTGGTCCTCGGCAGGGCACCCTCCCCGGCCGTGCCGGGCCGCTGCGGCGACCGGCTCGTCCTGGACACCGCCGAGGTCGCCCCGGACGCCAAGCTCACGGGCGGCACCGTGATCGGCGCCGGGGCCGTCGTGGAACCGGGCGCGCGGGTCGACGGCAGCACCGTCCTCGACGGCGCGGTCATCGAGGCGGGCGCGCAGGTGCGCGACTCGCTGGTGGGCGCGGGGGCGCGGATCGGGGCGCGTACGGTCCTGGAGGGCGCCGTCATCGGTGACGGTGCCCACGTCGGCGCGGACAACGAGCTGCGGGCGGGCGCGCGGATCTGGTGTGAGGCGCAGATCCCGCCGGCGTCGATCAGGTTCTCCTCGGACCAGTAGCGCCGCACCGTCCGGGTGAATTCCGGTCGGCGGGATCTGCCGCCCGCCAACCGGATGCAAGCCCTCCGGTTGTCGGTCCGCCGACGTACGCTGGCCGGATGGCGACGCGCACCTGGGTCCCGCCGGGCCCGTACGACCTGGGACGCACCCTCGGCGTCCTCGCGCGCGGCCCCGGCGACCCGTCCTACCGGGTCGCGCCGGACGGCTCCGTGTGGCGGGCGAGCCGCACCCCGGACGGTCCCGGCACGCTCCATGTGACCGCGCGCGCCGACGGCGTCCACGGTGAGGCATGGGGCCCCGGCGCGGACTGGCTGCTGGACCACCTCCCGGCCCTCCTCGGCGGCACGGACGACCCCGGCGCCTTCGTCCCCCGCCACCGCCTCCTCCACGAGGCACACCGCCGCCACCCCGGCCTCCGGCTGGCCCGCACGGGGCTGGTCCTGGAGTCACTGATCCCCTCGGTCCTGGAACAGAAGGTCACCAGCGACGAGGCGTACCGCGCCTGGCGCCTCCTCCTCCAGCGCCACGGCGAACCCGCCCCCGGAGCTCCGTCCGGCATGCGCGTCATGCCCGACCCCAGGGGCTGGGCCCTGCTCCCCTCCTGGGAGTGGCACCGCGCGGGCGTGGACGGCAAGCGCGCCGCGACGATCGTCCGGGCCGCGCGCGCGGCCTCCCGCCTGGAGGAGGCCGCGACCATGGACGAACCGACGGCCACCGCCCGCCTCCGGGCGATCCCCGGCATCGGCCCCTGGACAGCGGCGGAAACGCTCCAGCGCAGCAACGGCGCGAGCGACACGGTGACGACCGGCGACCTGCACCTGCCGAAGATCGTCGGCTACGCGCTGACGGGCGCGCGCGACGCGGACGACGCGACGATGCTCGACCTCCTGACCCCGTACGAGGGCCAACGCCACCGCGCGTGCCGCCTCATCCTGCTCACAGGCATCACCCCGCCTCGCAGGGCACCTCGCTTCGCGGTGGGGGACATCAGGGGGTGGTGAGGAGCCCCCCAGACCCCCGGGTGCGCAATTTCAGCCCGTCCGGCGTTTGAGGACGCGGCCGCAGGCCGCTCCCGCCGCAGGCGGCAACGGCGCGCCACCCCAGCCCGCCCAAACCTCACCGCACCTCGATGAACTCCGCCGCCGACCGCCCAGGTCGCTCGCGCGGCGGAGCCGCCGCCCGCCCCACAGCCACCGCCCCCATCGGATCCCACCCCGCCGGCAAGGACAGCACCGACCGCACGACATCCGCGCAGAACATCGTCGACGAGACCCACGCGGACCCCAGCCGCTCCCCGGCGAGCGCCACCAGGAAGTTCTGGACGGCGGCCCCGGCGGCCACCACGAACATCTCCCGCTCGGCCGCGTTGCGCCGCGCGTCCGGATACGTGTGGGAGCCGTCCATGACGAGGCACGGCACCACCAGATAGGGCGCCTTGCGCAGCACGTCGCCGCGCCGCACCCGCTTGGCGATGCTCTCCTCGCCGAAGCCGTCGCCGCGCAGGTCGGAGATCCAGGCGTCGCGCATGGCGTCGAGCAGCCGCACGCGCGAGGCCTCGGACTCCAGCAGGACGAACCGCCAGGGGGTCGTGTGGTGCGGGGCGGGCGCGGTGACGGCGGCGGCGACGGCGCGCCGCACGGCGCCCGGGTCGACGGGGTCGTCGGTGAACTCGCGGATGGTGCGCCGCAGTGTCACCGCTTCCCGTACGGCCTCGGAGGTCCCCAGCCGGAACATGTCGTCGGCGGGGGCACGGACGAGCGCCCGGGCCCCCTCCTCGACACCGGAATCAACACCGGAATCGGCATCGGAATCGGCACCGGCCACCACATGCGCCAGCCCCCGCACCACGGCCACCGGAAGCCCCGCGGTCTTGCCCTTGACGAGGTCACCGGCCGCGGCCAGCTCGTCTCCGGTGGCCACCGTCGTCACGTTCAGGGGGTTGCCGTGGGCGTCCAGGCCGCCGCGCAGGTCGTCGAGGACGCGCACGCCGGCCGCGCCGATGGCGACATCGGTCAGCCCGGTGCGCCAGGGTCGGCCGAAGGTGTCGGTGATGACGACGCCGACCTCCACGCCCAGCGCGTCCCTGAGCCCGTCCCGCAGCGCGCGGGCGGAGGCGTCGGGGTCCTCGGGCAGCAGCAGTATCGTGCCGGCCTCGGTGTTCGACGCGTCGACGCCGGCGGCGGCCATGACCAGCCCGAGCCGCGTCTCGACGATGCGGAGGGCGCCGCGCCGGGCCACGACCCGTACGGCCTCGGCGTCGATCGCGGCCTCGCGGTCCGTGGCCCGGAGCATCCGCCCCTCGGCCTTGCTGACGATCTTCGAGGTGACGAGCAGGACATCGCCGTCGGCGAGGCCGGGCAGCCCCTCCGCACCGGCCGCGGCCGCGATGATCTTGGTGAGGTCGTCCCCGGCCCGCACCTCGGGGATGCCGGGCAGCGCCCACACCCGGTACGCCGGGACGCCGTCCCCCGGCAGGCCGGTCACGCGCGCACCTCCTCGGCGAGGGCCAGTGCCTGTGCGGCCATCCGGGCGGTGGCCTCGACGTCGGTCATCATCAGCGGGACGGACCGGCAGCGGATCCCGGCGGACTCGACCTCGGCCACGGCATCGGCGTCGACCGTGTCGACCAGCCAGCCGTCGATCAGGCCGGAACCGTAGTGCCGGGCGACGGCGGCGGCCGTGGACTCGACGCCGACGGCCTCCAGGACCTTGTCGGCCATGCCGCGCACGGGCGCGTTCCCGACGATGGGGGAGAGTCCCACGACGGGCGCCGCGGCGGACGCGACGGCCTCGCGGACGCCGGGCACGGCGAGGATCGTGCCGACGCTGACGACGGGGTTGGACGGCGGGAAGAGGATGACGTCGGCCGCGGCGATCGCCTCCAGTACGCCGGGCGCGGGCTTGGCCTCCTCCGCGCCGACGGGGACGATCGCGTGCGCGGGCGTGGCCGCGTGCAGCCGCACCCAGTACTCCTGGAAGTGGACGGCCTTGCGGCCCTCGCCGTCCGGGTCGTCGATCAGGACGTGGGTCTCGACGCGGTCGTCGCTCATCGGCAGCAGTCGCACACCGGGCTGCCAACGGCGGCACAGCGCCTCGGTGACGGCGCTGAGCGGATAGCCGGCGCCGAGCATCTGCGTACGGACGATGTGGGTGGCGAAGTCGCGGTCGCCGAGCCCGAACCACTCGGGCCCCACGCCGTAGGCCGCCAACTCCTCCTTCACCGCGAAGGATTCCCCGGCCCGGCCCCACCCCTGCTCCTCGTGGATGCCCCCGCCGAGGGTGTACATCACGGTGTCGAGGTCGGGACAGACCTTGAGCCCGAAGAGGTGGATGTCGTCTCCGGTGTTCCCGATGACGGTGATGTCCGCGTCGGGGACTGCTGACTTGAGGCCACGGAGGAAGCGGGCGCCCCCGATCCCGCCGGCCAGAACCACAATGCGCTGCTGCATGCGAGACAGTCTGTCAGCCCGTAGGGCTGCCCTTGAGGGGTGGTGGTCGGGTGACGGGTGGGCCTGTCAGCCGGGTCCGACATCCCGGATGGAGGGCGTCAGCGCGTACGACGTCCCAGGTAGGAGGGCGTCAGCCCCGTACGGCGTCCCGGTCCGTGGCGGGCAACACGGCCGATACGGGCCGCTGATGGCGCATCGGCATCTCCGTGAGGCCGGGGGAGTAGACGTGCAGGCTGACGGCCGGCCCGAGGGAGTCGTTGACGACCTCGTGCGCGTAGCCGGGCGCGAAGACGCGCTGCGCACCGGCGCGCAGCCGTCGCCGCGCGCCACCGTGGGCGCCGCTGCCCCAGCTGACCTCGGTGAGCTCCCCCTGAAGGACGGTCAGCACGCCGGAGGACGGCCCGTGGTCGTGCTGCCCGCTGCCCTGGCCGGGCACCCAGCTGAGCAGCCACACCTCATAGCCGGGACCGGTGCGCAGCCGGTGGTACCAGCGGCTCGTGGCGTCGTACTCCACGAGGTGCGCCCAGGAGGCGGTGTCGGCGGCGATGGAGCGGGCCAGCCCCGCGAACTCGGCGATGGTGGCGGGGTGGGCGGGGGCGGGCGGCATCAGGTGCGGGACGGCGAGCGGGTCGCCGGCGATCTGGACGTCGCTGTTCATGTGCGGGATTCCTCGGCGGGTGTGCTGGGGCTGCGCGGTGACATGCGGTGCGGGGACACGTGTGGACGTGTACGGGCGTGACGGCGCGGGCCCTGCGGACGGGTCGGGAAGGGCGAGCGGGGTGGAGCGGAGAGGAAAGCTCAGCCGGAGCTCAGGGCATCAACAGCTGGAACAGCGACAGCGTGCCTGCACGGCGCAGCGGGACCCGTAGTCACGGGTCAGGCTGAGTGCGGCGATCGCTGGCATGCCACCAAAGGTGACGGGCGCGACCGCGCTCTGTCAACCGGGTGTCCGTTTTGGGGCTAATCTTTCACCTCATCCGGTAACTGAGGGTGCTGAAAGGTTTGCGGCCCGAGGGTCGCGGACAGGTGGCGCACCAGTCGCGGCGGTAAACATGATTCGGCCGGACGGTGCAACGGGATTGCCGTGCGTGACGTCCTCTCCTTCAGGAGAGCGGCGGGGCTGTCGAGGCGGGCAGTTGGTTCTGTCCGGACTTGTAATGTTTTGGACACTTTCTGCTTGGCTTTGGTTCCGCAGAGTGAATAAGGGGCCCAATAGCAGATCTCGGCTTGACTGGCCCGGATCGGCACACTTGTAATTTCACCCGTGTTGTTCTGCCGCACTTGATGAAGGCAGCCTTGATGAAGGCAGCACGGGGACGCAAATGACAGACGAGGGGCGCACATGACCGAGCTGTTTCAGCAACTGCTGGTCGAGGAGGCGGACGAGGAGCTCGGCTGGCAGGAGCGCGCGCTGTGCGCTCAGACCGACCCCGAGTCCTTCTTCCCCGAGAAGGGCGGTTCCACGCGCGAGGCCAAGAAGGTCTGCCTCGCCTGCGAGGTCCGCTCGGAGTGCCTTGAATATGCCCTTGCCAATGACGAGCGCTTCGGCATCTGGGGAGGTTTGTCCGAGCGCGAGCGCCGCCGCCTCAAGAAAGCAGCGGTCTGATAGATCGGACAAACAGTTCTGCCGACGGTCTTATTGAAGACCGCCGGAGAGAAATAGCGCCGCCGTACTCCGACCATGACGAACGGTCCGCCCGTCGCGTTCCACCGCGAGCGGCGGACCGCCGCGTTCGCGGCCACCGCGCCGTGCCCGGCATATCGGCCCGGCCGGGGACACCCCCGGTATCGGCCGGGAGGAGCCCTGGGGCGCCGGTCCCGGCCGCGTCAAGAGGCCCGGGGGCCCGCCGCCGGTGACGGGACGGGCGGGGACACACACCGCCGGAGAGGCCCTAGTGTGGTGGCCCGTCGAGCGCACCGCTCGACCGCAGCCAGCAACCGCACAGCAGTCCTCCGGGGGGCGACCCCCGGATCCCCGGCCGGAGGGCCCGTACCTCGATGTCCGTGCACAGCAATACGGCGGCCCACTACCCGGCCACCTCTGCCACGTTCGACCCCGCCGTCCCCCCGGCGTTCCCGCGCCACGTCGTCACCGCCGTGCTCGTCGCCCACGACGGCGCCCGCTGGCTGCCCGACGCGCTGGCCGGACTGCTCGGCCAGGAACGGCCCGTCCAGAGCGCCGTCGCCGCCGACACCAGCAGCACCGACGACTCCGCGCGGCTGCTCGCCGAGGCCCTCGGCCCCGACCGGGTCCTGCACCTCGCCCGCCGCGCCGGATTCGGCGCCGCCGTCGACGAGGCCGTCCGCTCGGTCCCCGCACCGGACCCCGAGGAACTGCCGTACCTCAAGCGCTCCAGCGGCTGGGACCCCGTCAGCCGCACCTGGCGCGAGGACTCCTACGACCACGGCGGCCACACCGACCACCGCCACGACGACCTCGAACCCGTCCAGTGGCTGTGGCTGCTCCACGACGACTGCGCCCCCGACCCCGGCGCCCTGCACGAACTGCTGCGCGTCGCCGACGCCGAACCCGACGCCGCCGTCATCGGACCGAAGCTCCGCAGCTGGTACGACCGCAGACAGCTGCTGGAGGTCGGCGTCTCCATCGCCCGCAGCGGCCGCCGCTGGACCGGCCTGGAGCGCCGCGAACAGGACCAGGGCCAGCACGACCAGGTGCGGCCCGTACTGGCCGTCTCCACCGCGGGCATGCTCGTCCGCCGCGACGTCTACGAACAGCTCGGCGGTTTCGACCCCCGGCTGCCCCTGATGCGCGACGACGTCGACCTGTGCTGGCGCGCGCACGCCGCCGGGCACCGCGTGATCGTTGCGCCCGACGCCGTCATGCGGCACGCCGAAGCTGCTGCCCGCGAACGCCGCCCCGTCGACTGCGCAGGCCGCTCGGCCGTGAACCCGCACCGCGTCGACAAGGCGGGCGCCGTCTACGCCCTCCTCGCCAACACCCGCGGCCCGCTCCTGCCGTACGTCATGCTCCGGCTCGTCCTCGGCACCCTGTTGCGGACCGTCGGCTACCTCCTCGGCAAGGCCCCCGGACAGGCACTCGACGAACTCACCGGACTCTTCGGCACCCTGCTGCGCCCCGGCAGGCTCCGCGCCGCCCGCAAGCGGCGGGGCGCGCCCGCCGTCGCCACGAGCGAGCTCCGACCGCTGTTCCCGCCGCCCGGCGCCACCGTCCGGGCCACCGTCGAACAGCTCGCGAGCAACCTCGGCGGCCGCTCCGAGGCCGACCTCTCCTCCGCCGGACGCCACGGAGCCGTCGAGTCCGGACCCGGCGGCGACGACGCGGACTTCCTGGAGATCGAACAGTTCACCCGGCTCAAGCGGATCGCCCGCAAGCCGGCCCCCGTCCTCTTCGCGCTCCTGCTGCTCGTCTCGCTGATCGCCTGCCGCGGGCTGTTCGGCGGCGGCTCGCTGTCCGGCGGCGCACTGCTGCCCGTGCCCGACGGCGTCTCCGGCCTCTGGGCGCGCTACGCCGACGGCTGGCACCCGGTCGGCGTCGGCAACACCGGCAGCGCACCGCCCTACCTGGCCGTACTCGCCGCCCTGAGCACGCTCTTCCTCGGCTCCACCGGCTTCACCCTCACCCTCCTGCTGGTTTGCTCCGTGCCGCTGGCCGGACTCACCGCCTACTTCGCCTCCCGCCCGCTCGTCTCCTCCCGCCTCCTGCGCGCCTGGGCGAGCGTCGCGTACGCCTTCCTGCCCGCCGCCACCGGCGCCCTCGCCACCGGCAGGCTCGGCACCGCCGTCCTCGCCATACTGCTGCCGCTCATGGCCCGCGCGGCCGTGGCCGCCACCGGGCTCCGCGTCCCCGGCGCCCGCCCGACCTGGCGCGCCTCCTGGACGTACGCGCTCCTGCTCACCGTCACCACCGCCTTCACCCCGGTCGTGTGGCCGCTCGCCGTCGTCCTGGGCCTCGGCGCCCTCGCCGTGCACGCCGTACGGGGCGGCGGCGCGCAGCTGGCCGTCCACGGGCCGCGCTTCCTCGCGGTCGCCCTCACCCCGGTCCTCGCGCTCGCCCCCTGGTCGCTGGGGCTGTTCACCCACCCCGGCCGCTTCTTCGCCGAGGCGGGCATCGACTACGGGCACGGCACGACGGCGCCCTGGCAGCTGCTCGTCGGCGACCCCGGCGGCCCGAAGACCTTCGGCGGTCTCCTCTTCGCCGGCGTCGTCCTGGCCGCCCTCGCCGCCCTGCTGCGCGCCGACCGGGCCCGCGCGGTCCGTACGGCCTGGGCGGTGGCGCTCGCCGCCCTCCTCTGCGCGGCCCTGGCCAACGGCAGCGGCTGGGCAGGACCCGCCACCCTCGTCCACTGCCTCGCCCTTGTCGCGGCGGCCGTCGTGGGTGCCGAGGGCGCCCGCGAGCGCGTCGCCGCGCTCAGCTTCGGCTGGCGGCAGCCCGTCGCCGCCCTCATCGCCCTCACCGCGGCCGCGGGCCCGCTGGTGGCCGCCGCCGTCTGGATGGTGGCCGGGGCGGACGGACCGCTGGAGCGGCGCTCCCCGGAGCAGGTCCCGGCGTTCGTCGCGGAGGAGGCGGGCACCCGCGACCAGGCCCGCACCCTGGTGCTCGACGGCACCGAAGGACATGTGAACTACACCCTCGTCCGGGGCTCCGGCGCCCGCACCGGCGACGCCGAACTCGCCGTGGCCGCCGGGCGCGACAAGAAGCTCGACGCCGTCGTCGCCGGTCTCGTCGCGGGCTCCGGGGCCGACCAGGCGGGCCTCCTCGGCGACTACGCCGTCGGCTACGTCCTCGTGCGCGACAGCGCGCCCGGTGCCATGGGCCGGGTCCTGGACACCACCCCCGGCCTCACCCGGCTCAGCCAGCAGGACCGCAGCTCGCTGTGGCGGGTCGACCGGGACGTCGCCCGCGTCACCATCACGCCCGGCGACCGCCAGGGCGCCGCACAGCAGTCCGCCCCCGTGACGGTCGCCTCCGGGCCCGTCGAGGCGCACACCACCGTCCCGGACGGTCCCCAGGGCCGCGTCCTGCGCGTCGCCGACAAGGCCGCGCCCGGCTGGCAGGCCACCCTGAAGGGCCGCGCGCTCAAGAGCACCACCGTCGACGGCTGGGCACAGGGCTTCGAACTGCCCTCCGGCGGCGGCAAGCTCGCCCTGACCTACCAGGCGCCCCTGACCCACACGGTGTGGCTGTGGACGCAAGGGATCCTCGCGGCCGTCCTCGTGGTGCTCGCCCTGCCGGGCCGCCGCCGCGAGATCGACGACGACCTGCCCGAGACGGGCGCCCCGGCCGCCGCCGCCCCCGCGCCCGCGGCACCGTCCGTACCGGCACAGCCCGCCGCGGGCGAGGGCCGCCGCGCCCGCCGCCTGCGCGCCGCCGCGGAGGCCGAGCGCACGGCCGACCCCGCACCGCCGGAGCCGCCCGCGGCCGAGCCGACAGCCGACCCGTACGCACAGCAGACGGCCGACCCGTACGCAGCCGTCCCGCAACAGCAGCAGTACGGGCAGTGGGGCGACGCCCAGGGCTACGGGACGTACGACCAGCAGCCCTACCAGGAAGGCGCCTACGACGGCTCCTACCAGCAGCAGGGCGGCGGGTACGGGCAGCAGGCGCACTACCCGGCCGATCCGTACGCGGCGGGGCCGTACGACCCGTACAGCTACGGTCAGCAGCCCTACGACACGACGTACGGCGACGGTGGCCACCACCAGCAGCACCGCGACGGGAGCGAGCAGCAGTGAAGCGCACCACCCTGTCCCTGTTCGGCGCGGTGGCGGCGCTCGCCGCCGTCACCGGCATCGCCGTGTTCGAGGCTCCGGCGGGCACCGCCGGCACGGCCGCGAAGGCGCCCGCCCGGCTGCCCGTGGAGCGCTCGATGCGACTCTGCCCGGCGCCCACGTCCTCGGACGTGGGGGAGACGGCCTACACCGCGTTCACCCCGGCCGGCGCGACCGGCCGCGCGGGCGCGCGCAAGGCCGCCGCGGATCTGCTGGCGGCGGGCGGGACGACGGGTCCCGCCAAGAAGGACGACGGCAAGCCGGACTCCAAGGCCGATTCCAAGTCCGACGCCAAGGACAAGAAGAAGGACGACAAGGGCGCGGTCGCGGCCGGTGCGACGGTGCTCTCCCTGAAGGAGCCCGGCAAGCCCGTCACCGCCACCACGGACCGCTCCGACGCGCCAGCCCTCATCGGCACCGCCGACGGCACGCTCGCGCCCGGCTGGACCGTGCAGCAGAGCACCGTGGTGAGCGCGGGCAGTGGACGCGGGCTGCACGGGCTGACCTGCACGGCCCCCGACACGTCCTTCTGGTTCCCGGGCGCGAGCACCGCCAAGAGCCGCCAGGACTACGTCCACCTGACGAACCCGGACAGCACCGCGGCCGTCGTCGACCTGGAGATGTACGGCAAGGACGGCCGGATCAAGGCCGCCGCCGGAGAGGGCATCAACGTCCCGCCGCGCTCCACCGTGCCGGTGCTCCTGTCGACCCTCACGGACGCCCCCACGGAGAGCGCGACGCTCCATGTGGCCGCCCGCTCCGGACGGGTCGGGGCGGCGCTCCAGGCGTCCGATGAGAAGCTGGGCGGCGACTGGCTGCCGCCCTCCGCCGAGGCGTCCCCCGACGCCGTGCTCCCGGGCATCCCGGCCGACGCCACGTCCGTGCGCCTCTACGTCCTCGCGCCCGGCGGGGACGACGCCGACCTGAAGCTGCGCTTCGCCGGCGCCAACAGCGCGATCACCCCGGCCGGTCACGAGACGCTGCACGTCAAGAGCGGCATGACGACGGCCGTCGACCTCGGGGACATCACCCGGGGCGAGGCGGGCTCGCTGCTGCTCACCGGGGACGGCAGCAGGACGCCGGTCGTCGCCGCGCTGCGGGTCACCCGGGGCAAGGACGACAAGCAGGAGACGGCCTTCATCGCCGCCACCCCGCCGATCGACAAGCGCGGCACCGTCGCCGACAACCGCGTGAAGAGCAGCACGCTCGCCCTGGTCGCACCCGGCAAGGAGGCGGCGCAGGTGAAGGTCTCGTCCTCGGCGGGCAGCGACGGGGGCACCGCCGTCAGCAAGACGTACACCGTCAAGCCGGGTACCACGCTGTCCGTGGAACCGCCGGAGCCCTCCGGCGCGAAGGGGACCTACGCGGTGACCGTGGAGAAGGTCTCCGGAGGACCGGTGTACGCCTCGCGGATGCTCGCACTGCCCAAGGACGGCGTGCCGATGTTCACGATCCAGCCCATTCCGGACGACCGCTCCACGGTGGCCGTCCCGGAGGCCGAGCAGGACCTGTCGATGCTGAACCGGTGACGCGCGGAGCCGGTCTTCTCCGCCTCCGGCTATTGGCGCGTCATCGGCTCCCAAACCTCCGGTGCGGCACGGATCGCCGCCGCGCGCCGCCGCGTTGGGGCCACCGGCCCGCGCGGCGGTCAGTCCTGGCCGTACCGCGGGTCCACCGACTCCGGCGCGAGCCCGAGGAGTTCGGCGACCTGCTCGACCACGACCTCGTGCACGAGCAGCGCGCGCTCGTCCCGGGTCTTGGTGCGGATCTCCACCGGCCGCCGGTAGACGACGATCCGGTCGGGGGCGTCGCCGTGGGCGGCGACGTACCGCCCGAGCGGCACCGTCTCGCCGTCGAACTCGAAGGCGTCGAGCCCCTCGGAGTCGCTCATGGTGCCGCGGCCGTCACGGGTGGTGACCGGCACCTCGCGCACGACGAAGTCGACCGCGGACAGCTGCGGCCAGAGCCGCTCCAGCCGCTCCGCCGAGTCGTGCACCAGGTCGACGAACGCCTCGCCCCGGCTGACCGACAGCGGCACTTGGGGCGGGGCGATCGGTCCGCGCATGCCGCGTCCATGGCGGTCGCGGTGGCGCGGTCGCGGGCCGGCGGGGCTGGGGGTGCCTCCGGCGGTGGCCGGAGGGGGTGCGGGGCTGTCCATCACTCCCGAGGGTAGCCGTCGTCCGGCTGTGTGCACGTAGTGATCGCATATCAGCCGAATGTCGCTGGATGAACATTTCGGTCACCTCTGCGATCAATTACGGCCATGTGCAGGACGGGGTCGTGCTCGATGAAGGACACTGTGCAGACAGCTTGATGACAGATTTTCTTGCCGCTCCGCCCTGCCCTCAGGGCCTCCGCGCAGGTCAACCAGGCGGTGGGGAAGCGGCGTCCACGAGGCGAACAGAGCCGACACGGAGGAGTGAGCCGGGGGTGAGTCGTCGCGGACCGCTCAAGAGTGCGGTACCGTCCAACCTCGTGAGCCCTGTACGTCGCTGTTCGCGCACTGCGTGCGGCCGCCCGGCCGTCGCGACGCTGACGTACGTCTACGCCGATTCGACCGCCGTTCTCGGACCGCTCGCCACCTACGCCGAGCCCCATTGCTACGACCTGTGCGCCGAGCACTCCGAGCGCCTGACCGCACCGCGCGGCTGGGACGTGGTCAGGCTCGCCCTCGACACCGGTCCCGCCCGCCCCAGCGGCGACGACCTCGAAGCACTGGCCAACGCCGTGCGGGAAGCGGCCCGCCCGCAGGAGCGCCTGACCGGACCGGCCGGCACCCCCGGCGCCGTCGGGCCCAACGGCCGCGAGGCCGACCCGATGGAGGTCGCCCGCCGAGGCCACCTCAGGGTGCTGCGCTCGCCCGACTCCTGACGCCCCGGCGGCCCGCACACCAGGCCCGATGGCCGTCAACACCCGCCCACCCCCGGCCTTCCGCTCGATCGATGCCCGGATCGTCAGTGCCTCCAGGTAGGTTTGTGTCCCCGTAAAGGACTCCAGGAGGGGTTGGCTGTGGCTGATCTGTCGCAGATCGTGAAGGCGTACGACGTCCGCGGTGTCGTCCCCGACCAGTGGGACGAGGCGCTGGCCGAGCTGTTCGGCGCCGCCTTCGCCCGGATCACCGGCGCGGACGCGATCGTGACCGGGCACGACATGCGCCCCTCCTCGCCCGGCCTGTCCCGGGCCTTCGCGCGGGGCGCCGCGGCCCTCGGCGTCGACGTCACCGAGATCGGGCTCTGCTCGACCGACGAACTGTATTTCGCCAGCGGCGCGCTCAACCTGCCCGGCGCGATGTTCACCGCCTCGCACAACCCCGCGCAGTACAACGGCATCAAGATGTGCCGGGCCGGCGCGGCCCCCGTCGGCCAGGACACCGGCCTCGCCGACATCCGCGCACTCGTGGAGCGGTGGACGGAGACCGGGGCACCCGAATCGGCCGCCACCCCCGGCACGATCGCCGCGCGGGACGTCCTCGGCGACTACGCGAAGCACCTGCGCGGCCTCGTCGACCTGTCGGGCATCCGGCCGCTGAAGGTCGTGGTGGACGCGGGCAACGGCATGGGCGGCCACACCGTCCCGACCGTCCTCGACGGCCTTCCGACCGAACTCGACGCGATGTACTTCGAGTTGGACGGCACCTTCCCCAACCACGAGGCCAACCCCCTCGACCCGAAGAACCTCGTCGACCTCCAGGCGCGGGTGCGCGAGGTCGGCGCCGACATCGGGCTGGCCTTCGACGGCGACGCCGACCGCTGCTTCGTCATCGACGAGAACGGCGACCCGGTCCCCCCGTCCGCCATCACCGCCCTGGTCGCCGCCCGCGAGCTCGCCAAGCACCCCGGCGGCACGGTCATCCACAACCTCATCACCTCGTGGTCGGTGCCCGAGGTCGTCAAGGAGCACGGCGGCAAGGCCGTGCGCACCCGCGTGGGGCACTCCTTCATCAAGGAGGAGATGGCCCGCACCGGCGCGATCTTCGGTGGCGAGCACTCCGCGCACTACTACTTCCGCGACTTCTGGAACGCGGACACCGGCATGCTCGCCGCGATGCACGTGCTCGCCGCGCTCGGCGGGCAGGACGAACCGCTCTCCCGGCTCGTCGCCCAGTACGACCGCTACGCCGCGTCCGGCGAGATCAACAGCACCGTGGCCGACCAGGCCGGCCGGGCCGCCGCGGTCAAGGCGGCGTACGCCGACCGCGACGACGTGCAGCTGGACGAGCTCGACGGCCTGACCGTGACGGCCGCCGACTGGTGGTTCAACCTCCGGGCCTCCAACACCGAACCGCTCCTCCGCCTGAACGTCGAGGCACGCGACGAGCAGACGGTGGCCCGTATCCGCGACGAGGTCCTCTCCGTCGTCCGCGCCTAGCGACGGCCCGGGGGCGGGGGCCGCCCGCCCCCGCCCCGCCACGGAAGCGGAACCACCGGCCCGCAGCGCCCCGGATATCCGCCACCCCCAGCGGGAGCGACTACGCTGGCCGGGCAAGGGACGTACACGCCGAAGGGAACCCCCATGCCGCTCGAAGCCGGTCTCCTGGAGATCCTCGCCTGCCCGGAGTGCCACGCACCCCTCCACGAGGAGGAGCAGGCCGCCGAGCTGGTGTGCGAGAGCAAGAGCTGCGGTCTGGCCTACCCCGTGCGCGACGGCATCCCCGTCCTGCTCGTGGACGAGGCCCGGCGCCCCGCCTGACCCGTCCGCCCGGCCCGGCACACACCCGTACGGCGTACGCCACGGCGATCGGAGGCTGATCAACGGTGTTCGACGAGTCACTCCTCGATGACCCGGAAGCCCTGTCCCGAGCCGATCTCCACGGCCTCCTGCGCGGCGCCGCGGAATCCGGCGCCCGGGTCCGCACGGCCGCCCGCAACGCCGCAGAAGCGGGCGTCGCGGCACTCCGGCCGGACGGCCGCCCGCGCGCCGTCCTTGTCGCCGGGCCCACCCCCGCCGCCGGCTGCGCCGCGGACCTCCTGACGGCACTCGCCGGCGGCAGCGCCCCGGTCACCCTGATCCGCCCGACCGGCGTCGCCCCGGCCCCCGGCGCCCTGCGCTGGACCCTCCCCGGCTGGACGGGCCCGCTGGACCTGCTGCTGGTCGCCAGCCCCGACGGCACGGAACCCGGCCTCGCGATCCTGCTGGAGCAGGCGTACCGCCGAGGCTGCTCCGTCGTCTGTGTCACCCCGGCGGGCACCCCCCTCGCCGACGCCACCGAACAGGCCCGCGGCCTGGCCATCCCGCTGACCGCCGCCCCCGGCGGCCCGCGCACCGGCGACGCGGGGACCACCGGCGCCAGGGCCGCGCTCCCCATCGGCCCCGGCACCCTCTGGTCCCTGCTCACCCCGCTGCTCGCCCTCACCGACCGCATCGGCCTGCTCGCCGCCGACCAGGGCGCAATCGAGTCCCTCGCCGACCGGCTCGACCAGGTCGCGGAGGTATGCGGCCCCGCCCACGCCACCTACAGCAACCCCGCCAAGACCCTCGCGGCCGAGCTCGCCGGCACCCTCCCGCTGATCTGGTCCGAGGGCGACCTCGCCGCCGCGGTGGGCCGCCACTTCGCCACCGTCCTCGCCGCGCTCGCCGGCCGCCCCGCGCTCGCCGCCGAACTGCCCGAGGCGCTGACCGCCCACGGCACGCTGCTCGCCGGGGACTTCGCCGCGGGCGCCGACCCGGAGGACTTCTTCCGCGACCGCGTGGAGGACCCCGAGGCCCTGCACGCCCGCGTGGTCCTGCTCCGCGAGCGCGAACCGGACATCACCTCCCCGGGCCCCGCCGCCCGCGAACTGGCCCTCCAGCGCGAGACCCCCATCAGCGAGCTGGAGGCGACCGAGGGCGGCACACCCCTGGA
Source organism: Streptomyces blastmyceticus (assembly GCF_039521185.1). Lineage (NCBI taxonomy): Bacteria > Bacillati > Actinomycetota > Actinomycetes > Kitasatosporales > Streptomycetaceae > Streptomyces > Streptomyces blastmyceticus. Next base: position 7,630 of record NZ_BAAABW010000008.1, on the reverse strand, counting down.
GACCGCGGCGGAGCTCCTCGCCATCACGGATTTCGCCGCCGTCTATCTGGCGCTCGCCTCCACCCCGTAGAACGAGGAGACGGCGCGGGCCCGTGACCGACGACCGGGCCCGAACAGCCGCAAGCAGGCCGGAACCCAGCCGCACGAACAGTCAGGAACCCGCCCCCATGGACCGCCTCGCCAACACCGTGCGCCCCTACGCCTGGGGCTCCACCACCGCGATCCCCGAGCTGCTCGGCACCACCCCCACCGGCGAACCGCAGGCCGAACTCTGGATGGGCGCCCACCCCGGCGCCCCCTCCCGCGTCGACCGCGGCGACGGCCCCCGGCCCCTGGGCGACACCATCGCCGACGCCCCCGAGGCCGAACTCGGCCCGGAGACCGTACGCCGCTTCGGCCCCCGCCTGCCGTTCCTGCTCAAACTCCTCGCCGCCGCCTCCCCGCTGTCCCTCCAGGTCCACCCCGACCTCGACCGGGCCAGGGCCGGATTCGCCGACGAGGAGGCACGCGGCATCCCCGTCGACGCCCCGCACCGCACCTACCGGGACGCCAACCACAAACCCGAACTGCTCTGCGCCCTCACCCCGTTCGAGGGGCTCTGCGGCTTTCGTGACCCCGCCGGGACGGCCGAGCTGCTCGCCGCCCTCGACGTCGACTCCCTCAAGCCGTACGTCGACCTCCTGCACGCCCAGCCCGAGGCCGACGCCCTGCGCGAGGTCCTCACCGCCGTCCTCGTCGCCGACCACACCGCCATCGCGGAAACCGTCCACGCGGCCTCCGCCGCCGCCGAACGGCTCGCCGCCGAGGACGGCCCGCACCGGGACGCGTACGCCGCCTACGCCTCGATCGCCCGCCACTACCCCGGCGACCCCGGCGTCATCGCCGCCATGCTCCTCAACCACGTGCGCCTCAACCCCGGCGAGGCCCTCTACCTCGGCGCGGGCGTCCCCCACGCCTACCTCGACGGCCTCGGCGTCGAAGTCATGGCCAACTCCGACAACGTGCTGCGCTGCGGCCTGACGCCGAAACACATCGACGTCCCCGAACTGCTGCGCGTCGTCCGCTTCGAGAGCACCGAACCCGCCGTCCTGCGCCCCGAGGCCGACGCGGGCGGCGAAGAGGTCTACGCGACACCCGTCGACGAATTCCGCCTCTCCCGCTACGTCTTCGCACCCTCCTCCGAAACCCCCGCCACCCTGCCCCCGGGCGCCCCCCAGATCCTCCTGTGCACCTCCGGCACCGCGGTCGTACGCGCCGCCGACGGCACCGAGCTGCGCCTTCGCGGGGGCGAGTCCGCGTTCGTACGGGCCGACGAGCGCGCCGAACTCACCGGCGACGACGCCACCGTCTTCCGGGCCACGGTCGCCGTCTGACCCGCCTCCAGCCCGGCGGCTGCGACAATGACCCGCCGTAAAGGAAAAGCAAAGCAACAGCCGGGCGGAAGGAACAAGCCGCATCCATGAGTGCATCAGGCGGAACCAAGGCCATCGTCGCCGCGCTGGGGGCCAACATGGCCATCGCCGTGGCGAAATTCGTCGCGTTCGCGTTCAGCGGCTCGTCGTCGATGCTCGCCGAAGGAGTGCACTCGGTCGCCGACTCCGGCAACCAGGTGCTGCTCCTGCTGGGCGGCCGCAAGGCGCAGAAGAAGGCGAGCGAGGAGCACCCCTTCGGCTACGGCCGTGAGCGCTACATCTACGGATTCCTCGTCTCCATCGTCCTGTTCACCATCGGTGGCGTCTTCGCGCTGTACGAGGGCTACGAGAAGATCAAGGAACCGCACGAGCTCGACAACTGGTACTGGCCGGTCGCCGTGCTCGTCTTCGCGGTCGTCGCCGAGGGCTTCTCCTTCCGCACGGCCATCAAGGAGTCCAACGCACTGCGCGGAAAGCAGTCGTGGGGCTCCTTCATCCGCACGGCCAAGGCCCCCGAGCTCCCCGTCGTCCTGCTGGAGGACTTCGGCGCCCTCATCGGCCTCGTCCTCGCACTGTTCGGCGTGGGCCTGACGCTCGCCACCGGCGACGGCGTGTGGGACGGCATCGGCACGCTGTGCATCGGCATCCTGCTCGTCCTGATCGCGCTGGTCCTGGCCGCCGAGACCAAGTCCCTGCTGCTCGGCGAGGCGGCCGGCCCGGAGCAGGTCGCGAAGATCCGCGCGGCCGCCGTGGACGGCGACACGGTCACCCGCGTCATCCACATGCGCACGCTCCACCTCGGCCCCGAGGAACTGCTCGTCGCCGCCAAGATCGCCGTACGGCACGACGAGACCGCCGTCGGGATCGCCCGCGCGATCGACGCCTCCGAGGCCCGCATCCGCGAGGCGGTCCCGATCGCCCGGGCCATCTACCTCGAACCGGACATCTACAGCGAGGAAGCGGCAGCGGCGGGCGAGGACCCGGCGGCGACCCCGGGCGGCCCGGCCCGCCACTGAGGGCCCCGGTCGCGGAGGCGGGGCCGGGCAGGGCGAGGCGCCCCTACCCGACCTCCCGGAGCACCTCCACGACCGCCCCCGGCTCCTCCGCCGAGAGCAACCGCTCCCGGAACCCCGGATCCATCAACTTCCGCGACAGCATCGCCAGCAGCCGCAGGTGCTCGTCCCCCGCCCCCACCTCCGGCACCGAGATCATGAAGATCAGCCGGGCCTTCGTACCGTCCAGCGCCCCCCACTCGACTCCCTCCGTGGAACGGGCGAAGCCGACGACGGGCCCCGAGACCGCCGCCGTCTTCGCGTGCGGAACGGCGATCTCCTCACCGAGCCCGGTCGTACCGAGCTCCTCACGGGCGAGAGCGGCACGGACCAGCCCGTCGACATCCGTCACCTTGCCGGAGGCCGCGAGCAGTTCGGCCATCTCCCGGATCGCCGCCTCCTTGCCGGTCGCGGCGAGCCGCGTGCGTACGGTCCGCTCGGTGAGGTAACCCGAGAGAGCCGAACCCTCCTCGACCGCCGGAGCCGCCGGAGTCACCGGAGCCGCCGGGGAAACGGGGGCCGGGGGAGCGGTGGGAGCGACTGCCGCGGTCCGGCCGCCGCTGCCCAGCGACATCAGGGTGACTGTCGTCAGCGCCGTCACCGCCATGCCGATGGCGATGGCGACGAAGAACATCGGCACCCCGCCGACCGCCCCCAGCAGCGCCACGATCGGACCGCCGTGCGGCACGCTGTCCTTGACCGCGGCCAGACCCGCGACCGCACCCGCGACCGCGCCGCCGAGCATGTTCGCGGGAATCACCCGCGCGGGCCGGGCCGCGGCGAACGGGATCGCACCCTCGGTGATGCCGAAGAAGCCCATGAACAGCGCCGCCAGACCGGTCTCCCGCTCCTGGTCGGTGAACATCCGGCGCCGCAGCAGCGTCGCCAGCCCCTGCCCGAGCGGCGGCACCGGAATGGCCGCCGCACACATCCCCATGATCTCCGGGTTCCTGGAGACCAGACCCGCGCCGAAGAGGAACGCCGTCTTGTTCACCGGCCCGCCCATGTCGAAGGCGATCATGAGCCCGAGGAGCACACCGAGCAGCGCCGCGCTCGCACCGGTCAGCCCGCCCAGCCAGCTCGTCAGGTGCTCGAACACCCAGGAGATCGGCCGCCCGATGACATAGATGAAGAACAGGCCCAGCGCGGACGTCGCCACGATCGGGATCACGATCACCGGCATGATCGGCCGGACGAACTTCGGGACCTCGACCTTCTTGATCCAGCGGACCAGATAGCCGGCCAGGAAGCCGGTCGCGATCGCCCCGATGAAGCCCGCGCCCGCCTTGCTGTCGTAGAGCTCCCCGTGCCCCGCGATCCAGCCCCCGACCATGCCCGGCACCAGCGCGGGCCGGTCGCCGATCGCATAGGCGATATAGCCGGAGAGGACCGGGATCATCAGGGTGAAACCGACGGTGCCGATGTCGTTGACGGACCGCCAGAAGGAGTTGTCGAAGACGATCCCCTGGGACGTGGTGTGGCCGCCCAGCGCGAGCGACACCGCGATCAGCAGCCCGCCGACGACCACGAACGGGATCATGTACGAGACGCCGTTCATCAGCGCCTTGTAGACGTCGCCGCGCTCCTTGCCGCCACCCCCGACGGCCGTCGGCAGGATGCCGCCCCCGCTCCCGCCCCCGGCACCCGCGTACACCGGGGCGCTCCGCACCCGCTCGATCAGCCGCTCCGGGTGGTGGATGCCCTCGGCCACCCCCACGGACAGCACCCGCTTGCCGACGAAGCGGCCGAGGTCGACGTCCTTGTCGGCGGCGACGATGATGCCGTCCGCCTGACTGACATCGTTGTCAGTCAGAACGTTCTCCGCCCCGATCGACCCCTGCGTCTCCACCTTCATCTCATGACCGAGCGCCTGGGCGGCCTGCGCCAGCTTCTCCGCGGCCATATAGGTGTGGGCGATGCCGGTCGGGCAGGCGGTCACCGCCAGCAGCCTGAGCCCCGGCCCCCTGACCCCCGCGCCCTCGGAGGGGTCGGCTGGACTGGTCACATGGATCTCCTCACAGATCGGCACGCGCGCCGGCGCCGACGGTTCCCCGCAGTCCGCGCGCTGATCGCATCCTGCAACACGGGGCCTGCGGAGGAAAGCGATCACGGCGCCCGTCCGCGGAACAGGGCCGGGCAGGGCTGGGGTTCACCGCCACCATCGGTGTAGATTCGTGACAGAGCCAGACGTCGCTGCTGATGGCGGTCGGGCGGCCCGCGCGACGGACCGGCCGAGGGAGAGAGGGCCTCCGACGGACTGCGCTGCGGCCAGGGGACAGGTGTATCCGGACAGGTGCCAGCCACCTGCCGGTCGGCGTCGTCCCGGCAGACTGACCGCGTGCACAGCCGTACCCATCCTCGCTCGCCCCTTCAGGAGGAGCAGCCCGTATGACCACCACCTCCACCGGTCAGGACTTCAAGGTCGCGGACCTGTCGCTGGCCGTCTTCGGTCGTAAGGAAATCACCCTCGCCGAGCACGAGATGCCCGGTCTGATGGCGATCCGCAAGGAGTACGCGGAGGCGCAGCCGCTGGCCGGCGCCCGCATCACCGGCTCGCTGCACATGACGGTGCAGACGGCCGTGCTCATCGAGACGCTGGTCGCACTGGGCGCTCAGGTGCGCTGGGCGTCCTGCAACATCTTCTCCACCCAGGACCACGCCGCCGCGGCCATCGCCGTCGGCCCCGAGGGCACCCCGGAGAACCCGCAGGGCATCCCCGTCTTCGCCTGGAAGGGCGAGACGCTGGAGGAGTACTGGTGGTGCACGGAGCAGGCGCTGACCTGGCCCGGCACCGCCACCGGCGGCCCGAACATGATCCTGGACGACGGCGGCGACGCCACCCTCCTGGTGCACAAGGGCGTCGAGTTCGAGAAGGCCGGCGCGGCCCCGGACCCGTCGACGGCGGACAGCGAGGAGTACGCCCAGATCCTCACGCTCCTCAACCGCACGCTGGGTGAGAGCCCGCAGAAGTGGACCCAGCTGGCGTCCGAGATCCGCGGTGTCACCGAGGAGACCACCACCGGCGTGCACCGCCTGTACGAGATGCAGCAGGCCGGCTCGCTGCTCTTCCCGGCGATCAACGTGAACGACGCCGTCACCAAGTCGAAGTTCGACAACAAGTACGGCTGCCGCCACTCGCTGATCGACGGCATCAACCGCGCCACCGACGTCCTCATCGGCGGCAAGGTCGCGGTCGTCTGCGGCTACGGCGACGTGGGCAAGGGCTGCGCCGAGTCCCTGCGCGGCCAGGGCGCCCGTGTCATCGTCACCGAGATCGACCCGATCAACGCCCTCCAGGCGGCGATGGACGGCTTCCAGGTCACCACCCTGGACGAGGTCGTCGAGATCGCCGACATCTTCGTCACCACCACGGGCAACAAGGACATCATCATGGCCGCCGACATGGCCAAGATGAAGCACCAGGCCATCGTGGGCAACATCGGCCACTTCGACAACGAGATCGACATGGCCGGCCTGGCGAAGATCCCCGGCATCGTCAAGGACGAGGTCAAGCCGCAGGTCCACACCTGGACGTTCGCCGACGGCAAGGTCCTGATCGTCCTCTCCGAGGGCCGTCTGCTGAACCTGGGCAACGCCACCGGCCACCCGTCCTTCGTGATGTCGAACTCCTTCGCGGACCAGACGCTGGCCCAGATCGAGCTCTTCACCAAGCCGGAGTCGTACCCGACCGATGTCTACGTACTGCCGAAGCTCCTCGACGAGAAGGTGGCCCGCCTCCACCTCGACGCGCTGGGCGTCAAGCTGACGACGCTCCGCCCGGAGCAGGCCGCGTACATCGGCGTCAAGGTCGAGGGCCCGTACAAGCCGGACCACTACCGCTACTGATACCGCTGCCGTGGCCGCTGATCGCAGCCACCGCAGAAGCCGGCGCGCAGGCCCCCGCCCTCCTCGGTGGGGGCCTGTCCCGTTCCCGTCAAGGACCCCACCATGCCCCGCGGCCGCTACTCCCTTTACGACCCGCACGACCACACCCCCCTCGGTGAAGAGCACTTCCACTGCGCCACCGGCCCCTCCGGCTGGCGCTACGTCTCCCAGCTCACCGCCCCCTCCGGCGATCACGCCGGCTCCGTCGACCTCACCCTCGACGACCTCGGCCGCCCGATCCGCCTGCAGCTGCACGCGGCGAGCTGGCAGGTGCGGGGCGCGGCCCTCGACGGCGTGACCTGGGTGCGCACCGATCCGACCGGCGAGCACGCCACCGAGGGCAATGTGCCCGCCCACGCCTTCACCGGCGCCTCCCCGGCCTTCCACGTGGCCCTGGCCCGGTTGCTGCGGTTGGCGCCCGGCGAGGGCGCGAAACGGATCCGGCTCGTCGGCTTCACCTCCCCCGTGCTGGCTCCCCGCACCTTCGACCAGGCGTGGGCCCTGGTCGACAGAACAGCACACGCCACTGACAACGGGGTGCTGACGGTGGACGAGTACCAGGTCAGCGACCTGGAGACGGGGGAGCAGCACAGCGTGCACCTGGCCGGGGACGTGGTCCTGGCCGCGCCGGGCATCGAACTGGAGGAGCTGGAGAGCCCGCCGTCGTCCTTCGCCTGATCTTCACCTGCCCGACGGACGATGTGCGCCGGGCCGTACCGGCCTGGTAGTCTCCTACTCGCTTCGCAAAACCTGTTGACACGGGCAGCGCGAGGAGGTAGATTCGAACGGTTGCCGGGAGCTGGACAGCTCCGGGCGCAACGGTTAGGATCTGAATCGCTTCGGTGCCGGATTCAATTCGCACGGAGCACACCTCATCTCCTTATGAGAAGCAAAAGGCCGATTAGCTCGGCCGAAAAGCTTCTGATAAAGTCGGTGAAGCCGGAAAGCGAATAGCTGGAAGGCAAACCCCGCTCCAACAGGGGGCCGGAAACGGAATTCGGACCGGAAACGGACTGGAAAACGGATCTGGTAAGGTTGGAAACACGAAATACCGAAGGGAAGCGCCCGGAGGAAAGCCCGAAAGGGTGAGTACAAAGGAAGCGTCCGTTCCTTGAGAACTCAACAGCGTGCCAAAAGTCAACGCCAGACTATAAAATACCCCGTCCCTGGCCTTCTGGCCGGGACGCGGTTCCTTTGAAAGTCCTGCCGATCCCCTCGGGGGTGGGTAGGCACACACAGCGAGGACGCTGTGCATGGCCGGGCTTATTCCGCCTGGCTGTG
>NZ_BAAABW010000007.1:0-67637 GCF_039521185.1 Streptomyces blastmyceticus | reverse complement strand
GATTTCGCGGACTGTAGCCGGCGAATTCAGCCCGTCCGGCGTTTGAGGACGCGCCCGAAGGGCGCTCCCGCCGCAGGCGGCAACGGACCCGCAGCCGGGGGTGAGGCACGCGCCGGCCTCGCCTAACGGCCCAGCACCGCCCCGCCGTTGAGTCCGATCACCTGGCCCGTGAGGTAGCCCGCCGCCGGAGACGCGATGTAGCGGACCGCCGCCGCGACATCGTCGGGCGTGCCCGCGCGGCCGACGAGTGTGTCGGCGATCTTTCCCGCGTGGAATTCGGGAGTCATCCGCTCGCCGAAGATCGGAGTGTCCGTCACATAGCCGGGCGCGAGCACGTTGACCGTGATCCCGTCCGGGCCCAGCGCCCGGGTGAGTCCGAACGCCCAGCCGTGCAGGCCCGCCTTGGCGGCGGCGTACGAGCCCGCCGAGTGGGAGCCCGCGCCGCCGCGCTGGGCCGCCGCCGAGCTGATGACGATGAGCCGTCCGCCGGGGCGCCGCAGGTGATCGGTCAGCGCGGTCGTGAGCAGGACGGCCGAGAGCAGATTGACGTCCAGGTCCCGCCGCCACGCCTCGGCGAGCGCCTCCAGAGTGCCGTCGGCGGGCGGGGTGATGATGGCCCCGGCGTTGTTCACCAGCACGTCGACGGCCCCCAGGGCGGCGATCGCCTGCGCTGCACGCGCGACCTGGCCGGGGTCGGTGAGGTCGGCGGGGACGGCGACGGTCCGGGCCGCGCCCACGGCGCGGTCGATCTCCTCGCGCGCCCGCTCCAGGACCTCGGCCCGCCGGCCGATGATCACCACGCGGTACCCGTCGTCCGCGAGTCCCTGGGCGATCGCCTTCCCGATCCCCGTGCCTCCGCCCGACACCACCGCAAGCCGCTCGCCCACTGCTGCCCCCTCCGCTCGAAGATCTTCGTGACCTCACCGTATCGCCACCTCGGTACCGGGGTTGGGCGGGAAAGAGCGGAACAGGCGGGCGGTCGACGGGGGTTCCGCATGCGGAACGTCGGTGACATAGTGCGTCTCCCTCGCCGACCGCCCGTCCCGGAAGGGCTCCCGTATGCGACGCGCCCTCGTGACCCTCCTGTCGGTCCTGCTCGCGGCCACCGCCCTGGGCGCGTCGCCGGCCCGGGCCACGCCCCCGCCCAACCCGGTGATCTTCGTGCACGGCCGCAACGCCGGACCCGGCGTGTGGGGCGCGATGCGCGCGGACTTCCTCCGCGCCGGATACCCCGAGGACCGGCTCGACGCCTGGTCGTACGACACCGGCAGGTCGACCAACGAGGTGCTGGCCGGGGAGTTCGCCGCGCACGTCGACGCCGTGCTGGCCCGCACCGGCGCGGCGAAGGCGGACATCGTCGCCCACAGCCTGGGCAGCCTGCCGTCCCGCTGGTACGTCGCGTTCGGCGGCGGCGCCGCCAAGGTCGCGCACTGGGCGTCGCTGGCCGGCCCCAACCACGGCACCACCGTGGCGTATCTGTGCGCGCTCTGGGACCAGGGGTGCCGGGACATGACCCCCGGTTCGTACGTCCTGTCCCGCCTCAACGCGGGGCCGGAGACGCCGGGCCCGGTGCGGTACGCCACGTGGTGGTCGTCGTGCGACGAGCAGATCGCCCCGGTCTCCAGCACCGCCCTGGCGGGCGCCGTCAACACGCGGACGGCGGGCTGCCTGAAGCACAACGACCTGCTCACCGACGCCGCGGTCGCACAGAAGGTGCGCGCCTTTCTGGCGGGATGAGCCGCGGCGGCGGCCCGGGCGGCTGGCACGATGGCCCGCATGACCGCATACGTGATCTCCGAGTCCGAGGTGCTGGACGAGGAACTGGCCGCCTCCTACCGCACCTTGGCCGCCGCCGCCATCCGTCACCACGGCGGCCGCTACGTCGTCCGCGGCGCGGAACCCGAGGCCGCCGACGGCCTCTGGCCCGCGGGCCGTCGGCTGATCGTCGTGGAATTCGCCGACATGGACCGGCTCAAGGCGTGGTACGCGTCCCCCGAATACGCCGAGGCCCGCGAGCTCGCGAAGAAGGCGCTCAAGCGCCGCCTCCTCTTCGTGGAGGGCACCCCCGAGCAGGGCCCCCGTGGAGGGGAGTGTCCGTGCGGAAGCTGACCTTCGTCGTCGGGACCGGGCGCAGCGGTTCCTCCGCCCTCTCCCGCGTCCTCAACGCGCATCCCGGGGTGCTCAGCCTCAATGAGTTCCTGGCCTCGCTGGGGTCGGGCGCGCTGCCCGAAGGGGCTCTCACCGGGGAGGAGTTCCGGCGGCTGCTCGTGGAGCCGAACCCCGTCTTCGAGACCATGAACCGCAGCGGGATGCCGCTGCCGGAGTTCCTCTACGTCAAGCGGCCCGGCCGGTACGCCACGGGGACCACCGGGATTCCCGCCCTCTCCCTCATGGTCCTGCCGCACCTCACCGACGACCCGGACGGCCTGCTCGACGGGATCGAGGCGCAGGTCGCCACCTGGCCCGCGCGGACCGCGGCCGCGCACCACGAGGCGCTGTTCGACCTGCTGGCCGCGCGGTTCGGGCGCACAGCCGTCGTCGAGCGCTCGGGGTATTCGGTCCAGTGGGTGCCACGGCTGCGCGCGGCCTTCCCGTACGCCCGCTTCGTGCACCTCTTCAGGGACGGCCCCGACTGCGCGCTGTCGATGAGCCGCCACGTGGGCTACCGGACGATCTTCCTCTTCCGGAGGATCCAGGAGCTGACCGGCGTCAAGGACTTCACGGAGCTGACCGAGGCCGACGTGCGCTCGCTGCCCCCGGATCTCGCCGGGGTGCTCGGCGAGCGCATCGACCCGGCCCTGGTGTGGGACCGGGAGCTCCCCGTCGAGGAGTTCGGCGCGCTGTGGTCGGAGCTCGTCGCCCGGGGCGCCGGGCACCTCGCCGGGGTGCCCGCGCCGCAGCGCGCCACCCTCGCGTACGAGGATCTCCTCGACCGCCCGGAGGAGGAACTGTCCAGGCTGGCCCGCTTCGTCGGCGTCGAACCGCTCCCGGAGTGGCTCGACGCCGGCCGCGCACTGCTCGACGGCAGCCGCCGGGGAGCGTCCCGGCGGCTGCCGCCCGGCCGGCTGGCCGCGCTGCGCGAGAGCTGCGAGCCCGGCACGCGCGCCCTGGAGGCGTACCGGCAGCGGTATCAGGTCAGTTGATCGCCTTGATCAGCTCGCCGTCCGCCGTGTCGCCGCTCAGCTCCCAGAAGAACGTCCCGCCCAGGCCCTGCCGGTCCTTGTACGCCATCTTCCCGGCGATCGTCGCGGGGGTGTCGTAGCTCCACCAGTCGGCGCCGCACGCGGCGTAGGCGGTCCCGGCCACCGTGCCGGTGGCCGGGCACTTGGACTTGAGGACCTTGTAGTCGTCGATGCCCTGCTCGTAGGTGCCCGCCGCGGGACCCGTGGCGGTGCCGCCCGCCGCCGCTTGGTTCACGCCCGTCCAGCCGCGGCCGTAGAAGCCGATGCCCAGCAGCAGCTTCGAGGGCGGCACGCCCAGCGACGTGAGCTTCCGGATGGCGCTGTCGGTGTCGAACCCGGGCTTGGGGATGCCGTCGTAGGAGGTCAGCGGGGAGTGCGGGGCTGTTGGGCCCTTGGCGTCCCAGGCGCCGAAGAAGTCGTACGTCATGGGGTTGTACCAGTCGACGTAGCGCGCCGCGCCCGCGTAGTCGGCGGCCTCCAGCTTGCCGCCCGCCGAGCCGTCCGCCGTGATCGCCGCGGTGACCAGGTTGTTGCCGCCGAACCGCGTCCGCAGCGCCGCCATCACGTCGCGGAAGGCGTCCCGGCCGCTGGTGTCGCAGGTCAGGCCGCAGGCGTTGGGGTACTCCCAGTCGATGTCGATGCCGTCGAAGACGTCGGCCCAGCGCGGGTCCTTGACGAGGCCGTAACAGGACTCGGCGAACGCGGCCGGGTTCTTGGCGGCCTCGGCGAAGCCGCCTGACCAGGTCCAGCCGCCGAAGGACCAGACGACCTTGAGGTTCGGGTGGAGCTTCTTGAGCTTGCGCAGCTGGTTGAAGTTGCCGCGCAGGGCGCCGTTGTCCCAGGTGTCCGCCTGGCCGTCGACGCTGCCGGCCGCGTCGTAGGCCCGGTCGTAGTCGGCGTAGGAGTCGCCGATCGCGCACTTGCCGCCGGTGACGTTGCCGAAGGCGTAGTTGATGTGGGTGAGCTTGGCCGCGGAGCCGGAGGTCTCGATGTTCTTCACGTGGTAATTGCGGCCGTAGACGCCCCAGTCGGTGAAGTATCCGACGACCCGGTGACCGGCCCCGGCATCGCCGGTGCCGGTGCCGTCGCCTCCGTCGGTGGCGGCCGCGCCCGCCGTGCCGGTGAACAGCGTGCTCGCGAGCATCGCTCCGGCGGCGGCGAAGGCCGCGAGCAGCGTCCGGGCGCGGCGGCGGGGGGCGTTCTGGTGCGGTCCGTACATGGTTCTCCTCGGTGGGTGGGGAGAGCTGGGGGGTGACGCACACGTCCTGCGTTGGCATGAACGCGGTGAACGGTGCGGAAACCGTAGAAGGACTAGACCAGTACGGTCAATGGTTTGGACCAATTCGGTTCGGCGGCCGGGTCAGTGATCCTCCGGGATTTGTCAACCCGTGACGTCCGGCCGCCGATCGGGCATACTCCAACCCGCCACAGCCGCAGGTCATCCGGTGCCGAGACCCGGCGGGGGACCATGGGCTGGGCATCACGGACGGCGGGATACACACCCTTGCGCTTCCGTCGCCGCAGCGCCCGACAGGGAGGAGAGCGCCGCCATGACCGACCACGGCCCGCAGCCGGTGGAGCGTCAGCTGCCCACCGAGGAGGCCCGCGATCTGATCGCGCTCGTACGCGATCTGGTGCAGCGGGAGATCGAGCCCCACGCGGCCGAGGAGGAGGACGCCGGGCGCTTCCCGCGCGAGGTCTTCGGACTGCTCTCCGCGTCCGGACTGCTCGCCCTGCCCTACGCCGAGGAGTTCGGCGGCGGCGACCAGCCGTACGAGGTCTACCTCCAGGTCCTGGAGGAGCTCGCCGCGGCCCGCCTCACCGTGGGGCTCGGCGTCAGCGTGCACACCCTCGCCTGCCACGCCCTCGCCGGCTACGGCACCAAGGAGCAGCAGGCCGAGCACCTGCCCGCGATGCTCGGCGGCGGACTGCTCGGCGCCTACTGTCTCTCCGAACCGTCCGCCGGATCCGACGCCGCGGCACTGCGCACCCGCGCCACGCGCGACGGCGACACCTGGACGCTGGAGGGCACCAAGGCGTGGATCACCCACGGCGGCATCGCCGACTTCTACACCGTCCTGGCCCGCACGGGCGGCGAGGGCGCGCACGGCATCACCGCGTTCCTCGTGCCCGGGGACGCCTCCGGTCTGTCGGCGGCACCGCCCGAGCGGAAGATGGGCATGAAGGGCTCGCCCACCGCCCAACTCCACTTCGACGGCGTGCGGATCCCCGACGCCCGGCGCATCGGCGAGGAGGGGCAGGGCTTCGCGATCGCGCTGTCCGCCCTCGACTCCGGCCGGCTCGGCATCTCGGCCTGCGCCATCGGCATCGCCCAGGCGGCCCTGGACGAGGCGCTGTCCTTCCTCGCCGAGCGGCGGCAGTTCGGCCGCCCCCTGGTGGACTTCCAGGGCCTGCGCTTCATGCTCGCCGACATGGCCACCCAGATAGAGGCGGGCCGCGCCCTCTACCTCGCCGCCGCGCGCCTGCGCGACGCGGGCCTGCCGTTCTCCAAGCAGGCGGCGATGGCCAAGCTCTTCTGCACCGACGCCGCGATGCGCGTGACCACCGACGCCGTGCAACTCCTCGGCGGCTACGGCTACACCGCGGACTTCCCCGCGGAGCGCTATATGCGCGAGGCCAAGGTGCTCCAGATCGTCGAGGGCACCAACCAGATCCAGCGGCTGGTCGTCGCCCGCCACCTGGCGGGGCCCGAGTCCCGCTGAGCCGCTCGGTTCACTTCCGTACGGGGCGGGGCGGGCGGTCCCCGACCCGTACGGGTGACGATCGGCCGTGCGGCGTACGCCGGGACCGGTGCGGCGGGACGATGCCGGTATGAAAGCGGTCGACGTGCCGGAGCGGAGGGCGCCGACCGGCGGCGCCCCCGGGCGTCACCGGGACGGGCGCCGCATCCCCGGGACGCGCACCGGGCGCGAGCCGGGGCCACCGATGTGCGAGAACGGCTGCGTGCGCCAGTCGAGGCTCTCCGGCAGCGTCAGCATCAGGGCCGCGTCGAACTCCTGGGTGCCCTGCGACTCGTCGGTGGGCACCGTCCTCTCCACGCCGCGCCCCGAGCCCGGGCAGACCGTGAGCCCGAAGGGGTTCCACGGCGACGGGCACAGGGCATGCTCGGGGAGCACGTCCTCGTCCTCGAGCAGCGCGATCGGGCGCGCGCAGTCCGGGCACGTCACCCGGAACATCGCGGGGATCTCATACGTCTCGTACGGGCTGCTGCCGTCGCCCTCGTCGAGGCGTTCCAGGCTGGGCATATTTCTTTCTCCCCCTCGGATTGGCCGGCCAGGCACCTCGGCCTCGGCCACAGCAAGCACTTCCCGCGTCGCGAGTGCGGTAATCGCCGCACCCGGGAGGACACGGGTGCATAGGTGTGTTGTTCGTCACATGCTCTGCGCGGGCGGTCGGGCCGTCGACTGTGCCGGGCCGCCTCTCACCCAGTAGGTTGATCCGCGTGGAGGAGCTGGACAGAGAAATCGTGGAACTGCTCGTCAAGGACGGGCGGATGAGCTACACCGACCTGGGAAAGGCCACGGGCCTGTCGACCTCGGCGGTGCACCAGCGCGTGCGCCGGCTCGAACAGCGCGGCGTCATCCGCGGCTATGCGGCCGTGGTGGACCCCGAGGCCGTCGGCCTGCCGCTGACCGCGTTCATCTCGGTGAAGCCGTTCGACCCCAGCGCTCCGGACGACATCGCCGACCGGCTCGCCGAGATCCCCGAGATCGAGGCCTGCCACAGCGTCGCGGGCGACGAGAACTACATCCTCAAGGTGCGCGTCGCGACCCCCCTGGAACTGGAGCACCTGCTGGCGCGGATCCGCTCCCTGGCCGGGGTGTCGACCCGCACGACGATCGTCCTGTCGACGCCGTACGAGGCGAGGCCGCCGAGGGTGGGCTGACTTCCCGGGCCTTCCGGGCCTCCCGGGAAAGAGGCGGGGCAGGGGAACAACCAGCCGACAGCGGACCCCCGCGTACGGCCGCCGCCCCGGAACGCGACAGACTTACCCCATGAGCGACCGCCCCGACACCGCAGGCAACAACACCCGCACCGTGCTGCTGCGCCGCGGCAATGTGCACAGCCCCGCCGACCCCTTCGCCACCGCCATGGTCGTGGAGCGGGGGAGCGTCGCCTGGGTCGGTTCCGAAGGGGCCGCCGACTCCTTCGCCGACGGGGTGGACGAGGTCGTCGACCTCGAAGGCGCGCTGGTCACCCCCGCGTTCACCGACGCACACGTGCACACCACCGCCACCGGCCTGACCCTCACCGGTCTCGACCTGACCGGTGCCCGCACCCTGGCCGAGGCGCTGGACCGGGTGCGCGCCCACGCGGCCGCCCGGCCCGCCGACCGGGTGCTCCTCGGGCACGGCTGGGACTCCAGCGTCTGGCCCGAGCGCCGCCCGCCGTCCCGTGCCGAGCTGGACGAGGCCACCGGCGGCCGCCCGCTCTACCTCACCCGGGCCGACGTGCACTCCGCCGTCGTCACCACCGCCCTCCTCGACCTCGTCCCCGACCTGCGCGGACCGCGGCCGGACGCGCCGCTGACCGGCGACGCCCACCACGCCGTGCGCGCCGCCGCGTACGGCAGCCTCACCGCCGCCCAGCGCGCCGAGGCGCAGGCGGCGGCGCTCGACCGCGCCGCCTCCCTCGGCATCGGCTCCCTGCACGAGTGCGCCGGGCCGCTGATCTCCAGCACGGACGACTTCACCGCCCTGCTGGCCCTCGCCGCCGAGCGCCGCGGCCCCCGCGTCGTCGGCTACTGGGCGGAGGCCATCACCTCCGCCGGCGAGGCCGATCGCATTCGCGAACTCGGCGCGCTCGGCGCGGCCGGGGACCTCTTCGTGGACGGCTCCCTCGGCTCGCACACCGCCTGCCTCCACCAGCCGTACGCCGACGGCCCGCACGCCACCCACACCGGCACCGCCCACCTCGACGCCGCCACCGTCACCGCCCACGTCGTCGCCTGCACCGAGGCGGGCCTCCAGGCGGGCTTCCACGCCATCGGCGACGCCGCCCTGACCACCGTGGTCGAGGGCGTGCGGGCCGCCGCGGACAAGCTCGGCCTCGCCGCCGTCCGCGCCGCCCGGCACCGCGTCGAGCACGCCGAGATGCTCACCCCCGAACACATCGCCGCCTTCGCGGAATTCGCCCTCACCGCCTCCGTGCAGCCGGCCTTCGACGCCGCCTGGGGCGGTGACGACGCGATGTACGCGCAGCGCCTCGGTGTCGAGCGGGCCCGCACCCTCAACCCGTACGCCGCCCTGCTGCGCGCCGGGGTGCCGCTCGCCCTCGGCTCCGACAGCCCGGTCACCCCGCTCGACCCCTGGGGCACCGTCCGCGCGGCGGCCTTCCACCGCACCCCCGGGCACCGGATCTCCGTCCGCGCCGCCTTCACCGCGCACACGCGCGGCGGCTGGCGGGCCGTCGGCCGCGACGACGCGGGCGTCCTGGTGCCGGGCGCACCCGCCGACTACGCGGTCTGGGAAGCCGGCGACCTCGTCGTCCAGGTGCCCGACGAGCGGGTCGCCAGCTGGTCCACCGACCCCCGCTCCGGCACGCCCGGACTGCCCGACCTCACCCCCGGCGGACCCCTGCCCACCTGTCTGCGCACGGTCGTCGGCGGCCACACCGTCCACACCGGGCAAGGGCGTCCGAACGAGTGATTGAGGCGGCGCCGCGTACCGCCGAACGACGTGCCGTCGGCCTGTCGCCGCACATGATCACCCGCCTTACTGACCTGCTGATTTGAAACATATGCGCAGGTCAGAGAGGTGTTGACAGGGTGTGGGCGGCGGCGGGTAGGTTCGGCGGAGTCCACCAAGGACGTCCGGCCGGTGAATCTCCACACAGTCGTCGAACGCCGCTGGGCCATGGGGCGGTGCGCCGGACCGGCACACCGCCACTGGCAGCCAGGTTCCAGCGCACGGGGGCGAGGGACGGTTCCGCCAGGCCGGCAGGTGCGACCCGGGTGGGGCCCGGACGTTCAGTAGACAACGGTCTCGGCCGACCCGCAGCCAGCGGTTCCCGGGCCGGCCCGAAGGACGCCGGGCCCCCATTCGCCGCCCGCGCGCGCAGCGCGCTCTCCACGGCCCAGGATCCGGGGTGCGCCCCGCGCGGGGTACCGTCGGCACATCACCGCTCAGCTCGCAGGAAGGCGCGACCGTGCCCCCGGGTCCCGAAACCACCGCCGATGGCGAGAGCCGCGCCGCCGACCTCACCGAACCGGCGCCCACGCCGCAGGAGGTGGCGGAGCCCACCGCCGCGCCACCCGCGCCGCGCCCCGGCAGGCTCACCCGTCTCGGCCGTCTCGCCCGCCGTGAGGCGCCCCGCACGGGCCTCGCCGCCCTCGGCGGCCTCGCGCTCGCCGTGTCCTTCCCGCCGTACGACCTGTGGCCGCTGTCGGTCGTGGCGGTCGCCGCGCTGGCGCTGCTGACCCGCGGGCGCACCGCCCGCCAGGGCGCCTGGACCGGCTTCGCCTTCGCGCTGCCGTTCTTCTTCGTCCTGCTCCGCTGGCTTCGGGTCGTCGGCTACGACGCGGTGGTCGGCCTCTCCTTCGTCGAGGCGCTGTTCATCGCGGTGCTCGGCGCCTGCCTGGCCCTGGTCTCCCGGCTGCCCGCGTGGCCGCTGTGGGGCGCCTGCCTGTGGGTCGCCGAGGAGCTGGCCCGCGACCGGCTGCCGTTCGGCGGCTTCCCCTGGGGGCGGCTGGCCTTCGCCAACACCGCCTCGCCGTTCACCCCGCTCGCCGCCCTCGGCGGCGCCCCGCTGGTGACCTTCGCCGTGGCCCTCACGGGCGGCCTGCTCGCCTGCGCGGTGGTCACCGGCCTGCGGCTGCGCCGTGGGCCCCGTACGGTCCGTACGGCCCTGCCGGGGATCGAGGCCGTCGGGCTGGCCGCGGCGCTCACCCTCGCCGGGTACGCCGTGCCCGTCCCCACGAAGGCCGCCGACACCGTGAAGATCGCCCTGGTCCAGGGCAATGTGCAGCGCCCGGGCATCGACTTCCTCGGCCGCCCGATGATGATCCTCGACAACCACGTCGACGCCACCCTCCAGCTGGCCCGCGACATCAAGGCGGGGCGGACGGAGAAGCCCGACCTGGTGATCTGGCCGGAGAACTCTTCCGACCTCGACCCGTTCCAGTACCCGCAGGCGTACGACCGCATCGAGGAGGCCGTCAAGGCCGTCGGCGTGCCGGTCCTCGTCGGCGCCCTGGTCGACCACCCGGGCAAGGGCGGCTACATCGACAACAAGGGCATCGTCTGGGACCCGAGGACGGGCCCCGGCGCCTCCTACGCCAAGCAGCACCCCGTGCCCTTCGGCGAGTACGTGCCCTTCCGCGACGAGCTGAGCAAGGTCATCACCCGGCTCCAGCGCGTCCAGCGCGACTTCTACCCCGGCGACCACACCGGCGTGATGCAGATCGGCCCGGCCCGGCTCGGCGACGTGATCTGCTTCGAGGTCGCCTACGACGAGATCGTCCGCGACACGGTCAAGGCCGGTGCCCGCGCCCTCGTCGTCCAGACCAACAACGCCACCTACGGCCGCACCGGCCAGCCCGAGCAGCAGCTGGCCATGTCCCGGCTGCGGGCCGTCGAGCACG
The DNA here is from genome assembly GCF_039521185.1 of Streptomyces blastmyceticus. Lineage (NCBI taxonomy): Bacteria > Bacillati > Actinomycetota > Actinomycetes > Kitasatosporales > Streptomycetaceae > Streptomyces > Streptomyces blastmyceticus. The sequence continues at coordinate 56,852 of NZ_BAAABW010000007.1, read as the reverse complement.
GCCGCGCGGTGGTCACCGCGGCGACCAGCGGCATCAGCGCCGTGGTCGCCCCGGACGGCAAGGTGCTCCAGCGGAGCGAGGAATTCACCCGGGATGTCATCAGTGCCCGGATTCCCCTGCGGGACGGGACCACCGTCGCGGACCGCACCGGTGCGGCGCCCGAATGGGCGCTCGCTATGGTGGGCGTTCTCTCCTGTGCGGCCGCGCTCCTGATCGGCCGTCGGGGACGTACGGACGAGAAGGGGCAGCAGTGAACGACGGTGGTCAGCGGAGATACGGTCCGCTCGGCACGGCCTTGGTGATCATTCCGACCTACAACGAGGCGGAGAACATCAAGTCCATCGTCGGCCGGGTGCGGTCGGCCGTGCCCGAGGCGCACGTTCTCGTCGCCGACGACAACAGCCCCGACGGCACCGGCAAGCTGGCCGACGAGCTGGCGGCCGACGACGACCAGATCAAGGTCCTGCACCGCAAGGGCAAGGAAGGGCTCGGCGCCGCCTATCTCGCGGGCTTCCGCTGGGGCCTGGACCACGGCTACGGCGTCCTGGTGGAGATGGACGCCGACGGCTCCCACCAGCCGGAGGAGCTGCCCCGGCTGCTCACCGCCCTCAAGGGCGCCGACCTGGTGCTCGGCTCCCGCTGGGTGCCCGGCGGCCGGGTCGTGAACTGGCCGAAGTCCCGCGAGTTCCTCTCCCGCGGCGGCTCCACCTACTCCCGGCTGCTGCTGGACGTCCCGCTGCGCGACGTCACCGGCGGCTACCGCGCCTTCCGCCGGGAGACCCTGGAGGGCCTGGGCATGGAGGAGGTCGCCTCGCAGGGCTACTGCTTCCAGGTCGACCTGGCCTGGCGCGCGGTCAAGGCCGGGTTCCACGTGGTGGAGGTCCCCATCACCTTCGTCGAGCGGGAGCTCGGGGACAGCAAGATGAGCCGCGACATCGTCGCGGAGGCCCTGTGGCGGGTCACCTCGTGGGGCGTCGGCTCCCGGGTCGGCAAGGTCCTCGGCCGGGGCTGACCCCGGGCCGCGGCGTTCGGCGGGCGTCCAGGCACACTTGAGGCATGACGTTCGGAGCACAGCAGACCCCCGAAGGCCGACCGCCGCGGAAGAGCCGCGCCCGCAAGCTCGTCCCCCTGGGGGTGGCGGTGTGGGTGGTGCTGGAGATCTGGCTGCTGACACTGGTGGCCGGGGCCGCCGGGGGCCTCACGGTCTTCGCCCTGCTGGCCGGTGGCGTGGTCGTCGGCTCGTATGTGATCAAGCGGGCCGGGCGCCGGGCCTGGCAGCGGCTTACGGTGACGCTCCAGCCCGGGGGAGCGGTGGCCGGGCCGGCGCCGGAGGGCGGGGGCAACGGCCTCACGATGCTCGGCGGGCTGCTGATCATCCTGCCCGGCCTGCTGTCCGACGTGGCGGGGCTGCTGTGCCTCTTCCCGCCCACGCGCAGCCTGCTCCGCAAGGGGTTCGAGCGGCGGCTGGGCCGTCCCGCGGCCCCGGGCACGTTCGGGAACGCCTTCCAGCAGGCGCGCATGCGGATGCCCGACGACAAGGTCGTCCAGGGCGAGGTCATCCGGGAGGACGAGCCGGCGCGCGCTCCGCGCGAGGACGGGCCCCAGCTGCCGCGCTGAGCACAACGGGGCCCCGGCCTCCCGGCCGGGGCCCCGTACAAGCGCGCACACCCAAGGGCCGGGCCACTGCTTGGATGCAGTGGCCCGGCCCTTGGGTGTGTCGCCCGCCGCTACGCGGTCAGGCGGACTTGCGGTTGTCCCGCGGATGCACAGCGATGTTCATGGCACCCGAGCGAAGGACGGCCAGCCGCTCGGCCAGCACCTCCTCCAGCTCCTCACGGGTCCGGCGCTCCATGAGCATGTCCCAGTGCGTACGCGCAGGCTTGCCCTTCTTCTCCTCAGGACCGTCGCCGTCCACCAGGAGTGCAACGGCGCCGCACGCCTTGCACTCCCACTCCGGCGGAATCTCCGCCTCTACCGAAAACGGCATCTCAAATCGATGCCCGTTCGGGCATGCGTACTCCACCGCCTGGCGCGGGGCCAGATCGATGCCGCGGTCGGTCTCGTAGCTGGTAACCACAAGTCGCGTGCCGCGGAGAGCTCGCTCACTCATGAATCGTGCCTCCCGGGCTTGGTCGCCCACAGGACAGGTGTCGCTGTCGTCGTCATCCGGTCAACGTCCGGTCGGCGGTGAAGATTCCCGTTGAAGGGACATGCGTCGCCCGTCGTGCCGCCCCTTGTTGTACCCACCAGCGCCCGTTTTGTCACATCTGGCAACGGATGTCACCCTGCGTTTCTGTCGCTTTAGCGCGCAGTAACGGTCCGTCCGGTGGGTCGAAGGCGTACACTACCGGCCCACCTCTCCCCGACCTAAACCAGGTCCGGAACTTCGCGCGCCGCCGCCGGCCCGGACAGCGTTCCTGGGGCCGGGGTGCCGGGCGCGGCCCCGCTCGCGACCACCGCCGAGGGCGCCTCCTGGGGCAGGGCGAAGAAGCGCAGGAAGAACTGCGACAGCGGTCCGATGGCCAGCGCGTAGAGCACCGTGCCCGCGCCCACCGATCCGCCGAGCAGGAAGCCCGTCGCCAGCACGACGACCTCGATGCAGGTCCGTACGAGCCGCACCGAACGCCCCGTGCGCCGGTGCAGACCGGTCATCAGCCCGTCGCGCGGGCCGGGTCCGAACCGCGCGGAGATGTAGAGCCCCGTCGCCACCGAGCAGAGCGCCACCGAGAAGGCCAGCAGCGGGATCCGCGCCCACAGCGACGCGGGCGCGGGGGCGAGGGACAGCGTCGCGTCCATCGCGAGGCCGATCACCAGCACGTTCGAGACCGTGCCGAGCCCCGGCCGCTGCCGGAGCGGGATCCACAGCAGCAGCACCAGCGCGCCGATGGCTATCGAGGCGGTGCCGATCGAGATGCCCGTGTGCCGGGCGACCCCCTGGTTCAGCACGTCCCACGGAGCGAGCCCGAGCCCCGCCCGCAACTGCAGCCCCGCGCTCACGCCGTACAGCACGAGCCCGCCGTAGAGCATGAGCAGACGGCGGGCCAGAAGCAGTCCCCCTGATGCGGACACAGGATCCTCCCAAGCGTTTCAGCACGACGTATCGGCAGGAACAGTGGTGCAAGTGGCCTGCCGCATGACAGTCTGTGGACTGGAACGGGCAATGATCCATGGCCAATCGCTGAAAGGTGGACCGGTCGAGATGAGTCAGTGGACCTCTTCGGTGGGGGCGCAGAAGCTCGCGCACCTCCTCGGCTCGCAGCACGAGCGCGCCGGGCAGGGCGTCGTGACCCTGATCGGCGGCCGCCGCGCCCCCGCCTACCGCTCCCTCGCGGACGGCATCCGGCTGCTCGTCCTGGAGGGACGGGTCCCGGTGGCCGCCCGGCTGCCCGCCGAGCGCGAGCTCGCGGCGGCCCTCGCCGTCAGCCGCACCACCGTCGCCGCGGCCTACGAGGCGCTGCGCGGCGAGGGGTTCCTGGAGTCCCGGCGCGGCGCCGGCAGCTGGACGTCCGTGCCCGCGGGGAACCCGCTGCCCACCCGCGGCCTCGACCCGCTGCCGCCGGAGGCCGCGGGCTCCGTCATCGACCTCGGCTGCGCCGCCCTGCCCGCCCCCGAGCCGTGGCTGACCCGCGCCTTCCAGGGCGCGCTCGAGGAACTGCCGCCCTACGCGCACACCCACGGCGACTACCCCGCGGGCCTGCCCGCGCTGCGGCAGGCCATCGCCGACCGCTACACCGCGCGGGGCATTCCCACCATGCCCGAGCAGATCATGGTCACCACCGGTGCCATGGGCGCCGTCGCCGCGATCTGCCGGCTCATGGCCGGGCGCGGCGAGCGGGTCGCCGTCGAATCGCCCTCCTACGCCAACGTCCTCCAGCTGATGCGCGAGGCCGGGGCCCGGCTGGTGCCCGTGGCCATGGCCGACGGGCTCGCGGGCTGGGACCTGCCGGCCTGGCGCCAGGTGCTGCGCGACGCCGCGCCCCGGATGGCCTACGTCATCGCCGACTTCCACAACCCCACCGGCGCGCTGGCCCCCGACGAGCAGCGCCGGGAGCTCGTCGAGGCGGCCCGCGCCGCGGGCACCGTGCTCATCGCGGACGAGACCATGTCCGACCTCGCCCTGGAGCCGGACCTCGAACTGCCCCGGCCCGTCTGCGCCTTCGACCCGGCGGGCAGCGCCGTGATCACCGTCGGCTCGGCCAGCAAGTCGTTCTGGGCGGGCCTGCGGATCGGCTGGGTCAGGGCCGCCCCGGACGTGATCCGCAGCCTCGTCGCCGCCCGCGCCTACGCCGACCTCGGCACGCCCGTGATGGAACAGCTCGCCGTCGCGTGGCTGTTGAACACCGACGGCTGGGACGCCGCCGTCGCCATACGGCGGACCACCACGCGGGAGAACCGCGACGCCGTCGTCGCCGCGCTCGGACGGCACCTGCCGGACTGGGAGTTCACCGTTCCGCGCGGCGGGCTCACGCTGTGGGTGCGCACCGGCGGGCTGTCCGGCTCGCGGATCGCGGAGGCGGGGGAGCGGCTGGGCGTACGGGTGCCGTCGGGGCCGCGGTTCGGCATCGACGGGGCCTTCGAGGGGTTCGTGCGGGTGCCGTTCACGGTCACCGGCGCGGTCGCCGAGGAGGCCGCGAGCCGGCTCGCGGAGGCCGCCCGCCTGGTGGCGAGCGGCGCGACGGCGGCCGTCGAGGCCCCGCGGACCTACGTGGCCTGAACCGGCAGCGGCTCCCCGCCGCCGAGGTGGCGCCCGAAGCCCTCGACGGGCCCGGCCGCGCCGGACGCCCCGGTGCCGTCCGGGTCCCGTGCCGACGTGGTCCCCGCGTCGTACGGCACCGGGGCGTCCGGCGCGGGCGCCGCCTCCACCCCACCGCCGTACAGCGGGCCGGTCGCCCGGGGCAGCAGCTTGAGCACCGCCTGCCGCTCTGCCTCGGCCGCCTCCTCGTCGAGCGGGTCCGGGGTGGCCGGCACCTGCACCCGGTGGACGGGCCCCGAGCCCAGCCGCGCGTAGCCGCGGCCGGGCGGCACGTCCGGCGTGGGGGTGGTGTGCGGTGGGGCGCCGAGCGCGGTCCGTACCTGCTCCGGGGTGGCGGGGCCGAGGATCACCCGGGCGTGGGTGTGGGCGAGCACCGCCTCGCCGAGCAGGTGCGCGTGCTCCAGGTGGTCGGCCACGGCGACCGTGACGTTGGCGGCCCGGCCGTGGCGCAGCGGCACTTCGAGCAGCTCCTGGGGGTCGGGGCGCCCCTCGCCCGTCGCGAGGTGGCTCAGCGCCGTGGGCCGGTCGACGACGATCCACAGGGGGCGGCGGATGTCCTCGGGGAGCGGCCGCCCCTGCTGCCGGGCGTGGTTGGCGGCCGTCAGCCGCCGCTCGGTCTCGTGGCAGGCCCACTCCAGCGAGGCGAGCGCGCCCGCGGGGGAGCACTCCAGGGCCAGCACCCCCTCCCGGCCGGGGAAGCAGGTATAGCCCCCGGCGCCGCCGCCGTCGATCAGCAGGACGTCGCCGTGGCCGAGGGCCTGGAGCACGATCGAGCGCAGGAGGGTGGTCGTCCCGCCGGAGGGCCTGCCGAGGGCCAGCAGGTGGGGCTCAGTGGAGCGGCGGCCCGTGCGCCAGACGACGGGCGGCTCGTCGCGGATCCCCTCGTCGTCGACCACCGGCAGCGTCCGCTGCACTGAGCACGCGTCGGTGAAGCCGAGCACGGTCTCCCCGGGCGTGGTCACGAACCGCTGGGCGAGGATGTCGGTCGGCAGCGCGGGCAGGACGGTCAGGGTGAGCCGGTTGGCCTCCTCGTCCCAGTCGAACCGGTACTCGCGGCCGCGTCCGGCCTTGATCTGCAGCAGCTGCTCGACCCTGGCCCGGGCCACGGCCTCGCCGTCGGCGAAGTAGGCGGGGTAGCGCAGCTGGAGGGAGACCAGCCGCCCGTCCTCGAAGGCGTGGGTCAGGAACGCCTCCTCCGGGTCGCCGCCGTGGGCGTAGAGCGGGTCGGGGTCCTCCGGCATCGAGAGGTAGGGCACCAAGGACTCGTACAGCAGCTGGAGCCGCTCGTTCTCCTCGCCGTCGAGCTCCGCGTCCCCGGCCGCGCGCTCGCGCCCCGCCCAGCCCGCCGCCACCATCACGGCGATCGCGGTGACCGCCGGCCCGTACGGCACGAGCGCCACGATGACGGTGCACGAGCACGCCAGCAGCAGCGCGGGCGCGCGCCGGTCCGCGGGCATCCCCGTCAAGCGGCGCAGCCCGCCCCGGGCCAGCACGCCCAGTCCCCGCGCGACGCTGATCAGCGGGTGGAGGACGTCGGCGGCGTGGTAGGCGGCCGACCGCGCGAACTCCCGCCCGCGGGCGAGGCCGACGCCGCCCGTCAGGCCGGCGGAGAGCGGTCGCCGGGCCATGTCGTCCTCCCCGTACGGGGGTCCGGTCAGAATCTGAGGCCGCCCAGCAGTCCGGCGAGGCTCGCGCTGCCCGCCTTGATGCTCGGGGCGATGGCCGTGCCGGCGAGGTAGAAGCCGAACAGGGCGCAGACGATGCCGTGGGAGGGCTTGAGGCCGTCCTTGCGGAAGAACAGGAAGACGACGACGCCGAACAGCACGACGCCGGAGATGGACAGGATCATGACGTTCTCCTGGTTGATGGGGACGGTCACCACGAGTTCCTCAAGACTCACAGAAAGTGCTAACAAGGCAAAAGCGGATGATTCGCTGTTCGATCTTCGATCGCCCCGCACGGAGCAAGGGGCGCACGGCCCGGCGGGCGGGGCGAACCGCCTGAACACGGCTCGAAACCCGGCCGGTGGCGATCAGTGCCGCCCTGTGGGCCGGTCCGGACGGGGTTTCCCGGGATTCACCCGTTCGGACGCGTCCGAACCCGGTCCGGACCGCCGGCGGACCCCGGCGGCCCCCTGATGGCGATTCAGGGCCGGACGCGACGCGCTACGGCCGGAGCCCATGGTTCCAGCGGCCCGGCCGTACATAGGGTGGGCACCACCGACCTCACCAGGCCGCCAGCAGCCCAACCCGGAGGACCGCAGACATGACCGAGCAGACCCCCGAGACCGAGCCCGCGCACGACCCCGAGGTGCTCCAGCTCGCGGCCAAGGTCTTCGACCTGGCGCGACACGGTGACACCGACACCCTCGCCGCCTATGTGGACGCGGGCGTGCCGGTCAACCTCACCAACGACCGAGGCGACTCGCTCATCATGCTGGCCGCCTACCACGGCCACCTCGACGCGGTCCTCTCCCTGCTCCAGCGCGAGGCCGACCCGAACCGTCCCAACGACCGAGGCCAGACCCCGCTCGCCGGAGCCGTGTTCAAGGGCGAGGACGAGATCGTCCGCACGCTGCTCGCCCACGGCGCCGACCCGTCCGCCGGATCGCCCTCCGCGGTCGAGGCTGCGGCGGTCTTCGGCCGCCAGGACCTGGTGGAGCTCTTCCAGGGCAAGTGACCCGGGCGGCGCCCTCGATCGCCGGACCGGCTGAATTCGCGCACGCGCATCAGCCACATCAAGCCGGTCCGGCGATCGAGGACAGCGCCGCGCGGCGGTGGTGCGGAACGGGACGGCCGCAGGACGGCGCGGAAGACCGGCCGGACACGGCCGAGTGGCTCGAACGGCACCTCCCGTTCGCGCGGGGTCTTCCCTTCCCGGCGCGGCCCTGAGCGAATGAGGGCCGGACCGCCCGTGCCCGCGGTCCGCCACCGCCTCGCCCCGGAGGTCATCAGCCATGCGCATCGCCTGCCACCGCTCGGGAAGCGCGCCCTCGGCGCCCGCCGCCGGGAGGCCGTGATGCGGGCCGTCGTGACCGGCGCGGCCGGTTTCATGGGCTCCCACCTGTGCGCGCACCTGCTGGCGGCCGGTGACACCGTCGTCGCCGTCGACGCGCTGACCGACAGCTACGACGTGGCGCTCAAGAGACGCAACCTGCGGGACCTGAGCCGCCGCCCGGCCTTCTCCTTCCACCACGCGGACCTGCTGGACGCCGACCTCGGCCCGCTGCTCGACGGCGCCCACGCCGTCTACCACCTCGCGGGGGAGTCCGGGGCGCGGTCCTCCTGGGGGCCGGGTTTCGAGCTCCACGCCCGCCGCAACATCCTCGCCACCCAGGCGCTGCTGGAGGCTGTGCGCGACCGTGCGTCCGGCGCCTTCGTCCACGCCTCCAGCTCGTCCGTCTACGGCGACGCGCGGACGTCCCCCACAGCGGAGACCGCCTGCCCCCGCCCGGTGTCCCCCTACGGGGTCACCAAGCTGGCCGCCGAGCACCTCTGCGCGCTCTACCGCACGGCCTACGGGGTGCCCACGCTGTCCCTGCGGCTGTTCTCCGTCTACGGACCCCGCCAGCGGCCCGACATGGCCTTCGCCCGCCTGTTCGCGGCCGCCGCGGCCGGCCGGCCGTTCCCGCTGTACGGCGACGGCGAGCAGACCCGCGACTTCCTGTACGTACGGGACGCCGTCGCCGCCATGCGGGACGCGGCCTGCTCCGGCTTCACGGGGGTGGCCGACCTCGGCGGCTCCCCGGTGTCCATGAAGCAGGCGATCGCCGCCGTGGAGAGCGTGGCGGGCCCGGTGGAGGTCCTCCCGCGCCCCGCGGAGCGCGGGGACGCGCGGCACGCGGCCGCGGACATCACCGTCGCTTCCCGGGCGTTCGGCTTCCGCCCGCGGACGGCGCTGCACGAGGGTCTGGCGGCGATGGCCGCGGAGGGTGCCTGACCCGGCGATCCCCGGCGGGCGGCTACGCCGTCAAGCGGTCGATCCGGGCCAGCAACCGCCCGCCTCCCGCCGCCGAGCCCAGCTCGGCGCGCAGCCGCCCGTACCGCTCCTCCATCGCCGGTTCCGCCGCCGGTCCGGCCTCCAGCAGCCGCTCGTACAGCAGCACGCAGCGGGCCAGCCCCACCGCCCGGTGGCAGGCGCCGTCCCCCTCGGCCGCCGGGAACGGCCCACGCGCCGCCGCCGCGGCCGCGCAGCGGCTGCGCGTGCCCTCGTACACCAGCGCCTCGGCCAGCCCGACCGAGGCCGGCAGCCCGGCCGGCGTGGAAGAGAGGAGATGACGGCCGATCAGGACGGCCCCCGGCACCGTGGTGTCGGTGTGGCCGTCGACCGCCGCGCCGTCGAGCAGGGCCACCTGGGCGACCGTCGCCCGCAGTTCACCGAGCATGCGTGGCCACACCGCGTCCAGCAGCCGGACCGCCGATGCGAAGACGGCCTGGTCGGCGGGCCGCCAGCGGACGAGCGCGGCGGTCGGCGGGAGCTCCGTCGAGCGGGCCACCGCGCGCCGCAGATGCGGCAGTTCGTCCGGGTCCGCCAGCTCCACCGGCCACTCCACCGGGCCGGTGGCGGCCTCCGGCGGGAGCGCGGCGGACGCCTCGCCCAACCGCCGGGCCAGCTCCGCCGCGCGCTCCTGGGCGAGCGGATGCTCGCGGCCCGCCAGCCGGGCGGCCTCGACCGCGGCGGGGCGGAGCGGCAGGGACAGCTCGGGCGGCGGGCCGGGCAGCCCCGCCTTCTCCACCGTGCTCAGCAGCAGGCGCCGCAGGGCCTCCTGGTCGCCGCGCGCCGAGGAGTGGTCGGGGTCCAGGTCCAATTCCGTTCCTTCGCTCAGGTCTTCCCACGCGGCCGCCCGCGTTCCGCCGTGAACGATATGACGCGGCCCGAGGCATCGGAAAATCCGGCGGCCGGAAGTCGCCGACCGGCGAACAGCGCCGATCAGCGGGGGTACGACGGGCAGGTGTCGGCCAACTTCCGCGCCACGACGGGCGCTCACGCACCGCCGCCGACGGCGGCTGTGCCCCGGTGACGTGAACGTCAACCGCTGAGGCGGGGGTCCGGGGCCTCTCGCCCCGGACCCGGAATCCCTCAGCTGCCGGAGGGGCCGACCGCGTGCGGGCTGCGCAGGGTGTCCGGGGTCGGGGCCGAGGGGTCCGTGCCCAGGGTCACGATGCGGTTGTCCGCGTCGACGTGCACGACCCGGGGAACGAGGGCGCGGGCCTCCGCGTCCTCGACCTGGGCGTAGCTGATGAGAATGACGAGGTCGCCGGGGTGCACGAGGTGCGCGGCGGCACCGTTCACCCCGATCACGCCCGAGCCGCGCTCGCCCTCGATGACATAGGTCTCCAGGCGGGCGCCGTTGTCGATGTCGACGATGTGCACGAGCTCGCCGGGCAGCAGGTCGGCGGCGTCCATCAGGTCGGCGTCGATGGTCACGGACCCCACGTAGTGCAGGTCGGCGTGGGTGACCGTGGCCCGGTGGATCTTGGACTTGAACATGGTGCGCAGCACGTGGATTCTCCTGGCGAATAGGGTCGCGCCCCCGAGGGGTACGCGCCGTCGCAAGCCAGGGTAGCGGCAGCGCGGCGGGTGCCCCGGGGAAGGGGGCTACGCCTGCGGGCCCGTATGCGCCCGTCGTACCGTTTCCACCGTGTCCGCCTCCGACGCCCGCTTGTCCTCGCGGTACCGCACGACCCGGGCGAACCGCAGCGTCACCCCCTCCGGGTAGCGGGAGGAGCGCTGGACGCCGTCGTACGCGATCTCCACCACCAGCTCCGGCCGGACCCGCACGACGAAGCCGTCGTCGCTCACCGCCAGCTCGCGCAGGCGCTCCGTCTGCCAGGACAGCAGCGCGTCCGTCAGCCCCTTGAAGGTCTTGCCGAGCATCGCGAACGAGCCGTCCGCCCGGCGCGCCCCCAGATGCAGGTTGGAGAGCTTGCCGGTGCGCCGGCCGTGGCCCCACTCGGCCGCCAGCACCACCAGGTCCAGCGTGTGGACGGGCTTCACCTTCAGCCAGGAGGCGCCGCGCCGGCCCGCGTTGTACGGGGCGTCGAGCGCCTTGACCACCACGCCCTCGTGGCCGCGCTCCAAGGCCGCCTCCGCGAAGGCGCGGGCCGCCGCCCGCGCGCCCTCGTCCGCCGGGTCCGCGACCACCAGCCGCCGTACGCGCGAGGGCTCCGGCACCACTCGGGTCAGCTCCGCGTGGCGCTCGGCGGCCGGCAGGGCCAGCAGGTCGCGGCCGTCCACCGTCAGCAGGTCGAAGAGGACGAGGGACAGCGGGATGGCGACGGCCGCCCCCGCCACGTCCAGCCGGGAGCCCACCCGGCCGGCGGTCTCCTGGAAGGGCCGCGGCCGTCCCGACGGGTCCAGGGCGATCACCTCGCCGTCGAGCACGGCCCGCTCGACCGGCAGTTCCCGCACCACCCCGGCCGGCTCCGGCAGCCGCTCGGTGATCTCCTCCAGGGTGCGGGTCCAGATCCGTACGCGGTCGCCGTCCCGGTGCACCTGCACCCGGATGCCGTCCAGCTTCTCCTCCACCGCGCACGGCCCGAGCCGGTCCAGCGCCTCGTCGACATCCTTGGCGGTCTGCGCCAGCATCGGCAGCACCGGGCGCCCCACCTCCAGCCGGAAGTCCGCCAGCGCCGCCGGGCCGCGGGCCAGCAGCTCCCGCGCCACCGCCGCCGGGGAGCCCCCGAGCATCACCGCCCGCCGCACGTCCTCGGGCGGCGCGCCCGCAGCCGCCGCGAGCCCCTCGACGGCGAGCGCGTCCAAAGCGCCCTGGCGCAGCTCACCGCCGAGCAGCCCGCGCAGGAACCGCTGCTCCTCCGCCGTGGCGGCCCCCATCAGCGCGTCGACCAGCCGCTTGCGCTCGGCCTGCGCGCCCTTGCCCGCCACGGCGGCGAACGCGTCGACCGCCCGGTCCACGTCCCCCACGGTCAGGGAGGGCGCGGCCGCGGGCGGCGGGGTGTCGCGCAGCACGCTCCAGCCGATCCCCACCCTGCCCTGCGGCAGCCGCCCCGCCAGATAGGTGATGGCGGCCGGGCCCTCGTCGGGCCCGGCCGCCCGGAAGAGACCGGCCAGCAGGCCGGTCTTCTCCGACCGCGAGCCCGTCGCGGCCACGGCCGCGGACACCCGGGCGATCTCGGCCAGAAGCATGCCCTCATCGTGCAACGGCGCCGCGCGCCGCGCAGTGCGGGCCTTTCAGACGCGGTGCGCGTCCCAGAACGCGCAGTGGTGCTCGGCGCCCAGATCCACCATCCGGATGCCGTCGGCACCCGGAGCGAGGCTCAGCGCCAGCGGCGCGTCGTTCCGGAAGGCAGGCCACCGCGGTGCGCCCGGAAGGTCCGGGTGTGAGGTGTGCGCGAACCGGCCCCAGTAGCCCGTCATCCGCTCCGACAGCTCCCGCTGCCCCGCCGTGAAGGCCGGCTCCACCGGGATGTCGAAGAGGTAGGGCAGCTCGAAGGCGTGCGCGGCGCCGTACGGGAAGTCCTTCACGCGCGGGAACCCCGGGATCACCGGCGGGTTCGGGTCGCTGAACTCATAGCCGTACGTGGGCACGTGCGCGGCCAGCGCCCGGTCGGCCCGCAGGGTCGTGCACGTCCACGCGCGGTCGGTGAGCGCGGTGGACCAGGCGAGCGCGGGTGTCGGGAACTTCGCCACCGGGTAGAGCTCCTCGACGGCACCGGCGGCGGCGCCGAAGGAGCCCTTCAGCCGGGCCCGGTAGGCGGCGGCGTCCGCGATGGGGTGGTCGGCCAGCGCCAGGCCGGTGAAGAGCCGCATCTCGTCGTGGTTGCTGCCCTGGATCACCGGCACCCGGTGGAAGCGGCCGCCCTCCAGCGCCCGTTCGGGCCGCTCGGGCAGCAGCGCGTTGCCGTAGGAGACGAGCGAGAACTTCTGCGTCAGCTCCGGGGTCACCAGCTTCGTCACCGGCAGCTTGCGCAGACAGGGCAGCGCCTCGGCGCCCGGAAGCGTGCAGCCGAGGGCGCGGGCGGCCTCGGCGCCCGCGTCCTGTACCCGGCTCTGCGGCGCCCACGGGCTGTACGCGGGGGCGCCGGGGTCGGTGGCGCCGACGGGCATCTCGGTCATGCACGAGCCGCTCTGGATCACGGCCTTGTGGAAGAGTCCCGCCGACTTGGGGGAGATCAGGTGCGCGCAGGTGCTCAGCGCACCCGCCGACTCCCCGAACAGGGTCACGTTGCGCGGGTCGCCGCCGAAGCGGGCCGCGTTGGTGTGCACCCAGCGCAGGGCCGCCTGCTGGTCGGCGAGGCCGAAATCGGGCGCACCGCCCAGCCCCGGGTGGCCGAAGAAACCGAACACGCTCAGCCGGTAGTTGACCGTGACCACGACGGCGTCGCCCCGTACCGCGGGCCGCTGCGCGGGGTAGTCGCTGCCGCCGCCCGACGTGAAGCCGCCGCCGTGCACCCAGACCATCACGGGCCGGCCCCGGCCCGTCGCGCGGGCCGTCGGCGCGGTGACGTTCAGATAGAGGCAGTCCTCCGAGCCGAGCACCTTGCCGGGCTCGTCCGGCGAGACCTGCGCACAGCGCGAGCGTGGCGCGCCCGCGTCCCGCACGCCCTTCCACTTCGCCGCGTCGGCGGGCAGCCGCCAACGCAGCGCGCCGGTGGGGGGAGCGGCGAACGGGATGCCGTCGAAGGTGTTGTACGCGCCGTGCGCCATGCCGCGCACCCGGCCGTGGTCGGTGGTGACCACGGGTCTGTCCGGTGCCTTGGCCTCCGTGGGCGCGGTCATGACGAGGGCGGCGAGCAGGGCCAGAAGTACGGTGCCGAGCGCGGTGCTTCGGAGTCGGCGGAGGGGGGCTTCCCGCATGAAGGGTGGCCTTTCGCTGGGGCCGGGCGCAGGGGGTTGGCCCGGGCGCCCGGAATGTACCCAGCAGTCCCCATGTACACCTGTTCTGCTTGTCCCCCTGCCCCGCCCCCGCGGCCGGACGGCCCCGGACGCCCGCTCTCCTTAAGGGCGCGGGCCCAGGATCCGCGCCCCGTCCGTCACCGAAATCGCCTGCGCGGGGCAGGAGTCCGCCGCGTCCAGGAGCGTGTCGTCGGGCGCGGCCTCACCGCCGCGCACCCGTGACCGCTCCTCGGCCAGCTCGAACAACTCCGGTGCCAGCGCCGCACAGATGCCCGACCCCAGGCACAGCTCCCGGTCCACCGAGACCCGCCACACCATCGCTCACCACCTCACCGGCATCGTGCGCGGACCGCGGACCAGCATCTCCGTCTTCCACTCGACGTCACCCGCCGCCCGGATGCCGGGCAGCCGCGACACCAGCGCCCGCAGCGCCTCCTGGAGTTCCAGCCGGGCCAGCGGGGCGCCCAGGCAGTGGTGCACGCCGTGCCCGAAGCCCAGGTGCTGGTTGCCCGCGCGGCCGAGGTCCAGGGAGTCCGGCGCGGCGAAGCGCAGCGCGTCGCGGTTGGCGGCGCCGACGGCCACCAGCAGGGGCTCACCGGCTCGTACGGGCGTGCCGCCCACCTCGACGTCCTCCGTGGCGTAACGGGCGAACGACGCGCCCACGCCGAGCGGCACGAAGCGCAGCAGCTCCTCGACCGCCGCGGGGACGAGGTCCGGCTCGGCGCGGAGCCGGTCGAACTGCCCGGGGTGATCCAGCAGCGTCCAGAGGAAGTTGGGGATCTGGCTCGCGGTCGTCTCGTGACCGGCGATGAGCAGACCGTCGCACAGATCGATCAGTTCGAGTTCGGAGAGCCGGTCGTCCACGTCGCGCGCCTCGATCAGCGCGGTCATCAGGTCGTCGGCGGGCCGCGCCCGGTGCGCCTCGATCAGCCCCGCCATGTAGGCGCGGAACTCGTCTCTGCTCGCCGCCATCTCCTCCGTGGACAGCGGGCTGGTCGACAGCGCGTCGTCGCTCCACACACGGAAGCGCCCCTGGTCCTCTGCGGGCACGCCGAGCAGCCGGCAGATCACCCCGACGGGCAGGGGCAGCGCGAAGTGCTCCACCAGGTCGGCGGGCGGTCCCGCCGCCACCATCCGGTCCAGCAGGCTCTCGGCCAGCGCGCGGATGTCCGGGCGCAGTTTCTCGACCCGGTGCACGGTGAACGCCTTCGACACCAGGGTCCGCAGCCGGGTGTGGTCCGGCGGGTCCATGCCGAGGATTCCGGCCTCGCGCCGCCCCGGCGTCCGGCGGGGCTCGTCGTGGTCGGCGGCCGCGGCGCGGCTGAACCGGCGGTCGCCGAGGACGAGGCGGGCGTCGGCGTAGCGGGTCACGAGCCAGGCGGGCTCTCCGTGCTCCATCCGTACGCGCAGCAGCCCTTCGCCGCTGCGCGCGTGCTCGTACAGCTCGGACAGGGCGAGGCCGGAGGCGTCGTTGAACGGATAGGTGGCGGGCTCGACATGTGCGGTGGTCATGCGTACCCCTTCCCTTGCGGGATGTGCGCAGTTCGCCTATCGCTTGCCTACCTCACGGTAAGTGCCTTTGCGTGCAGAGGCCACGGGGCGTCGGGCACTGCCGGACGGGTTCGTTCCCCCGCACCGGCTCAGCCGCGGGCCCTCGGCAGCGGCACCGACTCCTGGAGCGCCCGGCCGCCCGAGTCGCTGATTCTGATGAGGGTCGCCACCAGCAGCCAGTTCGCCACCAGGGACGAGCCGCCCTTGGCGAGGAACGGCAGGGCCTTGCCGGTCAGGGGGATGAGGCCCATGACACCGCCGGCCACGACGAAGACCTGCAGGGCCAGCGCCGCGGAAAGCCCCACCGCGAGCAGCTTGCCGAACGGGTCGCGCGAGGCCAGCGCCGCGCTCAGCCCGCGCTGCACCAGCAGCGCGTACAGCGTCAGCACCGCCATCGTGCCGGCCAGTCCCAGCTCTTCCCCGACCGTGGTGAGGATGAAGTCGCTGCGGCCCGCGAAGCCGATCAGCTCGGGGTGGCCCTGTCCGAGGCCGGTGCCCGTGACCCCGCCGCTGCCGAAGCCGAACAGCGCGTCCGCGAGCTGACTGGAGATCAGCCCCTTGGGCCGCCGGTCCTCCGGCAGGAAGATGTCGAAGGGGTGCAGCCAGGCGACGATGCGGCCCTTGACGTGCGGCTCGGTCGAACCGACCACGGTGGCGCCCACCACGGCCATCGCCAGCCCGAACAGCACCCAACTGGTGCGCTCGGTCGCCGTGTACAGCATCACCACGAAGAGCCCGAAGAAGATCAGCGAGGTGCCGAGGTCCCGCTCGAAGACCAGCACCAGCAGGCTCAGCACCCACACGGCCAGGATCGGCCCGAGCTGCCGGCCCGGCGGCAGCCGTACGCCCAGCACCTTGCGCCCGGTGAGCGCCAGCGCGTCCCGGTGGGCGACCAGATAGCCCGCGAAGAACACCGCGATCATCGTCTTGACGAACTCGCCGGGCTGGAAGGACAGCGGCCCGATGAAGATCCACCGCTTGGCGCCGTAGGTGTCGCCCGGGAAGAACGCGGGCGCCATCAGCAGCACCAGCGCGATCGCCATCAGTACATAGATGTAGCGCTGGAGCCACCGGTGGTCCTTCAGCAGCAGGATCACGCCGACGCACACGGCCACCCCGATCACGGTCCACAGCAACTGGCCGGACGCGGTGGGCTCGGCGGTCTTGTAGCGGGCGCTGTAGGCGAAGTCCAGCCGGAAGAGCAGCACCAGACCGAACCCCGACAGCAGGATCGACAGCGGCAGGATCAGCGGATCGGCGTACGGCGCCCAGCGGCGCACCGCCAGGTGCGGCACGAGCGCCAGGCACACCATGCTCGCCGCGAAGCCCGGGAACCCGCGCGGGAAGCTGCCGTTGACCGACAGACCGGCGTAGGCGTAACCGAAGCAGCTGATCAGGACGGCCATCGTGAGCAGCAGCGCCTCACGGTTGCGCCGCCGCCGGGCCACCGGCGGGCGCTCCGTCGTCGCCGGGCTCTCGTCACGGCCCTCGAGTTGCACGGATTCCACGGTCACACTGATCAATGTTGGACCGCACGCGCTGAAGGAAACCTGAAGGTGCCGAGCGGACCTTCAGGAACGGGTCAAGGCGGCCAGCGGGAAGCGGGCCACCAGCCGCGCGCCGCCGCCCGTCCGCTCCCCGGCCGTCAGCGTCCCGCCGTGCGCGTGCGCGATCTCGCGGGCGATGGCCAGCCCGAGCCCGCTGCCGCCGCTCTCCCGGTCGCGCGCCGCGTCCAGCCGCACGAAGCGCTCGAAGACCCGCTCCCGCCGGTCCTCGGGGATGCCCGGCCCGTCGTCGGCGACCTCGAGCACCGCCACCGCCCCGCCCTCCGCGACACCCGCGCTCACGGTGACCCGGCTCGCCGCGTGCCGCAGCGCGTTGTCGACGAGATTGGCCAGCAGCCGCTCCAGCTGACTCTCCCGGCCGCGCATCGGCACGGGGGCGTCCGCCCGCACGGCCACCGGCACCCGGGCGCCCGGCCGCCGGGCGGCCTCCTCGGCGGCCAGCAGCGCCAGGTCCACCGGCTCTCCGGCCGCGGGCACCCGCGCGTCGAGCCGTGCCAGGAGCAGCAGGTCCGCGGCGACCCGCTGGAGCCGTACGGTCTCCGCCAGCGCGGCCCGTACGGACTCCTCCGTCGGACCGCCGGGCGACGCCAGCGCCACCTCCAGCTGGGAGCGGACCGCCGCGACCGGGTTGCGCAGCTCGTGGGAGGCGTCGGCGACGAACTGCCGCTGCCGGCCCACCGCCTGCTCCAGCCGGTCCAGGGTGGCGTTGACCGTACGGGCCAGCAGCGCCACCTCGTCACCGCCCGCGGGCTCCGGCACCCGCCGGTCGAGGCCGCTCGGGGTGACGGCCGCCAGCTCCGTACGGATCGTGGTCACCGGGCGCAGCGCGAGCCCGGTCACCGCCCAGGCGATGGCGGCGGCCAGGGCTATGAGCGGCGGGGAGCCCGCGAGCAGGCCGAGGGCGATGGCGTGCGTGGCGCCGTCCACGTCGTTGAGCACGGTCAGCGCGTAGACGTAAGTCTCCCGGCCGCCCGCCGACGTCCGGACCACCACCACGTCGCCGCGCTCCCCGCCCACCGCGCCGGAACCGGGCAGGATGCGCGACGCCACGTCCTGCCCCGGCGGCGGGCGCAGCGCCCGGAACTCCGCCGCGAGCGGCCCCGCGGAGGGACGGGTCGTGGCGACGACCGTGCCGTCGCCGTCCAGGACCAGGACGACGTCGACGCCCGCCCGGGGAGCGGCCAGCAGCGCGGGCAGCCCGCCGGCGTCCGCCTGGGCGGCCACCTCGCGGGCGGCGAGTTCGGTGCGCCCGTTGGTGGTGTCCAGCAGATTGGTGCGCAGCACGGCGTAGAGCCAGCTGCCGCCGACCCCGAGGACCAGCGCCATCGCCAGCGCGGCCGCGGCCGCGGCCCGGCCGCGGACCGTACGGGGCAGCAGCCGGGACCGCGTGCGGCGGCGGTCGCGGCCGTCAGCCACCGTCGGGCGCTATCCGGTAGCCCGCGCCGTGCACGGTGACGATCGCCCGGCGGCCGAACGGCGCGTCGATCTTCCTGCGGAGCGAGGAGACATAGACCTCGACGATGTTCGGGTCGGTGTCGGCGGGGGAGTCCCAGACCTCGTCGAGGATGTCCCGCTTGGCCACCACCTGCCCGGCGCCCGCCATCAGGCAGCGCAGCACGGACAGCTCGCGCGCGGTCAGTTCGATCTCCCGGCCGTCGCGCCGGCAGGCCCGCGCCGCCGTGTCCAGGACGAGGTCCCCGGCCTGGAGCGGGTGCGGTTTCTCCGCGCCCCCGCGGCGGGCGAGCGCGCGCAGCCGGGCGCTGAGCACCACGAAGGAGAACGGCTTGGACAGGTAGTCGTCCGCGCCCGCGTCGAGCCCTTCCGCCTCGTCGTACTCGCCGTCCTTGGCGGTCAGCATCAGCACCGGCGTCCACTGGCCCAGCCTGCGCAGGCGGCCGCAGATCTCGTAGCCGCTCAGCCCGGGCAGCATCACGTCGAGCACGATCACGTCGTACTCACCGGTGAGCGCCGCCTCCAGGCCGCGCGGCCCGTCGTGGACGGCGTCCACGCGGTGCCCCTCGGCGGCCAGCCCCCGGCGGAGCGAGTCGGCGAGCCCCACCTCGTCCTCGACAATCAGTATGCGCACGCCTCAAGCGTCACATATCCGACTCGCGGGCCCCGGGGGTGGTCGGCCCGTTCGCGGCGCGTGATGTCTCGCACACCCGGTGGAACGGCCGTAACCGCCCGCCGCCGTGCCGAGTTGTCGAACGGAGACGATCCGCTACGGGACGGAGCAGTGGTACATCCATGAGCAAGCGCCAGAAAGGCCGCCGGCATCGCAAGGTCAACCGCACCCCCCGGCCTCGCGCCATGGCGGCGCCGCAGCGGCCGGTGGTCGTCCCCGGCCTCGGCAGGCACACCGCCCGCACGTGGGAGGGGCTGCGGGAGTACGGCTCCGCTGGGGCGTCCGTCGAGGAACTGGCCGAGGCGGTCGGCTATCAGGCGCGCACGATCCTCAAACACGTGACAGGCTTCGCCGACCAGGGGCTGGTGGAGTCGCGCGGTGACCGCTGGTTCGTGCGCGCCGGATGACGCGGGGGACGGGCCGGGAGACCCGGCCCGTCCGGCAGGTGAGGGCGCCCGGAGAGCATCAGCCGATCTGTGTGGCCCCGCCGTTCTCGCGGCGCCCGCGCGCCAGGGCGGCGAGCACCTTCTCGTGGCCGGCCAGCGCGTCCGCCGCCCGCTCCAGGGACCGTGCCGCGGACTCCGCGCGCTCCGCGTGGCCGAGGATCTGCTTCCGCAGGGCCGCGCCCTCCGGGTCGGGGAGCGTCACCGTCATCGCGCCCGCGCGCAGCCTGCGGGCCTGCTCCAGCAGCTGGGCGGCCTCCGTGCGGACGGGCCGCGACCAGGGGGCCGCGCCCGTCTCGTTCCGCTCCATCAGTTGATTCCTCCGGGTCGCAGCATCCGCCAGGGTGAGAACGCGTTCCGCACCCCGTGCAAGGGGCGCGCCAGCTCCGGGTGGTGGCGCAGCAGGACGTCGACCATCCCGGTGCGTTCGATCCACTCCAGGCCCTCGGGGGTGTAGACCTCCGGCCGGTAGTCGGTGGTGAAGAAGCGGTCGCTCTTCAGCCGCCGGGACGCCATCAGCACGAAGACCCGGAACGCGGTGTCGCTGAACGCGAAGCCGCGCGGCCGGGGTTCGGCGTACATCCCGACCATGGTGTCGACGCGGTCCAGCCGCCCGTCGTACACCTCGCGCAGTTCCGCCGCCAGCCCCACGTCCCCGCCGGTCAGCTCCTCGAAGCCGGTCACCGGCGGCCGGTGCAGGGCGGCGCGGAAGGCGGCGTAGCGGGGGACGCCGCGCTCCCGGTCGCGCAGGACGTCCACCGTGCCCAGGTCGACCCGCTCCCCGGAGACCCGGGTGAGGTCGCGCAGACAGTCGGGGTGGTTGTGCAGGGTGATGTCACCGGGGTTCATGACGCCGAAGGAGTACAGCAGGTCCGACCAGCCCCAGCGGTCCACGGCCTTGCGGGTCGCGAGCGCCTGGAGCGCCTCGAAGTCCGTGCGCTCGATCAGCGCCCCGGTGCGGTGCGAGTGGATGGCGTACTCGTCCCGCATCAGCGGATGCAGCCGGTAGGAGGTCACGAACTCCTCGGTCATGGAGAACGGGGCCGTGTGGTGGTCGGTCGGCGAACCCAGGATCCCGGAGAGCGTCTCGCCCCTGCCGAGCCGCCCGACCCTGCCGCGCATCCGGGCCGGCAGCACGCCGTACCAGTTGATGTGCATCGCAGCCCGGGTCACCGGCCGGTCGACCACCGCCGGGGTCCACTCCACGGTGTGGATCTTCGCCATGACCGCCGCGTTGACCAGCCGGGCCGTCTGGAAGAGGCGCTCGTCGCCCCACGTGGGGTGCGCGGCCGCGATCCGGTCGCAGATCGCGTTGTGCTCCTTGGCGAAGAGCGTGTGCAGCAGGGAAAGACCGACCCAGTAGTTGTCGTTGAACCCGGTGAGGTCGATGCCGGACAGGCCCGGCGCGCTCTCGTCGGGCAGCCGCCCGCCCGCCATGGCGAGCCTGCCGCGCTCGCCCGTCCGCAGGGCCCGGCACCGCTCCTCGCTCGATCCGTAGATCTGCGAGCCGTCCCACCAGTGGGTGACGGTGTTCTCGTACGTCGGCGGCCGCGTGGGGTCGGAGTGCGGCACCGGGTCGGGGCGGGAGCGGCGGACGAGCATCGGGCAGGCCGGCCAGCCGTCGTCCGCCGCGAGCGGGACGTCCAGCGGCTCGTCGGTCCTGTTGTCGCCGTGGCTGAACCAGCCGTGGTTCTGGAACTGGATCCACGCCGCGGCCAGCATGTTGAGGGAGGGCGCGGGCCTGAAGCCCGAACGGCGCGCCAGCAGCTGCCTGCTGACCTCGCGCGGGCTCGGTTCGAACAGCCCCTTGTCCTCGGCCTCCGGGAAGGTCTCCGGCAGCGCGCAGTTGCGGTCGAAGCGCGTGCCCGCCCGGCCCATGTCGACGTCGTCCGGGTCATAGCCCGAACCGTCGTAACTGCGGTACGGCAGCAGCTTCGGGCTCGGCCTGCGGGGCCGCTCGCCGCCCGCGCCGTAGGTGTCGTGCAGATTGTGCGCGCGCAGCAGCTCCCGCTGTCTCTTGATCTCCAGGAGCGCGAGCGGGAACGGCAGGGAGTGCCACTCGCGGCGGGGGCGCGGCAGGGGCGTCATCGACAGCTCTCCAACAGGGGGGAATCGGGGCGGTGGATCCAGGCGGGGCGGCGGGTCAGCGGTCGTGGAGCCGGACGACGACGGTCTCCTCCACCCGGCCGCGGTACGGCGCGAGCAGGTCGTCCACCTCGTCCCGCGCCTCCGGGACCACCTTGTCGAGGCCCTGCGCGTAGACGTCGACGTTGTGGCACTGGGGGAAGTCGTGCGTGGGATCCGCCCAGGTGATCTCCAGCCAGTCGGCGGGCAGCGGGAAGACCGACACCGGGCTGCGGCCCTCCAGACCGGGCACCACGTCGTGCTCGTTGACGATGCTGACGACCCGGGTGCGGGGGTCGCGCGGGCGCTTGAAGTCGATCGGCGCGCCGACGGCGACGACGTGCGTCAGCCGCCAGCGCTCGGTGACCTGGGGGAGCTCGGCCAGGCTCATGGCCGTGACCCCGCCCTGGCTGTGCCCGACCAGCGCGATCTCCGCGCCGTCCGGGACGGTCAGCGCGAGGGCCTTGCGGACGGCGCGCGTGTACGGCGAGTCGTTGCGGCCCACGGCGGTGACGGCGCCCACCAGGTCCTGCGGGGTGGGGTTGCGCGGCAGCCCGAGGGCCATGCCCGGCAGCAGCACCAGATAGCGGGTGATGCCGTCCGGGCCGCCGATGCGCTGGACGAGGGCCTGGCCGTCGTTGCCGAGCGCGGCCAGGTTCCGCAGGTGGCCGGTGATGCCGCCGTCGTTGTCGAGACCCGCCAGGAACTCCGGGTCCGGCGGCTGTGCCACGGCCCGGCCCGCGCCCCGGTCCCAGCGGGCCCAGGCCCCGATGCGGATGCCGAGCAGCGGATCGCCGTCCGCCCGGGTGCCCGTGACGATGCACCAGGCCGC
This sequence comes from Streptomyces blastmyceticus, assembly GCF_039521185.1. NCBI lineage: Bacteria > Bacillati > Actinomycetota > Actinomycetes > Kitasatosporales > Streptomycetaceae > Streptomyces > Streptomyces blastmyceticus. Next base: position 34,603 of record NZ_BAAABW010000007.1, on the reverse strand, counting down.
CTCGTCGTTGAAGGGGTTCTCGTCCACGAGCGCGTTCCACGCCATCACCTCGGCGAGGGCGGGCGCGAGCGCGGCCAGGGCGCGCTGGGCGCCCTGCGCCCGGACGTTCTGCCGGAGGATGCGCAGCGCCAGGAGCTGCCGGTCGGCGTCGATGGCGATCAGCAGCCGCCGCACCGGGCCCTCCTCGACGAACTCCGGGTGCCGCACCGCGCACAGCCGGATCCGGAGCTTGAGCGCGGCCACCGCCATGTCCAGCGCCAGGCTCCGCCTGCTGGTGAGCACCGCGCCCAGCCGGGCGGCCCGGCCCACGCGCCCGCCGTCGGGCGCGAACCCGAGTCCGGCGGGGTCGAGAAGCGTACGGGCCAGGGCGCGCACCGCGCGGGTGCCGCTGCGCGGCGACCGGCCCACCGACCTGAGCAGCGCGGGGTCGGTGGCCACGGCGGTCACGGTCCGCCCGGCCTCCCGCACGGCCCCGGCGACCTCGCTGAGCGTCCGGGCGAGGGCGGCGAGCGACGCGGTGTCGAGCGGGGCGGTTTCCGTCGGCGAGGGGGCGTCCTGCGGCACGGCCTCCGGCTCCTGCTCCGGGATGTCGTTCTCGGTCGTCATGCGCCGTCCCCCTCCTCGGCCGGGCGGGTCGTGGCGCGGACGCCCACGCGCAGGCGCGTCGCGTCGAAGGTGTACGGCAGGGGACCGGACGGGCCCATGCGGACGCCGGAGACGGCGAGTTCGCCCCCGCGCAGCAACTCCGCGACGAAGCCGGTGGCCAGCTGGAGCGCCAGCTCCGTGCCGCTGCACTCGGCCTCGCCCCGGCTGAACGGGCTGATCGCCCAGTCGCCCTCCGCCGTGCCGTCGAGCCACAGCTCCGGCGCGAACCGGTGGGCGTATTCGATGCGTTCGCCGTCGCGCGCGTGGAAGCCCGCGGGCACCAGGACGTTGACCCCGCCCGGTGCCACCGCGTCCCGCCAGCGCGTCTCCGCGGTCGTGCGCCGCATCAGGCCGGTCACGGGCGGCCACAGCCGCGCCGCGTCCTGCACGCACGCCCGTACGTACGGCATGTCGCAGAAGCCGGCCACCGTGCGGGCGCCGTGCTTGCGGTCCGCGGCCCCGACCTCCGCCAGGGCCCGCTCGTGGTGCCGCGGGTGCGTGGCGAGCAGGGCGAGCGCCTGCACGGTGGCCGCCTGCACCGACGTCAGCGCCATGAACCAGTGCGAGAGCTGGGCCTCCGGTGCCGTCTCCGGTCCCCTGGGCGCGGCGGCGAACAGCCCGGTCAGGCTGCGGGGGTCGGCCTCGGCCAGATAGCGGGCCTGGCGCTGCATCATGCGCCGTCTGACCCGTCGGACGTGGGCCAGGCGCCAGCGCCGGGCGCCCATCCAGTTGGCCTCGGCGAGCAGTTCGCCCAGCAGCCGGGAGAACTCCACGTCGTCCGCGGCGGCCTCGCCCAGGAAGCAGCGCCGCCCCACGCGCTCGAACCGCTCCCGGAAGGCGTCCGCGTCCAGCCCGGCCACCGCGCGCGGGCCGAGCAGGGCCGCGGCCTCCTCGCCGACGACCCGCAGGAAGTGGTCCGCGAGCCGGTGCACGGGGCAGCCGGCGTCCAGGACGGAGTCGTTGAACGCCCGGCGGACCGCCCGCTGCCCGCCGTGCGAGGCGACCAGCGCGTCGGGCTGCACCCCCGCGAAACCGGTCACCTTCTCCCAGGTGTCGACCGCGTACACCTCCACCGGCCCGGTCAGCACCTGCCGCGCGTCGTCGGCGTCCAGGACGAGCAGCGTCGGCCCGGAGGTGCCGCGCACCATGACCGGGCCGCGGCCGTGCCTGCGGCGCATCCGCCGCATGGTGTCCACGCCGTGCCGGGCGGCGTCCAGCCGGGCGACGAGCGCCGCGACCCGGGGACGGCCCCGAAAGGCGCCCTTGAGGTAGGCGGGCAGGAGATAGGTGAGCGCGAGCCGCAGGTTCTCGCCCGCGGTCGCCGTGGGCGGCGAAGTGTCGCGCTCCGTGCGGACCTCGGTGGTGCCGTAGAGGTGGATCATGCGAGGGCCTTCCCCGGGCCGAGCAGCCCCTCGATGTCGAAATCGCCCGTCGTCAGCGACACGGACACCGGCCCCTGGGGAGCGGTTTCGGCCATGTGGGAGGCGCGGGCGAGTGCCGCGGCGGTCACTCCGCGTGCCCGCAACAGCTCGAACACGGCGGCTCGTTCGGTCGTCATGGCTCGCACCTCGTGGGAAAGGAGTGATCGGAGAGAGGGGAGCATTGCCCGTTCCCGTCCGGCGGAGTCTTCAATTCCGAAGATCGGCCCGGTTTTCATTCCCAGGGGTGAACGACCGTTTCGCGGCGACCGGGAGGCTGGTGTAAAGGGCTCCGGCGCGGGGGCGCGCAAGAAGGCCCCGCCACCCGGGACGCGGGCGGCGGGGCCTGCGGACGACGGAAGTCGGCCTGGTCCTGTCCGGACACCGAGAGCGGAGGCGGAGCGGGCGGGCGGTCACCCGGCGCTTCCGCCCCGCTGCTCAGCGTTGCCGAAGTCCCGGCCGTGCCGTGGCCGATCGGGACATCCCCAGCCCGGCCAGGGCCAGCGCGGCGAGACAGGCCACCGCTCCGACGATGACGTTGCTGACGACGGCGCGCGTGGCGAACGCGTGCCCGGCGACGACCCAGGGCGAGACGATCGTCCAGGCCGCGATGCAGAGCCCGGCCCAACTCATGGAGTGCGTACGCTCGTAGGCGTGGCCGAAGCCCCCGGCCAGGCAGGCGAACGCGATGCCGGTGATGAGGTTGTTGACGGCGAGGGTCGTCGCGCCGCTGAAGCCGGCGATCCAGGGGGAGGCGGCCAGATAGACGCCGCACAGCAGGGCGAGGGCCTCGACGCTCTGCGCGACGGGGGTGCTGGTGGTCTCCTCGGAGTGGGCGCGCAGCGCCAGGATGTCCGGGTGGTGTTCGATCCGGGGTGAGGTAGGGGCGGTCACGTCAGCCACCTTCTTCTTTCAGTGTCAGTTCGGACCTGCCTGCATTTTATCGTCATTGCCCCCTTTTGCCACCTGGCGCGAGGTAGTTCGTATCTGGCTATATCCGATGTGGTGGCTTCTGTTTCGACAGGTCACGCTGGGGAAACCCGGGCATCGCATTCCGGACGCGTGAGCCGGCGGCGCATCGGGGGGACCAGGGGAACAGCGTGCGAAAGGAAGCCGTCGTGGAACAGCTGAAGAGGCAGGGCGACCGCATGCCGGGCCGGGCGGAGGGCCTGGACGAGACCGTGGGGGCCCGCCGCGCCGCGCCGCGGGAGACACCCGAGACCACCACCGAGGAGACCGACGCGGAATCGCACATCATCCGCGGCATCGACTGACGGCGGCCACCGACGGCGGCCGGGCCGCCGCCCTCGGCCCTCCGGTGCGGTTCACTTCCGCACGGGCACGAAACGCACCGGGGTGCCGGGCGCGGCCTGCGCCGCGGAGGCCAGCGACGGCTCGGGGACGACACCGATGACGGGGTAGCCGCCGGTCGTCGGGTGGTCGGCCAGGAAGACCACCGGGCGGCCGTCCGGTGGGACCTGGACGGCGCCGAGGACCATCCCCTCGCTGGGGAGTTCACCGTCCCGGGCCCGGGCCAGGGCGGGCCCCTCCGTCCGCAGGCCGATGCGGTTGCTCGCCGGGGACACCCGGTGGCCGCCACCGGCGAGCACGCGCAGCGCCTCCGCCGTGAACCAGTCCTCGCGCGGCCCGAGCACCACCGGCAGGACCAGCCCACCGGTCGGCGGCCCGGGCCAGGGCACCGCGTCCGCGCCCTCGGACGGCCCGCAGGGCGCGCCGAGAGGCAGCGTCGCGCCATCGGTCAGGGGGTCGGGCCCGAGGCCCGACAGCAGATCCCGGGAGCGGCTGCCGAGCACGGGCGGCACGGCCACCCCGCCGCCGAAGGCCACGTACGCGCGCACCCCGCAGACGGCGGCGCCGACGTCCAGGACGGCGCCCGCGGGCACCCGCACGGCCGCGCCCCAGGCCACCGGGCGGCCGTCCACCCGCACCGCGCAGGGCGTCCCCGTGACCGCCGCGGTCACCGCCCGGTCCACCCGTACCGCGCAGCCGTTGACGGTGGTCTCCAGCGTGGCGCACGGGGCCGGATTGCCGACGAGGCGGTTGGCCAGCCGGTGCGCGGGCCGGTCGAGCGCGCCGGAGAGCCCCACCCCGAGATGCGCGTGACCGGGTCTGCCGAGGTCCTGGACGGTCGTCAGCGCCCCGGCACGGACGACGGTGAGGGCGCCGCTCACGCGACCACCTCGAAGCGCACGCGCGTGCCGGGCGAGAGCAGCGCCGCCGGCTCGCGGCCGGTGTCCCACAGCACCGCGTCCGTGCGGCCGAGGAGCTGCCAGCCGCCGGGGGAGGAGCGCGGGTAGACGCCGGTGTACGGGCCGGCCAGACCGACCGATCCGGCGGGCACGGCCGTGCGCGGTGTGGCCCGGCGCGGCACGTGCAGCCGCTCCGGAAGCCCGGTCAGATAGCCGAAGCCGGGGGCGAACCCGCAGAACGCCACCCGGAATTCGAGTCCGGAGTGGATCCGCGCCACCTCCTCCTCCGCGACGCCCCACAGCGCCGCGACCTCGGCGAGGTCCGCGCCGTCGTAGCGGACCGGCAGGACCACCGGGGCACCCCCGGCGGCCGCGAGCGGCGGCACGCTCCAGCGCGCGAGGTCGGCGGCGAGGGCGCGCGGCTCGGCCAGGCCGTCCAGCAGGACGGTGCGCGCCGCCGGGACGATCTCCCGTACGGGCGGGAGGGTGCCCGCGGCGCGGCGGCGCAGCAGTTCGGCGTGGAGGGCCTGGGCGTCCTCGCCGGTGGCGACCTCCACGAGCAGCGCGTGCCGCCCGACGGGCAGGGCGCGCAGCCCCGGTGCGGGCGCGCTCACGCGAACGCCTCCACCCGCACGTCGGCGTCCTCCAGGGCGGCCCGCACCCGGCGGGCGAGGTCTGCGGCGCCGGGGGTGTCGCCGTGCAGGCACAGCGAGCGGGCCCGTACGGCCACGTCCTCGCCGGTGAGCGCGGTGACGGTGGCCGAGCGGGCCAGCCGGACGGAACGGGCGACGACGGCCTCGGGGTCGAGCACGACGGCGCCGGGCTCGCGGCGGGACACGAGCGTCCCGGCGGCGGTGTACGCGCGGTCCGCGAACGCCTCGGCGACCACCGGCAGTCCGGCCTCCGCCGCCGCCTCGTGCAGCCGCGAGCCGGGCAGTCCGAGCACGGGCAGCGCGCCGCCCGCGCGCAGCACGCCCGCGACGACGGCCCGCGCCTGCTCGGCGTCGGCGACCGTGCGGTTGTAGAGCGCGCCGTGCGGCTTCACATAGGTGACGTCCGAACCGGCCGCCCGCGCGAAGGCGCGCAGCGCGCCGATCTGATAGGTGATCTCGTCGGCCAGTTCGTCCGGGGGCACGTCCATGGCGCGCCGCCCGAAGCCGGCGAGGTCGCGGTAGGAGACCTGGGCGCCGATGCGGACGCCGCGCTCGGCGGCGCGCTCGCACACCCGGCGCATGGTGGAGGGGTCGCCCGCGTGGAAGCCGCAGGCGACGTTGGCGCTGGTGACGACCGACAGCAGGGCCTCGTCGTCGGTCAGTTGCCAGCGCCCGAAGCCCTCGCCGAGGTCGGCGTTGAGGTCGAGGACGGGGCGGGTGTCGGTGTCGTGCTCCGGTCCGGTCATGGGGCGGCCTCCCGCATCGTGTCGAGGATGAGCTGACGCGCGTCATCCAGATAGGTGGTCAACTCGGCCTCCGCGCGGCCGTATTCGCCGTTCTCCAGCAGCGTCGCGAGCGCGCGGTTGCGCGGCAGGAACGGCTCGTGGAAGCGGCGCGGCGAGGGCATCGCGTGGAAGGCCAGGCGCAGTTCGGCCAGCAGCCGGTCCATCGCGGAGTCGATGCGGGCGCTGCCGCTGAGGCCGGCGAGCGCCCGGTGGAAGCGGAGGTCGGCCGAGCCCACCTCCTGCCAGTCGCCGTCCGCGGCGGCGCGTTCGCCCCGGGCGACGGCCTCGGTGACCGCGGCGCGCAGGGCTGCTCCCGCGCCGTCGGCGGCCCGGACGCCCGCGGTCTCCAGGGCTGCCCGCACCCGGTAGATGTCCGTGACGTCGGCGGGTTCCAGGACCCGGACGAAGACGCCGCGGTTGAGCCGGTGCACGACCAGGCTCTCGTGGACGAGCAGCCGGAAGGCCTCGCGCAGGGTGTTGCGTGAGACCCCGAGCTCCCGGCCGAGCGCCTCCTCGGACAGCTGGGTGCCGGGCGGCAGCCTGCCGCCCTCGATGCGGTCGCGGAGCGCGTCGGCCACGCGCTGGGCGGTGGACAGGGCCATGGCGTCCCCCCATGGTTCGACGGGTGTGACGAGCGGTGACGATCAGGGGCGATCGAGGTCAATCAAGGGCGATCAAGAGCGATACGGAATCGTAAGTCAATCCTCTTGAGGATTGTTGAACAATATCTTAGCCTCCTCGCCAGTCACCTCACCGGAACGAGTGGGGTCCGGGCACCCGGAAGGCAGGGCGCATGATCGTTCTCCTGGGCGTCCTCGTGGTCGTCATCGGCTTCGCCACGAGACGCAATCCCCTGCTGGTGGTCGGCGGCGCCGGCATCGCCACCGGCCTCCTCGGCGGCCTGTCGCCCCAGCGCGTCCTCGCCGCCTTCGGCGAGGGCTTCGCCTCCAGCCGCTCGGTGACGATCTTCGTGATCACCCTCCCGGTCATCGGCCTCCTGGAGCGGTACGGCCTCCAGGAACAGGCCCGTCGGCTGATATCCCGGTTCGGCGCCCTCACCGCCGGCCGCTTCCTCGCCCTCTACCTCCTGCTGCGCCAGCTCACCGCGGCCCTCGGCCTCAACAGCGTCTTCGGCCACGCCCAGACCGTCCGCCCGCTCGCCGCCCCCATGGCGGAGGGCGCGGCCGAGCGCCGCCACGGGCCGCTGCCCGACAAGGTCCGCGAGAAGGTGCGGTCCTTCGCCGCCAGCGCCGACAACGTCGGGCTCTTCTTCGGCGAGGACGTCTTCCTGGCCGTCGGCTCGATCCTGCTGATCACCGGCTTCGTCAACACCACCTACCACACCCACCTCGAACCGCTCGACCTCGCGCTGTGGGCCGTCCCCACCGCCCTGTGCGCCCTCGCCGTCCACGGCTGGCGGCTGCTGCGCCTGGACCGCACACTGGCGCGCACGGTCGCCGACAAGCCCGTGGGAGCCGTCAAGTGATCAAGGCGGAGTGGTTCTACTGGCTGGTCGGCGCCATCTTCCTGCTGATGGCCGCCCAGATGCTCACCGACCGCACCAACCCCAGGCGCCATGGCACCGCCGCCTTCTGGGGCCTGCTCGGCCTCGGCTTCGTCTACGGCACCTGGGTCGCCGACAAGTCGGCGCCCGCCGAACCTCTCGGCGTCGCAGTCCTCGTCATGGCCGGCCTCGCCGGATTCGGCTTCACCGGCCGCGGCACGGCCCGTACGACCACGCCGGAGCAGCGGGCGGCGAGCGCGCGGCGCCTCGGCAGCAAGCTCTTCGTCCCCGCGCTCACCATCCCCGTCGTCGCCCTGATCTGCGCCGTCGGCGTCAAGAAGCTCTCCGTCGGCGGACAGCCGGTCCTGCAGAAGGGCAGCGAGACCATCCTCGGCCTCGGGATCGGCTCCGTCGTCGCCCTCGCCGTCGGCATGGCGATGCTGCGCGAGAAGAAGCTCTCCACCCCTGTGCACGCCGGGCGCTCCATGCTGGAGACGATGGGCTGGGCCATGCTGCTGCCGCAGCTGCTCGCCACCCTCGGCACGATCTTCTCCGTCGCCGGCGTCGGCGACCAGGTCCGCAGGATCACCACGGCGGTGCTCCCCGACCACTCCCTCTACCTCGCGGTCGTCGTCTACTGCGTCGGGATGTTCCTCTTCACCGTCGTCATGGGCAACGGCTTCGCCGCCTTCCCGGTGATGACCGCCGCGGTCGGCTGGCCGGTCCTGGTGGTGCAGGAGCACGGCAGCGCGCCCGCGGTCCTCGCCATCGGCATGCTGGCCGGATTCTGCGGCACCCTGGTCACCCCCATGGCCGCCAACTACAACGTCGTGCCCGCCGCCCTGCTGGAGCTCAAGGACCAGTACGGGCCCATCAAGGCCCAACTGCCCACCGCGGTCGCCCTGCTCGGCTGCAACATAGTGATCATGTCCCTGTTCGCCTTCTGATTTCTCCTTCTGATGACGCCCCCAGGAACCCGAGCGGAGGAGCGGCCATGACCCGGGTGCTGCTGACCGGATTCGAGCCCTTCGACGGAGAGACCGTCAATCCGTCCTGGCAGGCCGTGCGGGCCGCCGCCGAGCGGCCGCCCGAGGGGATCGAGCTGACCGCCGCCCAACTGCCCTGCGTCTTCGGCGCCGCCCTCGACGCCCTGCGCGCCGCCGTCACGGCCACCGGCCCCGACATCGTGCTCTGCGTCGGCCAGGCGGGCGGCCGCCCAGACGTCACCGTCGAACGCGTTGCCGTCAACCTGGACGACGCCCGCATCCCCGACAACGCCGGCGCGCAGCCTCTGGACGAACCGGTCGTCCCCGGCGGCCCCGCCGCCTACTTCGCCACCCTCCCCGTCAAGGCGTGCGTCGCCGCCGTACGCGAGGCGGGCCTGCCCGCCTCCCTCTCCCACACCGCCGGAACCTTCGTCTGCAACCACGTCTTCTACGGCCTGATGCACCTCGCCGCGACCGAACGCCCCGGCCTGCGGGGCGGGTTCGTGCACGTGCCGTACGCGCCGGAACAGGTCACCGACCGGGCGCTGCCGTCACTCCCCGTGGCCGCCGCGGCCGAGGCGCTGCGTGTGATCGCGATCACCGCGGCCGGGCGTACAGCGGACCTTCGCGTGGTCGGCGGCGCCACACACTAGGACGGGACGGGCATTTCGCCCGTGCCGTTTCGTCCGTTGTCGGTGCGACCGCCTACTCTGTGCGACGTGACTTCTCCAGCCCCGGCGGCCGTTCCGCCCCAGCTCAACGGGCCCTCCCGCCCAGCCCCGGGCCCGGCCGCCGACGAGGGCCTGGCCCGCAGGCTCCGCGCGCTCGCCTGCACGGCGCCCCTGCACGACCTGGACGCGCGCAAGGCCAACCTCGCGGGGGAGTACGGCGGCTACGCCATGGCGGAGGTGGCGCTCGCCGCCATCGACCTCGTCACGCTCAACATGGACTTCGACACCGGCGCCGACCACGAGCAGATAGTGTCCCGGCTGCTGCCGCGCGTCGGCGCCCAGGCACCCGGCCGCCCCGCGGCCGAGCACGAGCGCGTCGCCCGGTGGGTCCTGGAGAACCTCATCAACGTCGGCAGCGTCGACCGGGGCTTCCGCGCCGTCTACGGCACCTTCGGCGCCGACGGCGCCTACGTCCGGCGCGACTACGACTTCAAGCTCATCGAAGAGGTCCCCGGCCACGGCGGCACGGTCTTCCTGCGCACCACCGACGAAGCGGTCAACGTCCTCGTCGGCGCCCTCGACACCGACGTCACCAGCGCCCAGATCGCCGCCGAGGTGAAGCTGGAGGTCCTCATCAGCCGGGGCCGCCTCGCCGACGCCCAGCTCGCCGCCGAACAGGCCCGCTACCGCACCGTGCAGTACGCGGAGACCCTCCGCAAGACCCTCGACGCCACCCGCCGCAACGTCCGCGCCGTCGACTGGCTGCGCACCGTCCCCGACATGATCGCCGAAGCGCTCGACCACGTCGCCGACCGCTACCGCCACGAGAACGCGATCCTCACCAACATCCGCAAGGCGCGCGACGAGGCGGAGGACCCGGAGCACAAGCGGCGCGCCGCCGAGCTCGTCGACATCGTCAAGGACTGCATCCGCCGCCACACCCAGCTCCAGTCCAGGCTGCTGGAGGCCGGCCCCCTCTTCCGCGCCGAGCAGGACCGGCAGGCCTTCGCGCCCTCCACCGCCGGCTCCGGGCTCGACCTCTACGGCCAGCTCCTCGCCCCCCTGCTGCCGCTCCCCGTCGAGCGGGCCGGGCGGGTCACCGACGCCTTCTTCGCGGGCGGCACGGGCCTGCGCACCCCGGCCTCCGTGCGCGTCGGCGACCTGGTCGAGATGCTGCTCACCCCGCCCGCGGAGCGCGAGCACCTCGGCGCGGAGATGCCCGAGCCGGACCTCATCACCACCCCCGACGACAGCCGCTTCAGCGAGGCGCAGCTGGCGAGCGCCATGGAGCTCCTCGACCTGCCGGCCGACGCCCCCCGACGCCTGTCCGGACTCCTCGCCGAGGCACGCCGCCGCGACCCCGAACTCCCCTACCTCGTCGCCCTCCTGTCCGTCCACGCCGCGAGCCCGCCGGTCGGCACCGCCTACCGCCAGGGCGAACCGACCCTCCTCTTCGCCGTCGACGACGGCACGGAGCTCGACGACCCGGAGTTCGGCGGCGCCGACCTCATCGTCGGCACGGCCCTCCTGGACGCGGCGGGCATGGCGGCGGACCGCGAGGCGGCGTCGTGAGCGGGTGCACGACGGCGTCGTCCGGCGGTGCCGAACGGACCTTGGCCCATGGAAATCCCCACAGGAGCAGCAACCGTGACTGAGTACGACGCCGACGACGCGGCACAGCCGGACCCCGCGGTCAGCGGCGAGGCGGTCGCCCCCGCCCCCAGCGGCAACGTCACCCCGGCCGACGCCGCGGACGCGGCCCGGCTCATCGCGTTCGGGCTCCAGCCCAAGCTCCAGCCCGCCCGCGACGCGGAGTACGCGGAGCTGCTGCGCCGCCACCGCGACGACCCCGCCTTCGCGCGCCTCGCCGACGCCGTCGCCGCCGGGCTCGGGCTCATCGTGCTGGAGGTCTCCACCCGCGCCGGGATGGCCGTCACCGCCGCCGAGGACTCCGTCTTCGCCGTACGGATGGGCGACTACGCCCGCCGCGCCACCGTCGACTCCGCCGACCGCTTCCTGCACGGCCTCGCCCACCTCGCGGTCGCCGCCATGGCCTTCCCCCGCCCCGAGGACCTCGCCGACGACGGCTACATCGGCCGCGTCACCGTCAACGGCATCGACGCCTTCGTGCGCCAGGCCTGCCGCAGGCTGGAGGAGCGGGCCGCCGAGCAGGGCGAGAACACCGACCCCACCAGCGACGCCCCCGGACTGGAAGCCGCCTGGCGGGTCTACGCCCGGCGCAGCGCCACCGGCGCCACCAAGGACGCCCGCCGCCTCGCGGGCTCCACCACCGGCATCATCGCCAAGGCCGTCGCCTTCCTCGTCGACTCCGGCTTCCTCCAGCGCACCGGCGACGACGCGGGCGGCGCCTACCGCACCACGGCCCGCTACCAGCTCCAGGTCCGCGACATGGCGGGCACCGCAGCCATGTCCGAGCTGCTGGAGCTCGGCGTCGTGCCCGTCGGCGACGGCAGCGCGACCCTGCTGCCGCCGGACGACGCCGACGCCCTCGACCTGGTCGCCGACGCCGGCCTGCCGTTCTTCGAGAACACCAACTCCTGACCACCGCCCGTCACGACAACGAGAGTCCGCCATGTACGAGCTGTCCCGGGTCCGCCTCTACTCCATCGGGCCCGCCGGTGCGCGTTACGCCGACACCGTGCTGGACCTGCGGGGGGTCGGTGCCCAGGTGCCCGACCCCGCGCCCGCGCAGGCGGACTTCTTCGAGGACGAGCCCACCGGCCCGCCCCGCCGCCCCGCGCCCGCGGGCGTGCTCTTCCTGGAGAACGGCGGCGGCAAGTCCGTCCTGCTCAAGCTGATCTTCTCGGTCATGCTGCCCGGCCACCGCAACACCCTGGGCGGCGCCAGCTCCGGCGTGCTGCGCAAGTTCCTCCTCGCCGACGACTGCGGGCACGTCGCCCTGGAGTGGCAGCACGTCCTCACCGGCGAGTCCGTCGTCGTCGGCAAGGTCAGCGAGTGGCGCGGCCGCCAGGTCTCCAACGACCCGCGGAAGTTCGCCGAGGCGTGGTATTCGTTCCGCCCCGGCCCCGGGCTCAGCCTCGACTCGCTGCCCGTCGCCGAGTCCACCGCCCTGCGCGCCGCCGACGGCGCCTCCGGTGCCCGCGGCCGCCGCCGCACGATGAAGGGCTTCCGCGACGCCCTCACCGAGGCCGGCAAGGCCTACCCGAACCTGGACGTGATCTGGGAGGAGATCCACGAGCGCTGGAACGAACACCTCGGCGAGCTGGGCCTCGACCCCGAACTCTTCCGCTACCAGCGCGAGATGAACGCCGACGAGGGCGAGGCCGCCGGCCTCTTCGCCGTGAAGAACGACTCCGACTTCACCGACCTCCTCCTGCGCGCCGTCACCGACACCCGGGACACCGACGGCCTCGCCGACCTCGTGCACGGCTTCGCCCACAAGCTGGGCCGCCGGGCCGAGCTGACCGCCGAGCGCGACTTCACCGCGGGCTCCCTCGACCTGCTCTCCCGCATCGCCGACTCCGCCGTCAAGCGCGACCAGGCGCGCGGTGTGCACGCCGGCGCCGAGCGCCGCACCCGCGCCCTCGCCCGCAGGCTGTCCGCGCGCGGCGCCGAGGAGCGCGGCCGCACCGCCGAACTGGCCGAGCAGGTCGCCGCCGCCGCGCACGCCGTCACCGACGCCGAGACCGAGCGCGGCCGCCGCTCCCTGGTCGCCGCCGAAATCGCCTACCGGCACGCCTCCTTGGCGCTCGCCGCGGCCGAGAAGGCCGCCGCCGCCCAGCGCCGCGAGCTCAACGACGCCCGTACGCTGCACTCCGCGTGGCAGGCCGCCGAGACCGTCCTGCGCCACCGCGCCGCCTCCGACCGCTCCGCGCGCGTGGCCGCCGCCATCCGCGAGGCCGAGCGCGACGCCGCCCCCGCCCTGGCCGCCCGCGCCCAGGCCGCCACCGAGCTCGTGCGCGCCCTCAACGGCGCCGCCGAGGAGGGCGAGCGCGTCGCCAACGAGGAGGAGGAGCGCTCCGCCGCCCTCCAGGAGGCCGGCGAGGCCGCCCACCGCGACGCCACCGCCGCCGCCACCGAGGCGCAGCGCGCCCGCAGCGAGACCGGCCACCTGCGCCAGCGGCTCGCGGAGGTCGAGCAGGAGACCGCCGAGGCCGTCCGCGCCGGCTGGCTCGACGACAGCGCCCCCGACGCCGACCCCGCCCGCGCCGCGCTCGCCGCCAGCGACGCCGAGAAGCCGGCCGTCGCCGCCTACGAGGCCGCCCGGGAGACCGCCCGCCAGTCCGCCGAGCGGGCCAAGGAGGCGGCCGCCGCCCTGGCCCGTACGGAGCTGTCCGCGGCCCGCGCCGCCGACGCCGCCACCGCCGCGGGATCGGCGTACGACGCCGAGCGGCGCGCCGCCGAATCCCTCGGCGCCGAGCGACGGCTGATCGAACTGCTGGGCCTGCCCGAGCCGATGGCCTCCGGCCAGGTGCCGGGCCAGCGCGGCACCGCCCCCGGACAGGAGGGCGGCGGCGCCGCGGGCACCGGCGAGCGCCCGCCCGCCCCGCGCCGCTCCGCCGAGGGCAGCGGCCCCGACGGCGGGACGGCCGCGGCGTACGACGGCTCCCGCCGCCAGGCGACCGGCCCCCTCACCGCCGAGGAGGTCGACCGCAACGCCGACGCGCTGCGCGAGCTGCTCGACGAGAGCGTCGCCACCTCCGAGCGGCAGATGTTCGACCTGCGCACCGCCGCCGCCGACGACGCGCGGATCCTCGGCGCGCTCGGCGACGGCGGCCTGCTGCCCCCCAGCCCCGACGTGCTGGCCACCGTGGAGTATCTGGGCGAGCACGGCATCCCCGCCCTGCCCGGCTGGCGCTACCTCGCCCAGGCCGTCGACCCGGCCGACCACGCCGCCGTGCTCGCGGCCCGCCCCGAGCTCGTCGACGGCGTCGTCATCACCGACGCCGACTCGCACGCCCGCGCCCGCGAAGTCCTCGGCGCCGCCTCGCTGTTGCCGCGCTCCGCCGTCGCCGTCGGCACCGCCGCTGCCCTGCTCGCCCCGCCGCCCGTGCAGGACGCCCAGGACCTCGGCGCCTCCGGTGTCTTTCTCGTGCCGCCGAACCCCGCCATGCACGACGAGCGCGCCGCCGACGACGAGCGCCACGCGCTGCGCGCCCGCGCCACGGCCCGCGACGAGGAGATCCGCGCCATAGCGGCACGCCTCACCGGGGACCGCACGCTCGCCGCCCGGCTGACGTCGTGGCGCGCGGGCTGCCCGGCCGGCCGGCTCGCCGAGCTGGCCGCCGAGGCCGAGCGGGCCCGTACGGTCGCCGACACCGCCCAGGAGGAGCTGGCCGAGCTGCGCACGGCCCGCGCCGAGGCCGAGGAGAGTGCCGCCGAGGCGGCCCGGGTGCGCGACGAGCGCCAGGAGGTCGCCGCCCGCGCCCGGCGCGTCGCCGACGCCCTGGCCGGGCTCGCCTACCGGCTCCGCGAGCGCGCCTCCTGGCAGACGCGCCTGCGCGAACTGGCCGAGGAGGCCGCCGAGTCCGAGGAGCGCGCCGCCGCGTACGTGGACCGGGCCCGCGCCGCCGACGAGGACCGCCGCGCCGCCCAGCGCGCGGCCGACGACGCGCGCCGCACCGCCCGGGCGCTGCGCGCCGAGCGCGCGGAGATCGCGGGCGCCCCCGACGACGTCTCGGCGACCACGGAGCCGCCCACCGCCTCCCTGCCCGCCCTGCGCGAGGCCTACCGCGCCGCCTCGCAGCTCTACGAGAAGGTCGGCGTCGGCGCCGACCTGCGCGCCGAACAGGCCCGCGCCGAGAGCGACGAGAGCGCCGCCCGCGCCGAGCTCGACCGCCTCACCAACAAGGTCCGCACCCGCGCCGCCCAGCTCCTGGAGGGCACCGACGGCGCCGACGGCCCGTCCCGCCAGGCCGCGGCGGCCCGCGCGGAACAGCTCGTCCAGATGCTGGAGACCCGCGCCTCCACCGCCAGCGAGCAGCTCGGCCGCCTCCGCGGCGAGGCCGAGCGCCTGGCCCCCGCCGACGGCGACGCGCACACCGAGCTCCCCGAGGAGCTGGTGCCCGCCGACGCCGACCGGGCCAAGGAACTGCTGCGCACCGCCACCGCCGAACTGGCCGCCCGCACCGACGCCCTGGAGAGCGCCCGCAGGGCGCACGGCGACCTGCTGCGCGCCCACCGCGCCGCCGAGGACGCCGCCTCCGGCTTCGACGACACCGCGGCCCTCCTGCGCGACCTGCTGCGCGACAACACCCCCGAGGAGGACGCCGAGGAGCCCGAGCCGTACGCGGGCTCCCTGGAGGAGGCCCGGCAGGCCGCCGGGGAGGCCCGCCGCTCCCTGCGCGGCTGCGCCGGGGAGCTCTCGGCCGCCGAGGCGGCGGTCCGCGAGGCGAGCGACATCCTCGTGCGCCACGCCAACTCCACCCGCTACGAGCAGGTGCGCACCCCCGCCCGCCAGCAGATCCGCGAGCTGCCCGCCGCCGCCCTGCCGGAGCACGCGTCCGCGTGGGCCGAGGCGTTCGCGCCCCGGCTGCGGGTGCTGACCGACGAGCTGGAGCAGCTGGAGCGCAACCGCGACAGCATCGTCGACCGGCTGCGCGGGCTCGTCGAGTCCTCGCTCACCACCCTGCGCTCCGCCCAGCGGCTCTCCCGGCTGCCCGAGGGGCTGGGGGAGTGGTCCGGCCAGGAGTTCCTGCGCATCCGCTTCGACGACCCCGACCAGTCCACGCTCACCGAACGCCTCGGCGAGGTCATCGACGAGGCGACCCGCTCCGCGGTCAGGAAGAACTCCGACCTCCGGCGCGACGGGATGTCCCTGCTGCTGCGCGGTGTCGCGGCGGCGCTGCAACCGCGCGGCGTCGCCGTCGAGATCCTCAAGCCGGACGCCGTGCTGCGCGCCGAGCGGGTCTCGGTGGGGCAGATGGGCGACGTGTTCTCCGGCGGACAGCTGCTGACCGCGGCCATCGCGCTGTACTGCACCATGGCGGCGCTGCGCAGCAACGACCGCGGCCGCGACAAGCAGCGGCACGCGGGCACGCTGTTCCTGGACAACCCGATCGGCCGCGCCAACGCCACCTATCTGCTGGAGCTCCAGCGGGCGGTCGCCGACGCGCTCGGCGTCCAGCTGCTCTACACCACCGGCCTGTTCGACACGACGGCCCTGGCGGAGTTCCCCCTCGTCATCCGCCTGCGCAACGACGCGGACCTGCGGGCGGGCCTGAAGTACATCAGCGTGGAGGAGCACCTGCGCCCCGGCCTGCCGCAGCAGCAGGACCCGGACGAGGAGAAGGTCCACGGCCAGATCACGGCAACGCGCATGTACCGCCGCCCGGCGGAGGAGGAACCGGTGCCCGCGGGGGCGTGAGCGGACTCGGTCACGGGGAGGGGGCGCGACGGGGGAAGTGAGCGCGCCCCTCCTCAACTGCCGGACGTGCCCGTGACGATCAGGGGAAGCGCGGGCGACGGGCCCTGCGTATCGGGCGGGCCGAACTGCTGGGCACCGAGACCACACCATGGCGCTGCCGCCACACCTGCCGCGTCACCCACACATCCAGCACCGCCCAGGTCGCCGCCACCACGCTCGCCAGGACGCACAGCAGCGCGGGCAGCGCGAGCCACGAACCCGCCAGCGCGAACAGCGCCGCGACCATCGACTCCACCAGCGTCACCGCGACGACGAGGCCCGCGCGCACCGCCGCCGTGCGGACCGGATCCGGCATCCGCGGCCGGCGCGCCGGCTCCTCGACCCACAGCGGGCGGCTCCGGTGCGACGGGATGTCGCGATTCCGGTCCATGACCGCTCACCTCCCCCAGTGGCCGCCCCCGTGGGGCCGCTGCCAAAAGACGCTCACAACGGGCGCCAAACAGGAGCAAAGGGATGGGTGTCGGGCATCGCGCCGCCCTGCCCGTCCCCCGTCCCGTCATCGGTTCCCTGCATGAAGAGCGAATGACGTTGCCCAAAGGTTCCCGTGGGGGAGGGGAATCCGGCCAGACCGAAAAGTCCTGGAATCACCGGACAACAGGGGACCCATGGCCGCCACCGCCGGAGTCCGGCCACCGCACTGGCCTTCGAGTCCCGTACCACGCAGTAGTAGGCTCACGCCGCATTGTTGTCGGAACACCACCCCCGGGCGCCGGGGTTGACGTTGGGGAGGCCATGCGCTTTCGCGGGAAGTCGATCCGCCGGAAGATCGTGGCGCTGCTGCTCGTGCCACTGGTGTCGCTGACCGCCCTGTGGGTCTTCGCCACCGTGATCACCGGCAGCGAGGCCGCCCAGCTGCTCACCGTCGCCGACGTCATGCGCAAGGTCGGCTACCCCGCCGAGGATCTGGTCCACGCCTTGCAGAAGGAGCGCCGCCAGACCCTCGTCTACCTCGCCGACACCCGCCGCTCCGACGCCCTCGCCGACCTGCGCGAGCGGCAGCGCACCACCGACAAGGCCGTCGCCGTCTTCCGCTCCGGCGCCGACGGCGACCTCCGCGACGGCATGAGCTCCCAGGCCGCGGCCCGCTTCACCGCCATCGAGAAGAGCCTCGGCGACCTCGACGGCCTGCGCCACAAGGCCGAGGACGCCACCATCAGCCGCCACGGCGCGTTCCAGGCGTACAACGAACTCGTCGAGCCCTACTACGTCTTCCTCGGCACCCTCAGCGCCCTCCAGGACGCGGAGATGGACAAGCAGGGCCGCGCCCTCGTCGGCATCGCCCGCGCCCGCGAGGCGCTCTCCCGCGAGGACGCCCTGCTCGCCTCCGCGCTCACCGCGGGCACCATGAGCCGCCAGGACCTGCGCGCCTTCTCCGACCGCGTCGCCGAACGCCGGGTCCTCTACGGCGCCAGCCTCCCGGTGCTGCCCGCCGGGGAGCAGAAGACCTACGAGGACTACTGGCGCGGCAGCACCGCCGAGACCCTGCGCTCCACCGAGGACGCCATCGTCCTCGCGGGCGCGGACCGCGCCCCGCACACCGTCGACCCCCAGCGCTGGAACGCCACCGCCGGAACAGTCCTCGACGAGCTCGGCCGGATGGGCACCGACGCCATCGACCGCTACACGGACCGCGTCCGGCCCGTCGCCTTCGGCGTCCTCGTCAAGGCCGCGGCCGCCGGCATCCTCGGCCTCGCCGCCCTCGTCTGCTCGCTCGTCGTCTCCCTCAAGGTCGGCCGCGGCCTGGTCCGGGACCTGCGCGACCTGCGCAAGGAGGCACACGAGGCCTCGGGCGTACGGCTGCCCGGCGTGATGCGCCGCCTCGCCGCGGGCGAACACGTCGACGTGGAGGCCGAGGCGCCCCGCCGCGACTTCGGCACCGACGAACTCGGCCAGGTCGGCCAGGCCCTGAACACCCTCCAGCGCGCCGCGGTCGAAGCCGCCGTCAAACAGGCCGACATGCGCCGCGGCGTCTCCGAGGTCTTCGTCAACCTCGCCCGCCGCAGCCAGGTGCTCCTGCACCGCCAGCTGACCCTCCTCGACGCCATGGAGCGCCGCACGGAGGACACCGACGAACTCGCCGACCTCTTCCGCCTCGACCACCTCACCACCCGCATGCGCCGCCACGCCGAGGGCCTCGTCATCCTCTCCGGCGCCGCCCCCGCCCGGCAGTGGCGCAGACCGGTGCCCCTGATGGACGTCGTGCGGGCCGCGGTCGCCGAGGTCGAGGCGTACGAACGCATCGAGGTGCGGCGCCTGCCGCGGCTGGCCGTGCACGGGCCCGCCGTCGGCGACCTCACCCACCTCCTCGCCGAACTCCTGGAGAACGCCACCGTCTTCTCCCCGCCGCACACCGGCGTCCAGGTCCTGGGCGAGCGGGTCCCCAACGGCTTCACGATCGAGATCCACGACCGCGGGCTCGGCATGCCCCCGGACCTCATGCTCGAAGCCAACCTCCGGCTCGCCGAGACCCCCGAGTTCGAGCTGTCCGACACCGACCGCCTCGGTCTGTTCGTCGTCAGCAGGCTCGCCCGCCGCCACGGCGTGAAGGTCTCGCTCCAGCCCTCCCCGTACGGCGGCACCACCGCGGTCGTCCTCGTCCCCCTCGCGCTGCTCACCACCGCCGGCAAGGGCGCGGCACCGGACGCGGACATCGGGGGACAGGAGATTCCCCAGGACCGGGTGACGACGCCCCTGTCACCGCTCTCCGCGCTCGCCGCGCCCGACCGCGCTCCGCTGCGCGGCGGCGGAGCCGAACCGGAGCTTCCGCTCTGCCCGTTCGACACCGCGACGGACGACGGGGAGGCACAGCACCACCAGGCGGACGACGGTCCGCAGCCGCTGCCCCGCCGCAGACCCCCCGTCCTGGCCCACGAACACGGCCGCCCGGTGGAAGGCCGCCGCCGGCCCGGCGGCCCGGCCGACGACGAGGAGCGCACCCCGACCGGCGGGCTGCCCCGGCGCGTACGACAGGCCAGCCTCGCCCCACAACTGCGGAACGACCCCGTCCGCCGCGCGCCGGACGCCCCCACGGACGCCGCCGCTGCGGAACACGAGCGCGACGCCGAGGAGGTACGGGCCCGCATGGCGGCCCTCCAGCGCGGCTGGCAGCGCGGACGGGAGGATCATGGAACCGGCACGACGAGAAACACGGCACCAGGAACCACACACGAGGGGGACGGTCCATGACCGCACCGAAGACCGCGACACGCACCACCGGGACCCGCGGCACACCGGCCGCCACGGACGGGACCACCGGCGACCTGAACTGGCTGCTCGACGACCTGGTCGAGCGCGTCGGCACCGTACGCAAGGCACTGGTGCTCTCCGGCGACGGACTGGCGACCGGTAAGTCCAAGGGGCTCTCCCGCGAGGACGGCGAGCACCTCGCCGCCGTCTCCTCCGGCTTCCACAGCCTCGCCAAGGGCGTGGGCCGCCACTTCGACGCGGGCAAGGTCCGCCAGACCATGGTCGAACTGGACGACGCGTTCCTGTTCGTCACCGCCGCGGGCGACGGCAGCTGCCTCGCCGTGCTCGCCGACGCCGACTCCGACATCGGCCTGGTCGCCTACGAGATGACGCTGCTCGTCAAGCGCGTGGGCGCGCACCTGGCCACCGCTCCGCGGACCGGCGTGGCCGCCGACGGGTGAAGGCCGGCATGACCGGAGACGACGGCCACCGCTCCACGGGTTCGGACGGGGCGGCGCGGTGGTACGACGACGCCGCGGGCCCGGTGGTGCGCCCGTACGCCATGACCCGCGGCCGGACCCGCAGCGCCGACGGCAGCGAGCTCGACCTGATCGCGGTGGTCATCGCCGACGAGGCCCTGGCCGGGCCGTCCGGCGCGCTCGTCCTCGCGGACCGGACGCTCTCGCCCGAGCACCTCGACATCGTCGAAGTCTCGCGCACGCGGCCGCAGTCCGTCGCGGAGCTGGCCGCGGGGCTCGACCTGCCGGTCGGCGTGGTGCGGGTGCTCGTCGGCGACCTGGTCGACGCGGGATTCGTCCGGGTGGCCCGCCCGGTGCCACCGGCGGAGCTCCCCGACGAGACCGTACTGCGGGACGTCATCGACGCCCTCCGCGCGCTGTAGCACTCGACATCCCCCCGGCCGCGTCCCGCAGGCGCGAGGGACGGGCGGGGGGAAACACTTGTCGTGACCACGTCCCGTACGAAACGATCACCCCGAAGGAGGCCGCCCCTCATGACGCTCACCCGCACGGAACCCGTCCCGCTCGCCCTCAAGCTGCTTGTGGCCGGCGGCTTCGGCGTGGGCAAGACCACCCTGGTCGGCGCGGTCAGCGAGATCAGACCTCTCCGCACGGAGGAGACGCTCACGGAAGCCGGCCGCCCCGTCGACGACCTCGCGGGGGTGGAGGCCAAGCGCACCACCACCGTCGCCATGGACTTCGGCCGGATCACCCTCCGCGACGACCTGGTCCTCTACCTCTTCGGCACGCCCGGCCAGGACCGCTTCTGGTTCCTGTGGGACGAACTCGCCCAGGGCGCCCTGGGCGCCGTCGTCCTCGCCGACACCCGCCGCCTCGCCGACTGCTTCGCCGCAGTCGACTACTTCGAACGCCGCGGCATCGCCTTCACGCTCGCCGTCAACTGCTTCGACGGCGCCGACCGCTACCCCGAGAGCGACGTCCGCGACGCACTCGACCTCGACCCCGGCGTGCCGGTCGTCATGTGCGACGCCCGCGAACGCGAGTCCGTCAAGCACGTCCTGGTCTCTGTCGTCGAACAGGCCATCGCCACCGGCGTCACCGGACACCGCGACACCCCGCAGGCCCTCGCCTAGGAGGAACCCTCCTCCAGCCACCCGAAGCTGCGCTCCACGGCCCGGCGCCAGCGCCCGTACTCGCGCTCCCGCTCCTCGACGCCCATCCGGGGCGTCCACTCGGCGTCCTGCCGCCAGTGCGCCCTCAGTTCGTCCAGCCCGCCCCACACGCCGGTGGCCAGCCCCGCGGCGTACGCGGCGCCCAGGCACGTCGTCTCGGAGACCACCGGCCGGATCACCGGCACCCCCAGCACATCGGCCTGGTGCTGCATCAGCAGGCCGTTGGCCGTCATCCCGCCGTCCACCTTGAGCGAGGTGATCGGCACCCCGGAGTCCTGGAACATCGCGTCCACGACCTCACGGGTCTGCCAGCTCGTCGCCTCAAGCACCGCCCGCGCCAGGTGCGCCTTGGTGACATAGCGGGTCAGCCCGGTGATGACGCCACGGGCGTCGGAGCGCCAGTACGGGGCGTACAGCCCGGAGAAGGCCGGCACGACGTACGCGCCGCCGTTGTCACGGACGCTCGCCGCCAGCGGCTCGATCTCGTCGGCGGAGCGGATCAGGCCCAGCTGATCGCGGAACCACTGCACCAGCGCGCCGGTGATCGCGATCGACCCCTCGAGGCAGTACACGGGCGCCTCCCCGCCCAGCTGGTAACCGACCGTCGTCAGCAGCCCGTTCTTGGACGGCACGGGCCGGTCACCCGTGTTGAGCAGCAGGAAACTCCCCGTGCCGTACGTGTTTTTGGCCTCGCCCACCCCGTAGCAGGTCTGCCCGAACACCGCCGCCTGCTGATCACCCAGCGCCGCCGCGACCGGCACCCCCGCCAGCGGTCCCACCGCCGTCCCGTACACCTCGGCGGAGGACCGGATCTCCGGCAGCACCGCCTCCGGTATGCCCATCTCGGCCAGGATCGACGGATCCCACTGGAGGGTGTCGAGGTCCATCAGCAGCGTGCGCCCCGCGTTGGTCACATCGGTGACGTGCACCCCGCCGTCCGTGCCGCCCGTCAGATTCCAGATCAGCCAGGAGTCGACGGTCCCGAACGCGATCTCACCGTTCTCCGCCCGCCGCCGCAGCCCCGGCACGTGCTCCAGCAGCCACGCCACCTTGGGCCCGGAGAAATAACTGGCGAGCGGCAGCCCGGTCGCCTCCCGGAACCGGTCCTGCCCGTCCGCGCCGCCGAGGTCTCGGCAGAGCGCGGCCGTACGCGTGTCCTGCCAGACGACGGCGTTGTGCACCGGTTTGCCCGTGGAGCGGTCCCAAAGAACCGTCGTCTCCCGCTGGTTGGTGATGCCCAGCGCGCTCAGCTCGTCCGCCCGCAGCCCCGCCGCGGCGAGCGCGCCCGCGACCACGGCGCGCACCTTCGCCCAGATCTCGGCGGCGTCGTGCTCCACCCAGCCCGGGCGGGGAAAGATCTGCCGGTGCTCACGCCGGTCCACGGCCACGACCGTGCCGTTCCGGTCGAAGACGATGCAGCGGCTGGAGGTGGTGCCCTGGTCGATCGCGGCGACGTACGAGCCCGTCATGGCGTCTCCTCGGAGGACTGCGCTGGCCCACACTGCTCGAACGGGCAGTGTTCACCTGCCGTACGGGAGCGTCAAGCGCCGTCGTCACCGGACGGGGAAGTCGAAATAGGTGTCGGGAAACGGCTCCCCACGGAGCGTGTAGTGCCACCACTCCTCCGCCAGGTTGGTGAAACCGGCCCGCTCCATCGTGGACTTCAGCAACAGCCGGTGATCCCGCTGCACACCCCGGATCCTCGGGTCCAGCGTGTGCGCGAGGGTGTCGAAACAGTCGAAGCCCGTGCCCATGTCGACGGAGTTGTCGGGGAACCTCCACTCGCGCGGCGTGAAACAGGGCACCAGGCGCTCCCCGGGGCGGTACGGGCGCGTCGGCCGAGCCGGGAGCCGCACCAGCGTCAGATCCATGGTGCTGCCCCTGCTGTGCCCCGACTTCGCGGCGATGTAACCGTCGTCAAAAAGCCGCGACTTGTCGACCCGGGGATAGAACTCCGCCTTCATCCGCTCGTCCGCGAGATCCTTCGCCCACGCCACGAAGTCGTCGACCGCCCGCTGCGGCCGGTAGCAGTCGTACACCTTGAGGCTGTAACCCCGTGGCAGCAGGGCACGCTGCGCCCTGTGCAGCGCCTCGGCCGCCGGACGGGTGAGGAGGCACACGGGGCGGCGGTAGCCGTCGACGCGGTGTCCGGTGAAGTTGTGCGCGGTGACGTACCGCATCTCCTGGAGGACCGACGGATCGACGTCCGAGAGCGCCACGAATCCGGCGGGCGGTCTCGGCTCCGGCGCCCGGGCGTGCGCGGCGGGAACGCAGGACAGGGCGACGAGGGCGGCGACAGGAACAGCGAGGGCGCGCAGCGCAGAGGAGAGTCGCGACATGCCGTTTCAGATAGCAGACGGCGAAGGCGTACGGAAGAGAGCCGTGCGGCCCGTCCGGAGCTTGAGGACGCCCTAATCACCCGCACCCGTCTCTGCCCCGCGCACCCGCACCGGATACCCCACCCCCTCGGCCCCCTCCCGCTCCACCACGACTACACCGTCCCGCAGCCGCGTCGTGAAGCGCACGACCGACGGTGGCGCCCACCCCTCGCCCGTGTCCGGCACGAGCACCCCACCGCCCGTACGCCCGGCGGCCGGCGGCCACACCTCCAGCTCCACTTGACCGTCCGCCCCGGCCACCGGCACGACCGAACCCGCCCGCGCCAGCACCGGGATGCGCGACAGGGGAGCGTCCAACAGCACCTGCCCCGGCCCCTCGTGGGCCTGTCCCGTCGCCGTGTCGTACCACCGCCCGCGCGGCAGCCGCACCGCCCGCCGGTCCGTGCCCTGCTCCAGCACCGGCGCCACGAGCAGGGAGTCGCCCAGCAGGAACGCGTCCTCGCAGTCACGCAGCGCACGGTCCTCCGGTGAACGCCACCACACCGGCCGCACGTACGGCGCGCCCGTGCGCTGGGCCAGGTGCGCGAGCGTCACGAAGTACGGGAGCAGCCGCGTCCGCTCCCGCAGCGCCGCCCCCGCGTGCTCCAGCACCTCGGCCCCGAACTCCCACGGCTCCCGGCGGCCCGCGTCGTGCGCGGCGTGCGTACGGAACAACGGCAGGTACGCGCCGAGCTGGAACCAGCGCAGGAACAGCTCCGGCGACGGGTGGCCCGTGAAACCGCCGACGTCCGGTCCCGAGTAGGGCACCCCGCACAGCCCCAGACCCAGGACCAGCGCCAGCGACGCCCGCAGCCCCGGCCACCCGGTCGCCACATCACCGGACCAGGTGCCGCCGTAGCGCTGCATGCCCGCCCAGCCCGACCGGGAGAACAGGAACGGCCGCTCCTGCGGCCGCAGTTCGCGCAGGCCCTCGTAACCGGCGCGCGCCATGGTCAGCCCGTACACATTGTGCGCCGCCCGGTGGTCACCGCCGCGGCCCTCCAGCGAGTGCCGGGCGGAGCGCGGCAGCGTGGGATCGCCGAACGCCGCGAACGACACCGGCTCGTTCATGTCGTGCCACACTCCGGAGAAGCCCTGCGCCAGCCGCTCCGCGTACAGCCCGCCCCACCACTTGCGCACCCCCGGATCGGTGAAGTCGGGAAAGACGCACTCACCGGGCCACACCTCGCCGCGCACCTCCCGCCCGCGCGCGTCCCGTACGAACGCGCCGGCCGCCGCGCCGCTGTCGTACTCCGCGACTCCCGGCCGGGCCTTCACGGCCGGATCCACGATGGACACCAGCCGCACCCCCTGCCCCCGCAACTCGGCCGCCAGCCCCGGCAGATCGGGGAACCGCTCGCGGTCCACCGTGAACACGCGATGCCCCTGGTAGTGGTCGATGTCCAGATGCACCACCGACAGCGGCAGCCCGCGTTCCCGGTACCCCGTCACCACCCGGCGCACCTCCCGCTCGCTGCCGAACCCCCAGCGCGCGTGCTGCGGGCCGAGCGCCCAGGCGGGCGGCAGCGCCGGGGCACCGGTCAAGGTGGCCCAGGTGTGCAGCACGCGCGCGGGAGTGCCCACCATCACCCAGGAGCGCAGCGGGCCGCCGTCCATCCGCACCTCGCAGCTGCCCGGCCGGTCGTGCCCCGACCCCGCGCCCTCCTCGCCCTCGCGCAACGTCACCCGGCCGTCCCAGGTGTTGTCGTGAAAGGCCAGGTGCGTGCCCGCGTCCGCCACCACCAGCTGCACGGGCATCGTGATGTACAGCGGATCGTCACCCGGCTCGAAGGCGCCGCCGGGGTCGGTGTTCCACAGCCGGTACGCGCCGTCGCGCAGCCGCGGGCCCACCGCCCTGCCGCCCAGGCCGAAGAACCGCGCGTCCGCCGCCACTTCCGACCGCTGCGTCCACCGCGCCTCCACCGCCTCCCGGGCGGCCGGATCCACCGGTTCCCACCAGCGCGGCGGCAGGTCGCGCCGCAGCACCACCCCGCCCGGCGTCCGCACCTCGACCGTGCCGTGGCGGCCCACCACCACCAGCACCCTCTCGGACACCACGCGCCAGCCGCCGTCCGTGTCGGGCTCCAGCACCGCGCGCTCGTCCGCCTCCGGCACCGGCCCCGCCAGGGCGTACGACGGCTCCGGCTCCGCGCCGTCCCAGCCGCAGAACACCGCGCCGCCCGCCGCCACCCGCACCCGCAGCGACGACCGGGCGAACCGCACCACCCCGCCGCCCGGCAGCGGCTCGGCCCCCCGCACCGCACCCGGCACCCGTGCCCGCTCCGCGCCCCGCCGGGGCAGCCCCGCCGCGTCCGCCCGCCGCCTGCGCCACGCCCACCGCACGGACCGCAGGCCCCGTGCCGTCCCGACCGCATTCGCTAACCGCCGCAGATCACGTGCATCCATGCTGCTCAGCCTGCCATCGACACCACCGGGCCGGTGCTCCGTTCAACAGCCGTTCACCCCCTGGGGATCCACCGGACCCCGGCGGGCCCGCCCGCGGGTTGTCCACAGGGCTGGTGCCCGAGTCGATCACATGGCATCGTCCTGGTCAGCCGCGTCACGCACAGCACCCCGACGGCGTGCGCGGCGACGCCCACGAAGCGCACAGCCGGGAGCAGCCAGATGACCACCGCACCGCAGCCCGCCGACCGACCGGAGCCCCTCTGGAGCCCCGGCGAGGACCGCGTCGCCCGGGCACAGGTCACCCGCTTCCACGCCTGGGCCGCCGAGCACCACGGCGCGCCCGCCCCCGTCCCCGGCGACCCCGCCGCGAGCTACGCCGCCCTGCACCGCTGGTCCGTGGCGGAGCTGGAGCGCTTCTGGCAGGCGGTCACCGAGTGGTGCGACGTGCGCTTCTCCAGCCCGTACGAGAGGGTGCTCGCCGACCCCGCCATGCCCGGCGCCACATGGTTCCCCGGCGCGACGCTCAACTACGCCGAGCACGCCCTGCGCACCGCCGAGGACCCCGCTCGCGCCCACGAGCCCGCCCTGCTGCACGTCGACGAGACCCATGAGCCACGCCCCGTGAGCTGGGCCGAGCTGCGGGCCCAGGTGGGTTCCCTGGCGGCCGAGCTCCGCCGGCTCGGAGTCTGTCCAGGCGACCGCGTCAGCGCCTATGTGCCCAACATCCCGCAGGCCGTCGTCGCCCTGCTCGCCACCGCCGCCGTCGGCGGTGTCTGGACCTCCTGCGCCCCCGACTTCGGCGCCCGCAGCGTCCTCGACCGCTTCCAGCAGGTCGAGCCCGTCGTGCTGTTCACCGTCGACGGCTATCACTACGGCGGCAAGCGCCACGACCGGGCCGACGCGGTCACCGAGCTGCGCGCGGGGCTGCCCACGCTGCGCGCAGTGGTGCACATCCCGCTGCTGGGCACCCCGGCCCCCGACGGGGCGCTGGAGTGGGAGGCGCTCACCTCCGCCGGCGTGGAGCCCGTCTTCGAGCAGGTCCCCTTCGACCACCCGCTGTGGGTGCTCTATTCGTCGGGCACCACCGGCCTGCCCAAGGCCATCGTGCAGTCCCAGGGCGGCATCCTCGTCGAGCACGTCAAACAGCTCGCCCTGCACTGCGACCTGGGCCCCGGCGACCGCTTCTTCTGGTACACCTCCACCGGCTGGATGATGTGGAATTTCCTCGTCTCCGGCCTCCTGGTGGGCTCCACCGTCGTGCTCTACGACGGCAGCCCCGGATATCCCGACACCGCGGCCCAGTGGCGGGTCGCCGAGCGCACCGGGGCCACGCTCTTCGGCACCTCCGCCGCCTATGTGATGGCCTGCCGCAAGGCCGATGTCCACCCCGGCCGCGACTTCGACCTCTCCCGCGTCAAGTGCGTGGCCACCACGGGCTCACCGCTGCCCCCCGACGGCTTCCGCTGGCTCCACGACGCGGTGGCGGCCGACATGTGGATCGCCTCCGTCAGCGGCGGCACGGACGTGTGCAGCTGCTTCGCCGGCGCCGTCCCCACCCTCCCGGTGCACATCGGCGAGCTCCAGGCCGCCTGCCTGGGCACGGACCTCCAGGCGTGGGACGCGCACGGCGAGCCCGTCGTCGACGAGGTCGGCGAGCTGATCGTCGCGGCCCCCATGCCGTCCATGCCGATCCGGTTCTGGAACGACCCGGACGGCACCCGCTACCGCGACAGCTACTTCGAGATGTTCCCCGGCGTCTGGCGGCACGGCGACTGGATCACCCTCACCTCGCGGGGCAGCGTCGTCATCCACGGCCGCTCCGACTCCACCCTCAACCGCCAGGGCGTCCGGATGGGCTCCTCGGACATCTACGAGGCCGTCGAGCGGCTCCCCGAGATCCGGGAGTCCCTCGTCATCGGCGTCGAACAGCCCGACGGCGGCTATTGGATGCCGCTCTTCGTCCACCTCGCACCCGGCGCCACGCTGGACGAAGCACTGCTCGCCCGCATCAAGCACACCATCCGCGAACAGCTCTCACCGCGGCACGTCCCCGACGAGGTCATCGAGGTCACGGGCATCCCGCACACGCTGACCGGCAAGCGGATAGAGGTCCCCGTGAAGCGCCTTCTCCAGGGCACGCCCCTGGAGAAGGCGGTCAACCCCGGCTCCGTCGACAACGTCGAACTACTCCACTTCTACGAGAAGCTGGGCCGCGAGCGCGCGTGAAGCGAGCGGGTGGGGGCACCCCCACCCGCCCCTCACCGTCACCCTCCGTACGTCGCCTGCCGTTCCCCCAGGGCCTGCGAGAAGTCCGCCGCGAACCGCCCCGCCTCCGAGGGCAACAGCTCCGCCACGGTGATCCGTACGCCCGCTCCCGACGCCGACCGGAAGCGGGCCCCCGCGGCCACCCACCACCCCGACGACCGCAGCCCGTTCACCACCGCGGCCTCGTCCCGCACCGGCACCCAGACGTTCGGTCCGCTCGCCCCGTGCGCCTCGATGTCGTCGCACTTCTTCGCATTGAATCTTGCTCACGTTGGGCGGTTGTGTGGATCGCTTTCGCACGTGGCAAGTGGGCGTTAACGAACACGTTACGACAGTAATTCGTCGCGAAGCGTGCAGAAGTGAGGAAACGGTGCCTGCTGTGCGGTTTTGGCCATGCGGCCACAAGGATCAGCACTAGATTACGTGGCGTGAAGGCGGACATGGGGCGCAGGTTTCGGCTATACCCCACCCGGGCTCAGGAGCGGAGTCTGACTGGGTGGGGCCATGCCACGCGCGCTTTGTGGAATGTGGCTCTCGCTCAGCGGGTGCACGTATATGAGCAGCGGGGCCGGACGCTTCGGGCTGTTGAGCAGTGCAAGTACCTGACGGCCGCACGTGCGGATCCCGACCTGGCGTGGCTGGTTGAGCTGCCCGCGCAGGCTGGTCAGCAGGTGCTGCGGCACCTGGACCGGGCATATGACAACTTCTTCAATCCCCGGCATCCGGCAGTCTTTCCGACGTTCAAGAAGCGTGGGCACTGCTTAGCAGTGCCCTTGCCGGGACAAGCGGTTGAGGTGCGCAAACTGAACCGACACTGGGCGGAGGTAAGGTTACCCAAGATCGGCTGGGTGCGTTTCCGACTCTCGCGCGCTTTGGGTGGCGCCATCCGCAACGCCACAGTCTCCAGAGACGGGGTTGGTTGGCACATCTCCTTCGGTGTTGCAACTGGCATCAAGCCTGCCGCCCCCAACGGCAAACCGGGCTGTGGAGTCGATTTCGGCGTCGCCTCATCCGCCTATGTGTCCACTGAGAACACACCGCGGATCAAGCCGACGGGGCTTGCCGGGCGTGAGCGGGACCGGCTGCGGTGCCTTCAGCAGCGGATGGGGCGTCAGATCACCTACGCCAAGAAGTTCAGCGGAGGAAGGTACAGCAACCGGCTGCGCCGCACGATCGCAGCCCTTGCGAAACTAAAGGCCCGAGAGGCCAATCGCCGGGCGGACTTCACGCACAAGCTCACCACCGATCTCGCCAAAAACCACGGTTTCGTCGGTATTGAGGATCTGCGCGTGACCAACATGACCGCCAGCGCGAAAGGATCCTGGGAACAGCAGGGCCGGAACGTCCGGCAGAAGACCGGGCTCAACCGGTCCGTTCTCGACAACTGCCCCGGTGAACGCCGCCGTCAGCTGGAGTACAAGTGCCGGTTGTACGGTTCCGAGCTCCGGCCGGTGCCACCGTTCCACACTTCGCAGACGTGCGGGAACCCGGCATGTGGAAGAGTTGACCCTGCGTCCCGCCAGGGGGGCGGCAGATCGTTCGCATGTGTGCACTGCGGCCACGAGGACGATGCCGATCACAATGCCTCGGTGGAGATCGAGGCCCGAGCCCGCCGGACGGGCGGCTCGGTCACCAACAGCACGCGCAGGCGCCACACGGTGCCGAGTCCCGCCCCTTGGCGGAGGCGGATGCGTGAAGCCCAACCGGTCACTCACGGGTAGCCGAAGGGAATCTCCCGGCGGTAGCCGGGAGAGCATCGTCAACAGGCCATCAACCGCACCGTCTCCAACGTCGGCTGGGCCGTCGGCGGCCTCGCGGCGGCGGGCGCGCTCACCGCGGGGACCACCGCCGTGTACCGCTGGCTGCTCGTCGGCGACGCCCTCTCCTTCGTCCTCGCCGCCCTCCTCACCCTCCGGTGCGCCGAACCACCGACGTACCCCAACCTCGGCACGGAGACCGGAACCGAAGCCACGCGCGACGCCGCACCGGCACCCGCGGGCACCACCAACCCCTGGCGCGACCGCCGTTACCTCGCCTACACCGCCAGCGAGGCCGTGCTCTTCCTCGACGACTCCGTCTTCAAGATCGGCCTCCCGCTGTGGACCGTGACCGCCACCAGCGCGCCGCACCAGGCCGTACCGCTCCTCCTCGTCCTCAACAACGTGCTCGTGGTCTGCTTCCAGGTCCCCCTCGCACGCTTCGGCTCCACCCCACGCGCCGCACGCGCCACTCTCCTCCCGCTGGCCGCCGTCTTCCTCGCCAGCGGCGCCGCCCTCGCCGCCTCGACCGCCGGCACACCCTGGCTCGCCACCGCCGCTCTGACCCTGGCCGCGACCGCCTTCACCGCCGCCGAGATGCTGCACGCCACCGTCTCCTGGGAACTGTCCGTGGCCCTCGCCCCGCCCACCGCCCAAGGCGCCTACCTCGGCGTCCACGGACTCGCCCAGGCCGTCCAGCGCAGCGCCGGCCCCCTGGCCATGACCGGCGCGATCGCCGCGGGCCCGGCCGGCTGGCTCGGCCTCGGCGCCGCCCTCGCCGCGGTCTGCTGCGCCCAGCGTCGCCTGGTGCGCGAGCGCGAAGCCCCGGCGTTGTCAGTGGCACCGGTTACTGTGAGTGAGCATTGATCGTCCGCGCTGAGGGGGAACCATGGCGTACACCAGGAACGGCGGCAACCGAGGTCTTGCAACACGGCGCGCACTGCGCCGCGAAGTGCCCAGCACGGTGGCCGTGCTGGCAGACGAGGAGGATTTCGCCGCCATGAGGCGATACGGATCCTTCATGTTCGACGACCACGCGACGTACCTGCGGCAGATGGAGGGGCTGCTGCGGTCACTCGCATCCCAGGGCACACACACCAGCGTGGCCCTCTTCGACCCCGTCGGTTACGAGGAGTTCTGCGCGGAGTCCCACCTCGACCCCGACACCCCGGCCAGCCGCACCCGCTACACGGCCGAAGTCGCGGCCACGGGCACCAGAGTCACCTACGAGGGCCAGCCGATCCGCAGACTCCTGCCCCAGCTCGTCAACGAGGCCGAACAGCAGGCGACTTGGGAGTACGCCTCGTCACTGCTCACCCGCGGCGGCGACTGCGCGTCCTGCGGTGAGGACATCGGCCGCGCCTCCTTCGCCCGGGCCACCCAGGCCCTGCGGCAGCTCATCGAGGCGGTCGGGCCCGGCACGCACCACCTCGTGTGCAGCGTCCCCGCCGAAGGCGCCACCCCGCTCGTCGCCGTCCTCCACGCGGAACACGGCGACGGCGGCAAGCTGCACCTCGGGGAGGCCGCGGCCCTCGTGTTCTGCACGGTCCTGGCGGCGGGCATCGCCACGGACCGGCCGGGCGGAGTCGTCCTGCGCACCGCCGCGCCCGGCCGCCGCGACACGGTCCGGGGCTGGAGCCTGCGCGACGGCTGGCTGCGGCCCCTGAGCGAAGCGGAAGTCTTCTCCGCCTACTGCACCGACGCCCGGACCGGCGAACCCGTGCCGCCCGAGCCAGGCGTCGACTACCGCGCGGGACTGCACCTCCCCGAGCCCACGGAAGGAGACGGGCACACCACGGTCTGAAACGCGAAAGGTGCCCCGCCGACCGGCGGGGCACCCCTCACACATCAACGACGCGTCACCACGTCACCGGCTCACTCGCCGGACAGCACCGCCTGCGCGGCCACGCGGGCCTCCTCGGCGGTGTCCGTGGCACGGGCGGCGGCAGCGGCACGCTCGCACTGCGCGAGCGTGTGCTTGGCCAGGGTCGCGCGCACATACGGGATGGACGCGGCGCCCATGGACAGGCTGGTCACGCCCAGACCGGTCAGTACACAGGCCAGCAGCGGGTCGGCCGCGGCCTCACCGCAGACACCACAGCTCTTGCCCTCGGCCTTGGCGGCCTCGGCGGAAGCCGCGACGAGGTCGAGCAGCGCGGGCTGCCACGGGTCCTGGAGCCGCGACACCGCACCGACCTGACGGTCGGCGGCGAAGGTGTACTGCGCCAGGTCGTTGGTCCCCAGCGACAGGAACTCGACCTCCTGCAGGATCGAGCGGGCCCGCAGCGCGGCGGAGGGAATCTCCACCATCGCGCCGAACTTGGCCCGCAGCCCGGCCTCGCGGCACGCGTCGGCGAACGCCTTCGCGTCCGTACGGTCCGCCACCATCGGGGCCATGACCTCGAGGTAGACGGGCAGCCCCTCGGCGGCCTTGGCCAGCGCGGTGAGCTGCGTGCGCAGCACCTCGGGGTGGTCCAGCAGGGTCCGCAGACCCCGCACACCCAGCGCCGGGTTCGGCTCGTCGGCCGGCGTCAGGAAGTCGAGCGGCTTGTCCGCGCCCGCGTCCAGCACCCGCACGACCACGCGGCCCTCGGGGAAGGCCTCCAGGACCTTGCGGTACGCCTCGATCTGCTTGGCCTCGGACGGCGCCTTCTCGCTGTTGTCCAGGAAGAGGAACTCGGTGCGGAAGAGGCCGACGCCCTCCGCACCCGCCTCGACCGCGGCCGGCACGTCGGCCGGACCGCCGACGTTCGCCAGCAGCGGCACCTTGTGCCCGTCCGACGTCGCACCCGGACCGGACGAAGCGGCCAGGGCGGCCTTGCGCGCCTCGGCGGCCTTCGTCAGCTCCGCGCGCTTCTCGTCGCTCGGCTCGACGAAGATGTCACCCGTGCTGCCGTCCACGGCCACGACCGTGCCCTCGGCCAGCTCACCGGCGCCCGGCAGGGCGACGACCGCGGGCACACCGAGCGCCCGGGCCAGGATGGCGCTGTGGCTCGTCGGCCCGCCCTCCTCGGTCACGAAACCGAGCACCAGGGTCGGGTCGAGCAGCGCGGTGTCGGCGGGTGCGAGGTCCCGCGCGATCAGTACGTACGGCTCGTCGCTGTCCGGCACACCCGGCATCGGCACGCCCAGCAGGCGTGCGACGATACGGTTCCGCACGTCGTCGAGGTCGGCCACCCGGCCGGCCAGGTACTCACCCGCGTTGGCGAGCAGCGCGCGGTAGGCGGCGAAGGCGTCGTACACGGCGCGCTCGGCGGTGCTGCCGACGGTGATGCGCCGTTCGACATCCGCCATGAGCTCCGGGTCCTGCGCCATCATGGCCTGGGCCTCGAGCACGTGCTGGGCCTCGCCGCCGGCCAGGTTGCCGCGCGCGATGAGGTCGGCGGCCACAGCCTCCACGGCCTGGCGGGCGCGGCCCTGTTCGCGCGGCGCCTCGTCCGTCGGGATCTGCTTCGCCGGCGGCTCCAGCACCGCCGTGCCCATGTGCCGCACCTCGCCGATCGCCACACCGTGGCTCACGCCGACGCCTCGCAGCGTTGTCTCCATTTCACCCGTCTCCGTTGATGCGGCGGCTCGGACCGCCGCGGTGGATGTCGTACGTGCCGTCCCTGTCTGTCCTCAGGGACGGGGCCGGCTCACTGCCAGCTGAACAGCGGGTCGCCCGCCTTGACGTCGCCGTCCTCGCGCACGTCGCCGAGCGAGTCGGCCACGGCCTCGAGCGCGACGACCGGGCAGATCGGCGACTTGCCGGCCTCTTCGACGGCGACCGGGTTCCAACGCACGATCTCCTGGCCGCGCGTGACCGTGTCGCCCTTGTTGACGAGCAGCTCGAAGCCCTCGCCGTTGAGCTGGACGGTGTCGATGCCGAGGTGCGTCAGCACGCCGTGCCCCTCGCCGTCGACGACGACGAACGCGTGGGGGTGCAGCGAGACGATGACGCCGTCCACGGGCGAGACCGCGGCCGAGGGCTCACGCACGGGGTCAATAGCGGTACCGGGTCCCACCATCGCGCCGGAGAAGACCGGATCGGGCACTGCCGCGAGTCCGATGGCGCGTCCGGCAAGAGGGGACGTCACGGTGGTCATGGGAAGCCTCCCAGGGGTGAAGATTCATCACACGCCGTCACTGCCTGTCCTGGACGGCGCGCTGGCCAGAAGCGTATGTCATAGGAACTGCGGATTCCGCACGAGTGAGGGCCACCCGGCGGAGCCCCATGGCCCCTCCTATGCGCGTGGGGACTGCCCCGTAATCGATTTGCCTCGCCCCGCGCGGGGATGTACTGTCGGGTCCCTGCCCACGACCGAGGCCCGCAGTCAACTGCTGGCAAGGCGAGGGGCGGCACCTATCGGATTTGATCCTTTTCCTGGATCCGCCTCTGTGTGCCCGTGTGTCCATTGTGACTGCGGAAAACGAGCGGTAAGGGAGCGGAAAAACTCCTGATAGAGTGGTGGAACACCGAAGGGAAGCGCCCGGAGGGCCCGGAAACGGGACCAAAGGAAGCGTCCGTTCCTTGAGAACTCAACAGCGTGCTAAAAGTCAACGCCAGACTATAAAATACCCCGTCCCTGGCCTTCTGGTCGGGACGCGGTTCCTTTGAAAGTCCTGCCGATCCCTTCGGGGGTGGGTAGGCACACACAGCGAGGACGCTGTGCATGGCCGGGCTTATTCCGCCTGGCTGTG
>NZ_BAAABW010000006.1:0-12632 GCF_039521185.1 Streptomyces blastmyceticus | reverse complement strand
CCGGGTGCCGCCCTTCGGCGTATGTGCTGTGCCGTCAGTCCGCTCAGTAGGCGGAGTTGACGTTGTCCATCGAGCCGTACGTCTTGGCCGCGTAGTTGCAGGCGGCGGTGATGTTGGCGACCGGGTCGTAGATGTCCCAGGAGGTGCCCTCGACGTGGTACGCCTTGAAGGTCGGGTCGATCACCTGGAGCAGGCCCTTGGAGGGGATGCCGGCGGCGGCGTTGGAGTCCCAGTTGTTGATCGCCTGGGGGTTGCCGGTCGACTCGCGCATGATGTTGCGCTTGATGCCGTCGTACGAACCCGGGATGTTGTGGGCGGCCATGATGTCCAGCGCCTCGCGGATCCACCCGTCGAGGTCGTTGGAGTAGGCCTTCTTCGCGGGGGCCGGGGCCGGGGCGGGGGCGGCCTGGACCGGCTTGCGCTCCTCGGAACGGCTCGCGGCCTCCTTGTCGGCGCGCTCCTTGTCGGCCTTGGCCTTCGCCTCGGCCTCGGCCTTCTGCTTGGCCTCGGCCTCGGACTTCGCCAGCTTCGCGGCGTTGTCCGACTGCTTGCCGAGCTGCTCCTGCTGGTCCTCGACACCGAGAGCCTTGGCGTTCCACGCGACCGGCTTGACGGCGATCGACTGCGTGCCCGCGTCGGCCGAGGCGCCCGGCAGGGCGGCGAACGTCAGGGCGGCCACACCGGCCGCGGCGATGCCCGCGGCGGAGAACTTGTGGACCTTGGTGAGACGGCTATAGCCGGAGATGGGGGAGCGCATGCTGAGCTGAACCTCTTCCAATCGCTTGAGTCGCAGTGGCCCGGAGAGGCGCTGCAAAAAAGCGCCGCGTCTCGATCGACGGCGCCCTGCGACTGGGCAATTGTTAGCGGCCGCAAAATGCTGTGGCAAAGGTGTGACGTACTACCCGGCTTCGTTGCGGAGGGCCCCGCGGCCCTCGTGCGAAAGGGGCCGCGAACGGCCCCTGCACCCGCTTACGACGGCCTTATTTATCCACTAGCCGGGTTCGTAGGTGATCTGCGCCCTATGCCCGGCGTCACACCGGGCCCCCTGGGGGTTCACCCGGTGTGCACGCCTCGACGCTTTGCGTATGTGATCGTTTGCTCAGATCTCCACCAGCACCTGGTCCAGGCTCTTGCGGACCAGATCCGGCACTTGGCAGTCCACGGCCGGATACCCGACGGGGATCACCGCAAACGCCTTCTCGTTCGCCGGCCGCCCCAGCACCTCGGACAGGAACCGCATCGGGCTCGGCGTGTGCACCAGGGCCGCCAGCCCCGACAGGTGCAGCGCCGACAGCAGCATCCCGACCGCGATGCCCACCGACTCGTCCACGTAGTAGTGCTTGCGCTTGTCGCCGCCCTCGCCCAGCCAGTACCGCTGCTGGAAGACCACGATCAGCGCGGGCGCGTCCGTCAGATGCGGCTTGACCTCGTCCGTGCCCAGCGGCCGCAGCGCCGCCAGCCACTCCTCGCCCAGCCGCCCGTCGTAGGAGATCCGTTCCTCCTCCTCCGCGGCCGCGCGGATCCGCCGCCGCACCTCGGCGTCCTTCACCAGGGCGAACGTCCACGGCTGCTGATGCGCCCCGGAGGGGGCGGTGGCCGCACACGCGATCGCGTCCTTCACCACCTGCTCCGGCACCGGGTCCGCGGAGAACTGCCGTACGGTCCTGCGCCCGTCCATCCGCTCCCGCAGCTCGGCGGCGCGGGCCAGGGACTCGGCGGCGGGCATCCGCTCGGGCCGGTAGGGCACCGGCCGGTAGGGATCGCCGTGGGTCGGTGTCCACTGTGTCGTTGGTATAGACATGCTCCGAGTCTGGTCCGCGACGGCGGCCCATGAGGGGCACATCCCGGAATTCGCCCCCGCATCCCGTCCGGACCCCATGGCCGGAACCGGGCGGTCCGGGACCTTCGGCCTAGGCCCCCGGTCCGGGTCCCGGGCCTCCGGCGGCCCGATACGCCCCGCCACCCGCCTCGGTACCGTGACCTCATGACCACCGGCCCACGCTCCGGCCTCACCGCCGTGAGCACCGCGCTCCTCGCCATGAGCAGACACCTCCAGGTGCGCGACGTCCTCAAGACGATCGTCGTCTCCGCCCGCGAACTGCTGGACGCCGAATACGCGGCGCTCGGCGTACCGGACGACCACGGGGGCTTCGCGCAGTTCGTCGTCGACGGGATCAGCGACGAGCAGTGGAAGGCCATCGGCCCGCTGCCCCGGCAGCACGGCATCCTCGCCGCGATGCTCCACGACGCCACCCCGCAGCGCCTCGGCGACGTCCGCGAGGACCCCCGCTTCGAGGGCTGGCCCGACGCCCACCCCGACATGAGCGACTTCATCGGCATGCCCGTCGCCGACGGCGAGGAGATCCTCGGCGCGCTCTTCCTCGCCAACAAGAGGTGTCCCAAACCGGCCGGCGGCTGCGGCTTCACCGCCGAGGACGAGGAACTCCTCGGCGTCCTCGCCCAGCACGCCGCCATAGCGCTCACCAACGCCCGGCTCTACGAGCGCAGCCGCGAGCTCACCATCGCCGGGGAGCGCGCCCGCCTCGCCCACGAGCTGCACGACGCCGTCGCCCAGAAGCTCTTCTCCCTGCGCCTGACCGCCCAGGCCGCCACCGCGCTCGTCGACCGCGACCCCGCCCGCGCCAAGGGCGAGCTGCACGAGGTGGCCCGGCTCGCCGCCGAGGCCGCCGACGAACTGCGCGCCGCCGTCGTGGAGCTGCGCCCCGCGGGCCTCGACGAGGACGGGCTCGTCGCCACCCTGCGCACCCAGATCCAGGTCCTGGACCGCGCCCACACCGCCCGCGTCACCTTCGCCTCCCAGGGCGTACGGGCCCTCCCGGCCGCCCAGGAGGAGGCGCTGCTGCGCGTCGCCCAGGAGGCCCTGCACAACGCCCTGCGGCACTCCGGCGCCGAGCGTGTGGACGTCACCCTCGCCCGCACGGGCCAGGGCGCCGTGCTGCGCGTCACCGACGACGGCTGCGGCTTCGAGCCCGGCAGCGTCCGCCGGGCGGGCCGCCACCTCGGGCTCGTCTCCATGCGGGACCGGGCGGCCGGAGTCGGCGGCAGTCTGACCGTTACCTCGGCGCCCGGGAAGGGCACCGCGATCGAGATGGAGGTGTCGGGTGGCTGAGGAACGCGTGATCCGAGTGCTGCTGGTCGACGACCACCAGGTGGTCCGCCGGGGGCTGCGGACGTTTCTGGAGGTCCAGGACGACATCGAGGTGGTCGGGGAGGCCGCCGACGGCGCCGAGGGCGTCGAGCGGGCCGAGGAGCTGCGCCCCGACGTCGTCCTCATGGACGTGAAGATGCCCGGCACCGACGGCATCGAGGCGCTGCGCAAGCTCCGGGAGCTCGACAACCCCGCCCGGGTGCTGATCGTCACCAGCTTCACCGAGCAGCGCACCGTGATCCCCGCCCTGCGGGCCGGTGCGGCGGGGTACGTCTACAAGGACGTGGACCCCGACGCCCTCGCCGGGGCGATCAGGTCCGTGCACGCCGGGCACGTCCTGCTCCAGCCCGAGGTGGCGGGCGCCCTGCTCTCCCAGGAGGAGGCGGGCGGCGGCCAGGGGAGAGGCAACGCGCTCACCGAGCGCGAACGGGAGGTGCTCGCTCTGATCGCCGACGGCCGGTCCAACCGGGAGATCGCCCGCGCCCTCGTCCTGTCGGAGAAGACTGTCAAGACCCACGTGTCGAACATCCTGATGAAGCTGGACCTCGCCGACCGCACCCAGGCGGCCCTGTGGGCCGTCCGACATGGGATCGGAGCATGATCGCGGTCATACCGGAACGTCGTCTTCAGATCAGAGATTCATACGGTCGTGTGGTGGTCCACCTGGCCCCGCAACCTGACCGTCCGTGACCCGTTTTCCATGGCGTACGCGGCGGCTGGCCGTGGCAACGTTCCAGGAAGGTCATTAGAAGAGTGAAGAACATGAAGAAGGTCGCTGCCGTCACGATCGCCCTCGGCGGTCTCGCCTTCGCGGGCGCCGGTGCGGCCTCCGCCCACCAGGCCGAGGGCGAGGCGAAGAACTCCCCCGGCGTCGTTTCCGGCAACGTCATCCAGGTGCCGGTCGACGTGGCAGCGAACGTGTGCGGCGACACCATCAACGTGGTGGGCTTCCTTAACCCGGCGGCCGGGAACCTCTGCCTCAACAAGTAGTCGAGGCGTCGCCTGCCCGGCTCCGATCCACGGGGCCCGGGCAGGCGGGTGCGATCACTCGTCCGAATGAGGGCAAACACCGCCGATGGCCGTGCCATCGGCGGTGCGCTGGCGTTCATCAGTGCGCGACCCCGCGGCTGGGGTCGTCAAGGACATCAGCAGAAGGAAGACCCTCCATGAACAGTGCCAAGAAGGCCGCCCTCGTCCTGGCCGCGGCAGGCATGGCTCTCAGCGCCTCTGTCGGCGCCGCCACCGCCCACGACGAGGACCATGGCCGTTTCGAGGGCGCCGTCGCCGACGGTGTCGCCAAGGGCTCGCCCGGCATCATCTCCGGCGACGTCATCCAGATCCCGGTGCAGGTGCCGCTCAACGTCTGCGGCAACACCATCGACATCCTCATCGCGATCCTCAACCCGACGTTCGGCAACACCTGCGTCAACTCCTGAGCGACGCGCGCCGGCCGACTCAGGGCCCCTCAGGAAGGCCCCGCGATGTTTCGCGGGGCCTTCCTGCTGCGTCCGGGCGGCACGGGAGCCGCACGGAGGCAGGCCGCTACACCCGGCGCTCGACCATCGCGTTGTACGCCGCGACCTGCGCCCGGCGGGCGACTCGCTCCACCGGCCGCAGCGCCTGGGCCCGCGCCGTCATCTCGGACGCGCTCACCGCCCCGCCGTGCTCACGGCCCCCTCCGTCCCCCGGCTCGTACGCGATCGAGATCAGCGCGCCCACCCGCTGCGCCAGCTCCAGCACCCGCACCGCACGCGGCGGGTAGCCCGGGGCCAGCACCTCGCGGCCCCGCTCGGCCCGTGCGCGGTACGCCTCAAGCGCGGCCTGGGCCACCGGGCCGGAACCGGCCACGTCCAGCCGGGTGAGCACGTCGGTCGCGTCGCGCAGCGCCTCCGCCAGCTCCCGCTCGGCCTCGCCGAGCGAGGGCACGTCCGCGGGCGGTGCCTCGCGCACGGGCAGGCAGTGCCACACCACCTCCACGTGCACATCACCGGCGGGGCCCGCCTCGTACACCTCGGGTACGAGACCCAGCGCCGCCCCCGTCGCGACGACCGCCTCCTCGGCCTCCAGGGCCCGGGCGTTGAACTCCGGCGGCCCGCTGAGCCCCAGCGGGTGCCCCGGCACCGGCAGTGCGAGGCGCAGGCCCGTCGCCCCGAGGGCGCGGAGCCTGCCGAGGGCCAGGGTCAATCCGACCGGGCCGGACTCCCCGGGCAGTCCGGTGACGCGGTGCACGGCGTCGTCACCGGTGATCCGGTGTGCGGCCTCATCGGGAGAGGTGAATCCGGCAATGAGGGCATTTCCCCACGCAGTGAGCCGTCCTGAGCGGTGTTCATCGAGCATGGCCCCAGCCTAAGGACCGGCACCGACAACGGGTGGCGTAAGTTCTTCCCTGGGGGCTGTCCCTGGGGGCATCGCCTGAGGGCAAGCGACGACGACACTGCAATGGGAGACAACGCGCTCATGAGCGAAGTGCTGGAACTGGTGGACGTATCCGTGGTCCGCGAGGGCCGGGCTCTGGTGGACCAGGTCTCCTGGTCGGTCAAGGAAGGGGAGCGCTGGGTCATCCTCGGCCCCAACGGCGCCGGCAAGACCACCCTCCTCAATGTCGCCTCCAGCTATCTCTTCCCGACCACGGGCACCGTCAAGGTCCTGGGCGAGAAGCTCGGCGCGGTCGACGTCTTCGAGCTCCGCCCCCGCATCGGCATCGCGGGCATCGCCCTCGCCGACAAGCTGCCGCGCAGCCAGACCGTCCTGCAGACCGTCCTCACCGCCGCGTACGGCATGACGGCCACCTGGCAGGAGAACTACGAGGAGGTCGACGAGCAGCGCGCCCGCGCCTTCCTCGACGTCCTCGGCATGACGGACTACCTGGACCGGAAGTTCGGCACCCTCTCCGAGGGCGAGCGCAAGCGCACCCTCATCGCCCGCGCGATGATGACCGACCCCGAGCTGCTGCTGCTCGACGAGCCCGCCGCGGGCCTCGACCTGGGCGGCCGCGAGGACCTCGTGCGCCGCCTCGGCCGCCTCGCCCGCGACCCCCTCGCGCCCTCGATGCTCATGGTCACCCACCACGTCGAGGAGATCCCCCCGGGCTTCACCCACGTCCTGATGATCCGTCAGGGCAAGGTGCTCGCCGCGGGCCCCGTCGAGCTCGAACTCACCTCCCGCAACCTCTCCCACTGCTTCGGCCTCCCCCTGGTCGTCGAGCGCCAGGGACAGCGCTGGACGGCCCAGGGTCTGCCCCTCTCCTGACCCCCCGCTCCACCGCGCGCCCCGCTCCCGCGCACTGTCCGGCGGCCGCCGCCACGCCTACCATGAACACGTGGACACATGGGTGTGGTGGCTGGTGGCCGCCGTCGGACTGGGCATTCCGCTCGTCGTCACAGCGATGCCCGAGTTCGGGATGCTCGCGGCCGGAGCCGTGGCCGCCGCCGTCACCGACCGGCTCGGCGGCGGCGCCGTCGCGCAGTTCGTCGTCTTCGCCGTCGTCTCGGTCGCCCTCATCGCCGTCGTCCGGCCGATCGCCAACCGCCACCGCTCGCAGCGACCCGCCCTGGAGACCGGCGTGGACGCCCTCAAGGGCCGGCAGGCCGTCGTCCTGGAGCGGGTCGACGGCAACGGCGGCCGCATCAAGCTCGCCGGCGAGATCTGGTCCGCGCGTTCCTACGACGCCGAGCGCAGCTACGAGGCGGGCCAGCAGGTGGACGTCGTCGAGATCGACGGTGCGACGGCCGTGGTGCTGTGACCACCGCCGACCGCACCCGTACGGCCCCGGGACACCCCCGGAAACGAGCCGCGCGCGGCTTGATATGCCCTCATTACCTGCACGGCGGCGCCGCGTTCTGAAAGACTTCACCGGAGAGATCAACACCGACAGGCACGGGGAGCCACGATGGAACCGATCATCATCGTCCTGATCATCTTGGTGGTGCTCGTCTTCATCGCCCTCATGAAGACGGTCCAGGTGATCCCGCAGGCCAGCGCCGCCATCGTCGAGCGCTTCGGCCGCTACACCCGGACCCTCAACGCCGGTCTGAACATCGTCGTCCCCTTCATCGACTCCATCCGCAACCGCATCGACCTCCGTGAGCAGGTCGTGCCGTTCCCGCCGCAGCCGGTGATCACCCAGGACAACCTGGTCGTCAACATCGACACGGTCATCTACTACCAGGTGACCGACGCGCGCGCCGCGACGTACGAGGTCTCCAGCTTCATCCAGGCCATCGAGCAGCTCACCGTCACCACCCTGCGCAACATCATCGGCGGCATGGACCTGGAGCGGACCCTCACCTCCCGCGAGGAGATCAACGCGGCCCTGCGCGGCGTGCTCGACGAGGCCACCGGCAAGTGGGGCATCCGCGTCAACCGCGTCGAGCTCAAGGCCATCGAACCGCCCACCTCCATCCAGGACTCGATGGAGAAGCAGATGCGCGCCGACCGTGACAAGCGCGCCGCGATCCTCACCGCGGAGGGCATCCGCCAGTCGCAGATCCTCACCGCGGAGGGCGAGAAGCAGTCCGCGATCCTGCGCGCCGAGGGTGAGGCCAAGGCCGCCGCCCTGCGCGCCGAGGGCGAGGCCCAGGCGATCCGTACGGTCTTCGAGTCCATCCACGCCGGCGACCCCGACGAGAAGCTGCTCTCCTACCAGTACCTCCAGATGCTGCCGAAGATCGCCGAGGGCGACGCCAACAAGCTCTGGATCGTGCCCAGCGAGATCGGCGACGCGCTCAAGGGCCTGAGCGGCGCCGTCGGGAACTTCGGCCCCATGGGCCCGTCGCGCAGCGGCGGCCAGGCCCCGAAGACCACCAAGGAGACCCCCCGCCGGGAGCAGCCGCCCATCGACTGACGCCGTCCTCTCCTGCATGATCAGTAAGGCCCCTCGACCCCCTCAGGGCGGGGAGGCGACACACTGACCATGAAGGAGATGGCCTTGTCCATCTGGGAAGCACTCGCGATCTTCGCCGCAGGCATCGGCGCGGGCACCATCAACACCATCGTCGGCTCCGGCACCCTCTTCACCTTCCCGGTGCTCCTCGCCGTCGGACTGCCCCCGATCACCGCGAACGTCTCCAACACCCTCGGCCTCGTCAGCGGAAACATCAGCGGCGCCATCGGCTACCGCCGCGAACTCCGCGGCCAGCGCCGCCGCGTCCTGCGCTTCGGCGTCACCGCCCTGATCGGCGGGCTCACCGGCGCCGTCCTGCTGCTCGCGCTCCCGTCCAAGGCCTTCGACACGATCGTGCCCGCCCTCATCGGCCTCGCACTGGTCCTCGTCGTCCTCCAGCCCCGGCTCGCCAGGGCGCTCGCCCGCCGCCGCGAACGCAACGGCACCACCGACACCGTCACCGACGGCGGCCCCGCCCTGCTCCTGGGCCTCCTGCTCGCCAGTGCCTACGGCGGCTACTTCGGCGCGGCCCAGGGCGTCCTCTACCTCTCCCTGATGGGCCTGCTCCTCCGCGACGACCTCCAGCGCGTCAACGCCCTCAAGAACGTCCTCGCCGTCGTCGTCAACGGCGTCGCGGCGCTCTTCTTCCTCTTCGTCGCCGACTTCGACTGGACCGCCGTGCTGCTCATCGCCGCCGGCTCCACCCTCGGCGGCCAGCTGGGCGCGAAGATCGGCCGCCGTCTGCCGCCCACCGCGCTGCGCGGCGTCATCGTCGTGGTCGGCGTCGTGGCCATCGTGCAGATGCTGCTGAAGAAGTGACGAACAGGGGGCGGGCGGGGGAGGAACACCCCGCCCGCCCCCTCGCTCAGGCGGCGGACACCGCGACCTGTCCCGCCAGCCACTCCGGCAACCCCTCCCGCGCCCCCAGCGCGAGCACGAGAGCGTCCGCGGGCGTCGGTTCGAACGGCGCGGTCAGCAGCCGCATCCCCGCCTGCTCCGGCGTACGGTCCGCCTTGCGGTGATTGTCCTCGGCGCACGCGGCGACGGTGTTCAGCCAACTGTCCTCGCCCCCGTGCGAGCGCGGCACCACGTGGTCCACCGTCGTCGCCCGCCGGCCGCAGTACGCGCACCGGTGCCGGTCCCGCACCAGCACCCCACGCCGCGACCAGGAAGCCCGTCTTCGGAACGGCACCCGTACGTACCGGCACAGTCTGATCACCTGCGGCACCGGCATCTCGACCGCCGACGCCCGGACCCGCCGCCCGGGCCGCGCCTGCTCGACCACGGCCTTGCCCTGGAGCACGAGCACCACCGCACGTCGCAGCGACACCGTCGCCAACGGCTCGAAGCTCGCATTGAGCACCAGCGTCTCCCGCATCCCGCACACCTCCCGGCCCGTCCCCGCCCCAGTGGCAAAGATGGCTCAACTGTG
The DNA here is from genome assembly GCF_039521185.1 of Streptomyces blastmyceticus. Lineage (NCBI taxonomy): Bacteria > Bacillati > Actinomycetota > Actinomycetes > Kitasatosporales > Streptomycetaceae > Streptomyces > Streptomyces blastmyceticus. The sequence goes on along the minus strand of NZ_BAAABW010000006.1, from coordinate 3,149 downwards.
CCCCTGTACAGATCGGACGACAACGTAATTTCCGTACGGGAAAAGGGAGTTGAAGAAGAGAAGAATGAGGGGGGGGAACGCTCCGGACCCTTCCCCCGTGTGACACAGGGCCCGGAGCGCACGACAGCGGACGCGGGCGCCCGGCGCGATGCCGGACTCCGGCAGACGGCCGGCGCACGCGCGCCCCGCCGCCCCCGCCACTGCGGTGTCCACTGTCCGACGGCCATGCGGAGCCGTCAGCCATGCACCACTGTGCGATCCGGGGCGGCGGGACGCAACGGATTTTCCGGTCGGCCCGGCGGGTACGGGCCTCAGCCGGCGGCCGGCACCTCGTACTCACCGATCAACTGCGCCCGGCCCAGGGCGTGGAACCGCAGGTTGAAGCCCACGACGGCGGGCGACGCGGCGGCGTCCGGGCCCAGCTTCTCCTTGTCCACCGCGTAGACCGTGAACACATAGCGGTGCGGCCCGTCGCCGGGCGGCGGCGCGGCACCGCCGAAGTCCCGCGTCCCGTAGTCGTTGCGTACATGGACGGCGCCCTCGGGCAGCCCCTTCAGCTCACCGCTCCCCGCACCGCCGGGCAGCTCCGTCACCGACAGCGGAATGTCGAACAGCACCCAGTGCCAGAAGCCGCTGCCGGTCGGGGCGTCGGGGTCGAAGCACGTCACCGCGAAGCTCTTCGTCCCCTCGGGGAACCCCTCCCAGCGCAGCTGCGGCGAGAGGTTGCCCCCGGAGAACACCTGGGCGTCACCCAGCGTCCCACCGGGCGTCAGGTCATCACTCACCACCGTGAACGAGGCCACCGGAGGGTGGAATTCATGGGGGAGCGGCGGTCGCTTCTGCTCGGGCACTTCGGCGCCTCCTTGTACGCGCGGACGGTGAAGCCGCCAGCCTAACCAGGCACCGCCCGCGGGGGCTGCGACCATACGGAGTGTGCTTCGACAGCTTCGACTCCCCCGACGACGACCGGCCGGGCGCGCCCTGCGCGCACTGACCGCCTTCCTCGCCGCCCTGCCCCTGCTCCTGCTGCCCGCGTGCTCCTCCGGCGGCCACAAGGACGGGAAGACCACCTCGACCACGAGCCCGGCACGCAGCACCCCGGGTTCCCCCGGGGCCCCCGCCTGGGCGAAGGGCATGCGGACGATCACCCCGGACCGGCTGCCAGCAGAGGCCCGCAAGACCCTCGAACTCATCGACAAGGGCGGCCCCTTCCCGTACGACAAGGACGGCACGGTCTTCGGCAACTACGAGAACCGGCTGCCGAAGCAGGCCCGCGGCTACTACCACGAGTACACCGTCCCCACCCCCGGCTCCCGCACCCGCGGCGCGCGCCGCATCATCGCCGGGAACCACGCCGAGCGCTACTACACCGGCGACCACTACGACACCTTCGAAGCGGTGGTAAAACCATGACCGGCCCGCTGCCCGCACCCGGCCTCACCGGCCTCTTCATCGGCACCGTCCCCCCGGGGCTCTACCGGCTGCCGCCCACCGAGACCGCCTCCCGCGTCATCTCGCTCGCCGCCGAGGCCGACTGGCGGGTGGCCACGCTGCCGCTGGGCGGGGTGGCGGACAAGGCCGGCTTCCTCGACCGCTGCGCGGCCGCCCTCGACTTCCCCCAGTGGTTCGGCCGCAACTGGGACGCCCTCGCCGACTGCCTCATGGACCTCTCCTGGTGGCGCGACGAGAGCAAGGCCCGCGGCTACCTCCTCCTCGCGGAGGACTGGGACGCCTTCCGCAAGGCCGCCCCGAAGGACGCCCGCACGGCGGAGACGATCCTCGCCGACGCCGTCGACTACTGGGCCGACGGCGAGTCACCCCTGGCGGCCCTGCTCGGCTGAGGCCCAGAACCGGTTGCGCCGGCCGCCGACCTCCGCGAGCCACTGGTGGAGATCGGCGGCCCGATCGGTTCGCCGACAGCCCCTGGATCCGCTGCGCGACCGAGTACGCTCGATCAGCATGATCGCCGCGCCTGACCGTATGCCGATCGCCCGGCACTTCTTCGACCGTCCCGTGCTGGAGGTCGCCCCCGACCTCCTCGGCCGCACCCTCGTCCGGACGAGCCCGGACGGGCCGATCGAGCTCCGCATCACGGAGGTCGAGGCATACGCGGGCCAGGCCGACCCCGGCTCGCACGCCTACCGCGGCCGTACCGAGCGGAACGCGTCGATGTTCGGACCCCCCGGTCACGCGTATGTCTACTTCATCTACGGCATGTGGTTCAGCCTCAACCTCGTCTGCGGCCCGGAGGGCACGGCGAGCGGAGTCCTGCTGCGGGCCGGCGAGGTGGTGAAGGGGACGGCGCTCGCCCGCGCGCGGCGCCCGAAGGCACGCAAGGACCGTGAGCTCGCCCAGGGCCCGGCGCGCCTGGCCACCGCCCTCGACGTCGACCGCGGCCTCAACGGCACCGACCTCTGCGCGGGCCCCGGCACACCGCTGTCCCTCCTCACCGGCCACCCCATCCACCCTGACCAGCTGCGCAGCGGCCCTCGTACGGGCGTGGGCGGCGAGGGCGCGACGCACCCGTGGCGCTTCTGGGCGGACGGCGACCCGACGGTCAGCCCGTACCGCGCCCATGTGCCGCGCCACCGGGGCAAGAGGGACGCGTAGGACGGTGCTTGACTCCGGGCCCAGGAAGACCTAACGTAGCCCGAGCCGCTTGAGACGGACGGCGCCCTGTGCGCGGACCGGCAGGCGGCACAACCACTACTGACGAGGGCCACCCCGGATCGGGGTCTTATTTCGCTGTGCCGAAATAAGGAATCGATCGGCTCGATTAGGAGCCGCACGGGAAAGCCGCTAAAGTAGTGGACACGCCGGAAGGCGCGAAACAAACCCCCTCCGACGGGGATCGGAAACGAATTCGAGCCGGGAACGGCACGGAAAAGGATCTGATAGAGTCGGAAACACGAAATACCGAAGGGAAGCGCCCGGAGGAAAGCCCGAGAGGGTGAGTACAAAGGAAGCGTCCGTTCCTTGAGAACTCAACAGCGTGCCAAAAGTCAACGCCAGACTATAAAATACCCCGTCCCTGGCCTTCTGGCCGGGACGCGGTTCCTTTGAAAGTCCTGCCGACCCTCTTTGGGGGTGGGTGGGCACACACAGCGAGGACGCTGTGCATGGCCGGGCTTATTCCGCCTGGCTGTGCC
>NZ_BAAABW010000005.1:41604-148300 GCF_039521185.1 Streptomyces blastmyceticus | reverse complement strand
CTTTCAGCGCCGATGGTACTGCATGGGGGACCGTGTGGGAGAGTAGGACGCCGCCGAACAAATTTTCAAAAAGCTCCGTTATCTGGACCTCGGTTCAGATAACGGAGCTTTTTTGTTTTCATGATGAAGTGCAGAGCGTCACTCCACGTTAACGTCCTGCCGTCACCCTCCCTTCCATGGGGACAGTGGAGAGGCTCACGGCAGCGGGGATCGGCGCAGGTGACGAGGTCGTTGTGCCCTCGTACGCCACCACAGGGGCGGCGGAGGCGGTCCGTCAGGCCGGCGCGGTGCCCGTGTTCGCGGACATCGACCCGTACAGCCTCTGTCTCGACCCGGTCTCCGTCGCCGCCGCACTGACGCTGCGTACCGCCGCCGTGATGCCCGTTCATCTCTTCGGCCACCGCGCGGACTTGGCGGGGCTGAAGGCCGTCGCCGCCGCCCGCGGGCTGCTCGTCATCGAGTACGAGCCGCTGCGTCCCGTGGACGAGGACACCAGGAGGCGCCGGGAGAACGCCGCTTATCTGAACGCGCGGCTCACCGGGGTGCTGACCCCGCCCATGGCGCCCGAACTCCCGCACAGCTACGGCTCGTACGTGGTGCGGGTGCCCGGCAACGGGCGGCCGGACCGGGACGCGTTCGCCCGGGCGCTGCGGGCCCGTCGGGTGTGGTGCCAGGTGCCCGTACAGACTCCGGTGCACCGGACCGCGGCGTTCAGGCGTGAGTTGTGGCTGGCGGAGACGGAGCGGGCCGCCGATGAATGCCTCGCGCTGCCCGTGGACGCGTTGACGACACAGCGGGAACTGCACCGTGTGGTGTCCGCGTGCAACGCGCTCGGAGGGCTGTTGCGGGTGGCCGCCTGACGGAGTGACCAGGTGGTCAAAAGGACGTGCGAACGTCGGGTATGCTTTATCTCGTTGCCGGCCCCAATAGCTCAGTCGGCAGAGCGTCTCCATGGTAAGGAGAAGGTCTACGGTTCGATTCCGTATTGGGGCTCCATAAAGGAAAGGCCCCCGCCATCAGGCGGGGGCCTTTCTGCTGTCCCGGCGCGATCAGTCCTCGTGCAGAGCGGGAACGCGCATCGCCAGAATCGCCATGTCGTCGGAGGCGGGTTCGGCGGCGAACCGCTCCACGGCGCGCAGGATGCGCGCGGCGACCGCGCCCGCCGTCAGGCCCGTACAGTTCGACAGGACGTCGCTCAGGCCGTCGTCACCCAGCATGCGGGCGCCCTCGCGGCGCTCGGTCACGCCGTCCGTGACGCACAGCAGGACGTCGCCCGGGTCGAGGGTGACCGTCTGCTCGTACAGCTCCAGGTCCTCCATGACGCCCAGCAGGGGCTGGGGGTCCGCCGCGGGCTCCACCGTGCCGTCCGGGCGCAGGCGCAGCGGCAGCGGGTGACCCGCGCAGACGACCTTGAGGATCGCGCTGCCGTCCTCCTGCGGCCACAGCTCGCCGTACAGGAGGGTGAGGAAGCGGCTGCGGGCCCCCTCGTCGAGGATGGCGGCGTTGAGCCGCTCCAGGACCGCGGGGCCGCCGTAGCCCTCGCGGGCGAGGAGGCGCAGCGCGTGCCGGGCGAGACCGGTGACCGCGGCGGCCTCCGGGCCCGTGCCGCAGACGTCGCCGATCGCGAAGCCGTAGGCGCCGTCACGGATCGGGAAGAGGTCGTAGAAGTCGCCGCCGACCTCGTTGCCCTCGCCGGCCGCGCGGTAGATGACGTCGACCTCGACGCCGGCCACGTGGGGCAGCTCCGGCGGCAGCAGGCTGCGCTGGAGGGACTGGCTGATGGCAGTGCGCTCGCTGTAGAGGCGGGCGTTGTCCAGGGCGAGCGCCGCCCGGCGCGAGAGGTCCTCCGCGAGCTCCAGGATCTCCTGGCGGAAGTGGTCGTCGGTGGGCTTGCCGAGGGTGAGCATGCCGATGACGCGGTTGCGGGCCACGAGCGGCAGCACGACCGTCTCGCCGCCGACGGCGGCCGCCGTCGCGAGTGACGTGCTCGGCCCGGCGGTCCGGGTGATGTCGGACAGGCCGAGGCTGCGCAGGGAGCTGCGCAGCGCCGCGGAGTGCGCGGCCTCGGCGGGTGCCGTCCAGACGCGGGCACCGGGCGTGGGGACGGGCTCCGGCGGCGCGAGCTTGCCGAGCAAGGTCTTGAGGCCGTCGATGCGGTCCTCGTCCTCGTGCAGGACGTACGACAGCTCGGGGTCGGATGCGGGGTCGGCGACGGTGTAGACGGCGCACCAGGTGGCGAGCGTGGGCACGGTCATCTGGGCCATCAGGGCCAGCGTCTGGTCCCGGTCGAGGGTGCCCGCGAGCAGATCGGAGGCCTCCACGAGGAAGGAGAGCGAACCGCGGCGCAGACGTTCGAGCTCGTTGAGGCGGGCGCGTTCGACGGCGAGGGCGATACGGTCGGCGGCGAACTGGAGCCGCAGGGCCTCTTCGTTGGTGTAGCGTCCGGGGGCCTCGGCGGCGACGCCGAGCGAGCCGGTGAGACGGCCCTCGACCTTGAGGGGGACGGTGACGACGGAGCGCATGCCGGTGTCGGCCAGCAGGGGCACGGCACCGGGGATGACGGCGAGGTCCTCGTGGACCGCGGGCATCCGGGCCGAGCCATAGCGGCCCGTGCCCGCTTCGACGGGGACGCGGGCGAAGCGCTGGCGGGCGGACGGGAGACCGGTGGAGGCGCGGACCTCCAGCTCGGTCTCGTCGTCGGTGGCGAGCAGCAGATAGGCCGCGTCCCCGTCGAGCATGTCGCGGGCGCGCTCGACGGTGCGCTGGAGGAGGCCGTCGAGATCGTCGGGCGCGGGGGAGCCGATGAAGACCTCGAAGGGGTCCGTGGCGGTGCCGCGCTCGCTGCTCGCGGCGTCCGTCGCGGGCGAGCGCTGGAAGCTCTGGAGGACCGCGCGCTCCTCCTCGCGCACGAGCAGGCAGACCGTGGAAGGCGCGCCCGCGTTGTCCCGTACGCGCAGGTGGGAGGCGTAGACCGGGGTGATGCGGCCGTCGGCGTCCCTTATGCCGTACGAGCCTTCCCAGCGGGAGAGCCGCAGGGCCTCGGCGATGCCGGTCGAGGTGCCGGGGGTGTGCGGCCAGGCGGCGAAGTCCGTGAGGGGCTTTCCGGTGACCTTGTCGGCGGGGAAGCCGAACATGGCCTGCGCGTCCTCGTTCCAGGCGCTGATGATGCCGCCGTGGTCGATCTGGACGACCGCGACGCGGACGCGGGCGTCGGCGACGGGCAGGGCCTCCGCGGGGAGCGCGGGGCCCGCGGAGCGCGTTCCGGCCGGGCGGTCGGGCAGGTCGAGCTGGAACCACACCTGCTTGTGGGTGCTGCTGTACTCCACGCCCCAGCGGGTCGCCAGGGCCGCGCAGAGCAGCAGACCGCGGCCGCCCTCGCGGTCGACGCCGCCGAGCCGGCGGGCGGAGCTCTGGAGCGGCAGCTCGCGGTCCGGATAGTGGTCGGCGACCTCCACGCGCACGCCGGTGTCCGTGCGCATGCACAGGACGTCGGCGGCGGTGCCGGCGTGGACGACGGCGTTGGTGACGAGTTCGCTGGTCAGGACGACGGCGTCGTCGATGATGTCGGGAAAGCCCCAGCCCTGGAGAGTGTCCCGGACGAAGGCACGGGCGGAGGCGACCGAGCGTCCGACCGGCTCGAAGGTGGCGGCTGCCCGCGCGGTGATCACAGGTCTCCTCGTGTAGGTCTCGGCGATCTGCTCACCCATGTCGCAGCGCCCCTCCATTGCCCCGGTCGATTGCCAGGTTACTTACCCTCACCGCACGGGCGGAGGCCGGTGCGCGCTGATTCCACCTTGGGAGTGCCCGCGGACCATGTGCGATGCTGCCGAACTGTTATGGCCTGGTTGGGCCGGGGTGAAACACTGGGGAAGATTGCAACGGAAGCCCGACGAGGATGATCGAACCCAGCGGGAGGGACACGGTGGAGTCTGGCGCAGCGGCGCGGGGCGTGAGCACGCGCGCGAAGGGCGGACGGTCCCGGGCCAATGGGACGACGGAAGTGGACACGGCGGCCCTGAACCGGCTGCTGTCGGCTCTCTCCGCGATGCGGGACGGGAACTTCCGGAAGCGACTGACGGTCGCCGACGACGGCGTGATGGCCGAGATCGCGGCGGTCTTCAACGAGGTCGCCGACCGCAACATGCAGCTGACGGGCGAGCTGGCGCGGGTGCGCCGGGTGGTCGGGCGTGAGGGAAAGCTCACGGAACGGCTGGAGGTCGGGGCCTGCGAGGGGGCGTGGGCGGCGGCGATCGACGCGTCCAACGCCCTGGTCGACGATCTCGTGCGGCCGGTGTCCGAGGTGGGCCGGGTGCTGTCGGCGGTGGCCGAGGGCGACCTGGAGCAGCGGATGGACCTGCGGTCGCAGGGGGCGGACGGGGCGGCGCACCCGCTGCGGGGCGAGTTCCTCAAGGTGGGGCGCACCGTCAACGGCCTCGTGGACCAGCTGTCGGCGTTCACCGACGAGGTGACGCGGGTGGCGAGCGAGGTCGGCACCGAGGGCAAGCTGGGCGGGCAGGCCCGGGTGCGCGGGATGTCGGGTTCGTGGAAGGACCTCACGGATTCCGTCAACACCATGGCGTCCCGGCTCACCGCCCAGGTGCGGGACATCGCGCTGGTGACGACCGCGGTCGCGAAGGGCGATCTCTCCCGGAAGGTCACCGTCCATGTGGCCGGGGAGATGCTGGAGCTCAAGAACACCGTCAACACGATGGTCGACCAGCTGTCGTCCTTCGCCTCCGAGGTGACCCGGGTCGCGCGTGAGGTGGGTACGGAGGGCGAGCTGGGCGGCCAGGCGCAGGTGCCCGGTGTCGCGGGGGTCTGGAAGGACCTGACGGACTCGGTCAACCTCATGGCCGGCAATCTGACGGCCCAGGTGCGCGGGATCGCCCAGGTCACCACGGCGGTCGCGAACGGCGACCTGTCGCAGAAGGTGACGGTGAGCGCGCGCGGCGAGGTCGCGCAGCTGGCCGAGACGATCAACCAGATGACGGAGACGCTGCGGACCTTCGCCGACGAGGTCACGCGGGTGGCCAGCGAGGTCGGCGTCGAGGGCCTGCTCAGCGGTCAGGCGCAGGTGCCGGGTGCTGCGGGTACGTGGAAGGACCTCACCGATTCCGTCAACACCGCGTTCCGTAACGTCACCACCCAGGTGAGGGACATCGCCCAGGTGACGACCGCGGTGGCCAACGGCGACCTCGGCCAGAAGGTCACCGTCGATGTGTCCGGCGAGATGCTGGAGTTGAAGAACACCGTCAACACGATGGTCGACCAGCTCTCGGCCTTCGGCTCCGAAGTGACGCGTGTGGCGCGGGAGATCGGCGTCGAGGGCGAGCTGGGCGGCCAGGCGGCGGTGCCGGGTGCGGCGGGCACGTGGAAGGACCTCACCGATTCGGTGAACACCGCCTTCCGCAACCTCACCGGACAGGTGCGCAACATCGCGCAGGTGACGACGGCCGTGGCCAACGGCGACCTCTCGCAGAAGGTCACCGTCGATGTGTCCGGCGAGATGCTCCAGTTGAAGAACACCGTGAACACCATGGTGGACCAGCTGTCCTCGTTCGCCGACCAGGTGACCCGGATGGCCCGCGACGTGGGCACCGAGGGGCGGCTCGGCGGCCAGGCCCGGGTGGACGGCGTCAGCGGCACCTGGAAGGAGCTCACCGACTCCGTCAACTTCATGGCCGGCAACCTCACTTCGCAGGTCCGGCAGATCGCCCAGGTGACGACGGCCGTCGCGCGCGGTGACCTCTCGCAGAAGATCGACGTGGATGCCCGGGGCGAGATCCTGGAGCTGAAGAACACCATCAACACGATGGTCGACCAGCTCTCCGCCTTCGCCGAGCAGGTGACCAGGGTCGCCCGCGAGGTCGGTACGGACGGGCGGCTCGGCGGCCAGGCGCAGGTGCCGGGCGTGGCCGGGGTGTGGCGCGATCTGACGGACTCCGTCAACGGCATGGCGGGGAACCTGACCGCCCAGGTGCGCAACATCGCCGGTGTCGCCACCGCGGTGGCCCGGGGCGACCTCTCGCAGAAGATCGACGTGGATGCCCGGGGCGAGATCCTGGAGCTGAAGAACACCCTCAACACCATGGTCGACCAGCTGTCCTCGTTCGCCGAGCAGGTGACACGGGTGGCGAGGGAGGTGGGCACCGAGGGCATCCTCGGCGGTCAGGCCGAGGTGCAGGGGGTCTCCGGCACCTGGAAGGACCTCACGCAGTCCGTCAACTTCATGGCGAACAACCTCACCTCCCAGGTGCGCAACATCGCCGAGGTGACGACGGCGGTGGCCAAGGGCGACCTCTCGAAGAAGATCACGGTCGACGCGAAGGGCGAGATCCTCGAACTGGTCACCACCGTGAACACGATGGTGGACCAGCTGTCGGACTTCGCCGAGCAGGTCACGCGGGTGGCCCGCGAGGTGGGCACCGAGGGACAGCTGGGCGGCCAGGCACGGGTGCGGGACGTCACCGGCATCTGGAAGGACCTCAGCGACAACGTCAACCTGATGGCGAACAACCTCACCAGTCAGGTCCGCAACATCTCGCAGGTTGCAGCCGCCGTTGCCAACGGTGACCTGACCAAGAAGGTGACGGTCGAGGCGCGCGGCGAGGTCGCGCAGCTGGCCGACACCGTCAACACCATGGTGACGACGCTGTCCTCCTTCGCGGACGAGGTCACGCGCGTGGCGCGCGAGGTCGGCACCGACGGGATCCTCGGCGGCCAGGCGCGGGTCCTGGGCGTCAGCGGCACGTGGAAGGACCTCACCGAGTCCGTGAACTCGATGGCGTCCAACCTGACCGGCCAGGTCCGCAACATCGCGATGGTGACCACCGCCATCGCCCAGGGCGACCTGACGAAGAAGATCGACATCGACGCGCGCGGTGAGATCCTCCAGCTGAAGACCACCATCAACACGATGGTCGACCAGCTGTCGTCCTTCGCCGACCAGGTGACCCGGGTGGCCCGCGAGGTCGGCACCGAGGGCCAGCTGGGCGGTCAGGCGCGGGTGCGCGACGTGGACGGCACCTGGCGCGACCTCACCGAGTCGGTGAACGAGATGGCCGGGAACCTCACCCGGCAGGTGCGTGCCATCGCCGAGGTCGCCACCGCGGTGACCCGCGGCGATCTCAACCTCAAGATCGACGTGGACGCGGCCGGCGAGATCCTGGAGCTCCAGGACAACATCAACACGATGATCGCCAACCTCCGCGAGACCACGCTCGCCAACAAGGAGCAGGACTGGCTCAAGGGCAACCTCGCCCGGATCTCCGGCCTGATGCAGGGCCGCCGCGATCTGGAGGACGTCGCCGGGATGATCATGAGCGAGCTGACGCCCGTGGTCTCCGCGCAGCACGGCGCGTTCTTCCTGGCGATGCCGACGGGCGGCCAGGCGGCCGAGGACGCGTACGAGCTCCGGATGCTCGGCTCCTACGGCTACTCGATGGGCTCGATGCCCACCTCCTTCCGGCCGGGCGAGACGCTCATCGGCACCGCCGCACAGGAGAAGCGCACGATCCTGGTGGAGAACGTCCCGCCGGGCTATCTGAAGATCGCCTCCGGTCTGGGGGAGGCGCCGCCCGCTCACGTCATCGTGCTGCCCGTGCTCTTCGAGGGGCAGGTGCTCGGTGTGATCGAGCTGGCGTCCTTCCAGCCGTTCGCGCAGATCCAGAAGGACTTCCTCAACCAGATCGCCGAGATGATCGGCACGAGCGTCAACACCATCAGCGTCAACACCAAGACCGAGGTGCTGCTCAAGCAGTCGCAGGAGCTGACGGAGCAACTGCGCGAGCGGTCGGCGGAGTTGGAGAACCGGCAGAAGGCGCTGGAGATCTCCAACGCCGAGCTGGAGGAGAAGTCCGAGCGGCTCGCCCGGCAGAACCGCGACATCGAGGTGAAGAACACCGAGATCGAGGAGGCCCGGCAGGTCCTTGAGGAGCGTGCCGAGCAGCTCGCCGTCTCGATGCGCTACAAGTCCGAGTTCCTGGCCAACATGTCGCACGAGCTGCGGACGCCGCTCAACTCGCTGCTGATCCTCGCCAAGTTGCTCGCCGACAACGCCGAGGGCAACCTCTCCCCGAAGCAGGTCGAGTTCGCGGAGACCATCCACGGCGCGGGCTCGGACCTGCTCCAGCTCATCAACGACATCCTGGACCTGTCGAAGGTCGAGGCGGGCAAGATGGACGTCAGTCCGACCCGTATCGCCCTGGTGCAGCTCGTGGACTACGTGGAGGCCACCTTCCGGCCGCTGACGGCGGAGAAGGGGCTCGACTTCTCCGTACGGGTCTCGCCGGAGCTCCCGGCGACGCTGCACACGGACGAGCAGCGGCTGCTCCAGGTGCTGCGCAACCTGCTGTCGAACGCGGTGAAGTTCACCGACACCGGCGCGGTCGAGCTCGTCATCCGCCCGGCGGGCGGTGACGTGCCGGACAGCATCCGGGAGCAGCTGCTGGAGGCGGGTTCGCTGCGCGACGCGGACGGCGACGTGATCGCCTTCTCGGTCACGGACACGGGGATCGGCATCGCCGCGAGCAAGATGCGGGTGATCTTCGAGGCGTTCAAGCAGGCGGACGGGACGACCAGCCGCAAGTACGGCGGTACGGGCCTCGGGCTGTCCATCAGCCGGGAGATCGCCCGGCTGCTGGGCGGTGAGATCCACGCGGCGAGCGAGCCGGGCCGTGGCTCCACCTTCACCCTCTACCTCCCGCTCAACACGGGTGAGCTGCCGCCCCAGGGCTATCCGCAGCTCACGCCGGGCGTCCACGGTCTCGCCGTGCCGGAGCCGTCGGCCGGCGCGGGGGGCGGGGGCGACCACTCCGACCCGTCCGCCGCCGAGCCCGCGCGCGGGGCGGCCGGGCTCTTCCTGCGCCGCCGGCGCGCCGCGCAGGCGGCGGGGCAGTGGCCCGCGCTGCCCGGCCCGTCCGGCGTCGGCACGGGGGCATCCGCCCCGGCGTCCGAACCCGCGTCCGTCCCGGAGGAGGGCTCCTGGCTGAATGAGTCGACCGGTGACGCAGAGCAACCGTCGAGCCACGGGTTCGGCAAGGGCTTCGGAGGGGCCTTCCACGGCGAGAAGGTGCTGATCGTCGACGACGACATCCGCAATGTGTTCGCCCTCACGAGCGTCCTGGAGCAGTACGGGCTGTCGGTGCTCTACGCGGAGAACGGCCGCGAGGGGATCGAGGTCCTGGAGCAGCACGACGACGTCGTGGTGGTCCTGATGGACATCATGATGCCGGAGATGGACGGCTACGCCACGACGGCCGCGATCCGCAGGATGCCGCAGTTCGCGGGCCTGCCCATCATCGCGCTCACGGCCAAGGCGATGAAGGGCGACCGGGAGAAGAGCATCGACGCCGGGGCTTCCGACTATGTCACCAAGCCGGTTGATACGGACCATCTGCTGACGGTGATGGAGCAGTGGATGCGCGCCGAGTGACGGGTAACCGGACGGTTCCTGACCACCTGTTGACAGACTGTGGCCGAAGACGTGTGGGAGCACGGGATTCGGGGAACCTTCTGGTCCCCCACTACGTTTCCGCTACGTGCACAGTGACATCGTGGTGACAGGGTGTGGCGACCGGCAGGGTGCGGCTACCATGACCGGCACAAGGACGGGCGGCGCAAGGGAGTCGTCCCCTGGGGCGGCGCCCGGTGCTTCCCCCGGCTCTTCGAGCTGGGGAGACCCCAAGCCGGGACGAGGAGGACGGGGCATGGTTCAGAAGGCCAAGATCCTCCTGGTCGATGACCGGCCGGAAAATCTGCTGGCGCTGGAGGCGATCCTCTCGGCGCTCGATCAGACACTGGTGCGGGCATCGTCAGGGGAGGAAGCGCTCAAGGCGCTGCTGACGGACGACTTCGCAGTGATCCTGCTGGATGTCCAGATGCCCGGCATGGACGGTTTCGAGACCGCCGCGCACATCAAGCGGCGGGAGCGGACCCGCGACATCCCGATCATCTTCCTCACCGCCATCAACCACGGCCCGCACCACACCTTCCGCGGTTACGCGGCGGGCGCCGTGGACTACATCTCCAAGCCGTTCGACCCCTGGGTGCTGCGCGCCAAGGTCTCGGTGTTCGTCGAGCTGTACATGAAGAACTGCCAGCTGCGCGAGCAAGCGGCCCTGTTGCGCCTCCAGCTGGAGAACGGCCAGGGCCGGGCCGGCGCGGCTGCGGCCCAGGAGCCCGCGGGGCTGCTCGCCGAGCTCTCCGCGCGGCTCGCCGCCGTGGAGGAGCAGGCCGAGGCGCTCACCAAGCAGCTCGACGAGTCCGCCGACGCGGCGGCCGTCGCCACCGCCGCCCACCTGGAGCGCAAACTCACCGGGCTGCGGCGGGCGCTGGACGCCCTGGAGCCGGGCACCGGCAGTGGCGCGAGCCCGCTTCCCTCGCCCAGCTGACCCCCTGACGCCGCGTCACCCTCGGCACCGCCGGAGCGCGACACGAATGGGTGAACGCATGGGCGCAGGTGTCCCTCACGTCCGACGACGGTAACCTCGGCACCATGGCCTCACGTACGTCCGGCAAGGGTTCCCAGAGCACGGCGGGCACCTCGAAGCAGCGCGCCGGACGACCCGCGGGCGCGGCCAAGAAGGCGCCCGCGAAAAAAGCGGCGCTCAAGCCCGTGGGCAAGGCGCCCGCGAAGAAGGCGGCACCGCGCAAGGCGCCCGCCAAGAAGGCCGTCGCCAAGAAGGCGGCGCCCAAGCCCGCGCCGTCCGCGACCGGTGGCATCTACCGCCTCGTCAAGGCCGTGTGGCTGGGTGTGGCGCACGCTGTCGGCGCGCTCTTCCGCGGGGTCGGCCGGGGCGCCAAGAACCTCGACCCGGCGCACCGCAAGGACGGCCAGGCGCTGCTGCTCCTCGGCCTCGCCCTGATCGTCGCCGCGGGCACCTGGTCCAACCTCCAGGGCCCGGTCGGCGAGCTGGTGCAGATGCTCATCACCGGCGCCTTCGGCCGCCTGGATCTCGTCGTGCCGATACTCCTCGGCGTCATCGCGATCCGGCTGATCCGCCACCCGGAACGGCCCGAGGCCAACGGGCGGATCGTGATCGGCCTGTCCGCGCTGGTGATCGGCGTCCTCGGGCAGGTCCACGTGGCCTGTGGCTCGCCCGGCCGGGGCGACGGCGAGGAGGCCCTGCGCAACGCGGGCGGCCTGATCGGCTGGGTCGCCGCCGAACCCCTGATCGTCACGGTCGGCGAGGTGCTGGCCGTCCCCCTGCTCGTCCTGCTGACCGTCTTCGGACTGCTGGTGGTCACGGCCACCCCGGTCAACACCATCCCCCAGCGGCTGCGCAGGCTCGGGGTGCGGCTCGGGGTGATCGAGCCCTATCCGGGGGAGTACGAGACCGAGCCGGAGTACGCGGAGTACGACGACGAATGGCGCGAGGCCCCCGCCCGGCGGCCCCGCCGTGCGGCGGCCGCCCCCGTGGACGTGGAGAGCGCCGAGGAGGAGGCGCTCGGCAGGCGCCGCCGGCCGCGCGCCGTGCAGCCCCCGGCGGACCGGCCGCTGGACGCCGTCGACGTGGCCGCCGCGGCCGCCGCCTCGCTGGACGGCGCGGTCCTCCACGGGGTGCAGCCGTCGCCGCTCGTCGCCGGGCTCAGCAGCGGCATCTCGACCGAGCGGGAGGCCGGGCCGCGGAGCGCGCCGGAGGCCGGAGCCGAGCGGTCCGGCGCGGTGCCGGGCGCGCGCGGCACCGCGAAGGCGGGGCGGCCCACGGGCGTCCCCGACCTCACCAAGGCCGCGCCAGAGCCCTCGCAGGGGCTGCCCGCCCGCGCCGAGCAGCTCCAGCTGTCCGGCGACATCACCTACGCGCTGCCCTCGCTCGACCTGCTGGAGCGCGGCGGCCCGGGGAAAGCCCGCAGCGCCGCCAACGACGCCATAGTGGCCGCACTGACGAACGTGTTCGCGGAGTTCAAGGTCGACGCGGCCGTCACCGGCTTCACCCGCGGCCCGACGGTCACGCGCTACGAGGTGGAGCTGGGCCCGGCCGTCAAGGTCGAGCGGATCACCGCACTCGCCAAGAACATCGCCTACGCCGTCGCCAGCCCGGACGTACGGATCATCAGCCCGATCCCCGGCAAGTCCGCGGTCGGCATCGAGATCCCCAACACCGACCGCGAGATGGTCAACCTCGGCGACGTGCTGCGGCTGGCGGACGCCGCCGGTGACGAGCACCCGATGCTCGTCGCCCTGGGCAAGGACGTCGAGGGCGGCTATGTGATGGCCAACCTGACGAAGATGCCGCACATCCTGGTCGCCGGAGCCACCGGCTCCGGAAAGTCGTCCTGCATCAACTGCCTGATCACCTCGGTCATGATCCGGGCGACCCCCGACGACGTGCGCATGGTCCTCATCGACCCCAAGCGCGTCGAGCTGACGGCCTACGAGGGCATCCCGCACCTGATCACGCCGATCATCACCAACCCCAAGCGGGCCGCCGAGGCCCTGCAGTGGGTGGTCCGCGAGATGGACCTGCGCTACGACGACCTGGCGGCGTTCGGCTTCCGGCACATCGACGACTTCAACGCGGCCGTGCGCAACGGCAAGGTCAAGCCCCCGGAGGGCAGCGGCCGCGACCTGTCGCCGTATCCGTACCTCCTGGTGATCGTCGACGAGCTCGCGGACCTGATGATGGTCGCCCCGCGGGACGTCGAGGACTCGATCGTCCGCATCACCCAGCTCGCGCGGGCCGCCGGCATCCACCTCGTGCTCGCCACCCAGCGGCCGTCCGTCGACGTCGTCACCGGCCTCATCAAGGCGAACGTGCCGTCCCGGCTCGCCTTCGCCACCTCCTCGCTCGCCGACAGCCGGGTCATCCTCGACCAGCCGGGCGCCGAGAAGCTGATCGGCAAGGGCGACAGCCTCTTCCTGCCGATGGGGGCGGGCAAGCCCACCCGCATGCAGGGCGCCTTCGTGACGGAGGTGGAGGTCGCCGGCGTCGTCCAGCACTGCAAGGACCAGATGGCGCCCGTCTTCCGCGACGACGTCACGGTCGGCACCGCGAAGAAGAAGGAGATCGACGAGGACATCGGCGACGACCTGGACCTGCTCTGCCAGGCCGCGGAACTGGTCGTCTCCACACAGTTCGGCTCCACTTCGATGCTCCAGCGGAAACTGCGTGTGGGATTCGCGAAGGCGGGCAGACTCATGGATCTGATGGAGTCGCGCAACATCGTGGGCCCGAGCGAGGGTTCGAAGGCCCGCGACGTGCTGGTCAAGCCCGACGAGCTGGACGCGGTGCTCGCGGTGATCCGTGGGGACGGCGGTTCCTAGCCGGGCCGGACACCGCAGGCCGGGGGGCGGGGACGGCGCCGCCCTACGGAGGCCGGAGGCCGGGAAACCCCCGGAAGAGGAACCGGCCGACCGTTTCTCCCGGCTGCGCGCCGAGTTGAGGAGAGAGGGGGCGGGCCGATGTCCCACCATCGGCGTCCGAGAGTCATCTGATGGCGTACAAAGTCCGTCTTTCCGCTTGCCCGATGTTTTTGCATCCCCCCTAGACTGAACCTCCAGCAGGTGGCTACACGCTCGAAAGGCGCCCACGTGTCCATCGGCAACTCTCCCGCGGACACTCCCGCGGACGACGACGACCGGCCTTCCATCGGCCAGGCTCTCCAGCAGGCCCGAACCAGCGCAGGACTGACCGTCGAAGAGGTCAGTTCGACCACCCGAGTGCGCATTCCGATCGTCCAGGCCATCGAGCAGGACGACTTCTCGCGCTGCGGTGGCCACGTCTACGCCCGAGGACATATCCGCGTGCTGGCGAGCACCGTCGGACTGGATCCGGCCGAGCTGCTCACGCAGTACGCCGCGCAGTACGGCGGGCGGCCCTCGCCGACCCCCGCGGCGCCGCTGTTCGACGCCGAGCGCATCCGGCCGGAGCCCCGGCGGCCCAACTGGACGGCCGCCATGGTGGCCGCGATCGTCGCCGTGGTCGGCTTCGTGGGGTTCACCCTCTTCAACGGCGGCGCGAAGAGCTCGGGCGACTCCGTCGCGGCCGACTCGCCCTCCGCCAAGCCCCCGGCGTCCCCGAGCGTAAAGGCCCCTCCGGCCAAGCCCGCCGACCCCAAGCCCGAACAGTCCGAGAGCGCCATCGCCGGCGTCCCCGCCAACATGGTCACCGTCAAGCTCACCGCCCAGAACGGCCAGACCTGGATGTCCGCCAAGGACCACAATGGCAAGCTGCTGGAAGAGGGCGTGCTCAAGCAGGGCGACTCCAAGACCTTCACCGACAACAAGCGCATCGACCTCGTGCTCGGCAACGCCGGAGCGGTGCAGCTCTTCGTGAACGGCAAGCAGGTGAAGAACCTGACCGACGACGGCAAGGTCCAGCGGCTGAGCTACACCAGGGGGGACCCGGTCGCGGGCTGAGGCGGGCCCGGGGCCGGTCCCCGTACGGCCGTCCGCACGCCGCCGACCAGGCATCGGAGGAGTGGACGAGCGCCGGGAGAACCCAGCGCGGCGCGCCGCCGGGTGACCATCCTCTCGGTACTCGTCGCCACTCGGCAGCGGATGCGGCCCCGGGACAAAGTAGGCTGAGCCCTATGCCCGAACGCCGTACCGTCGCTCTTGTCACACTTGGCTGCGCCCGTAACGAGGTGGACTCGGAGGAGCTGGCAGGCCGCTTGGCGGCGGATGGCTGGGACCTCGTCGAGGACGCCGCCGACGCCGATGTGGCCGTAGTCAACACCTGTGGTTTCGTCGAGGCCGCCAAGAAGGACTCCGTCGACGCCCTCCTCGAAGCAAACGATCTCAAGACCGCGTCCTCCGACGGCCGTGGTGGCCGGACCCAGGCCGTGGTCGCCGTCGGCTGCATGGCCGAGCGGTACGGCAAGGAGCTCGCCGAGGCGCTGCCCGAGGCCGACGGCGTGCTCGGTTTCGACGACTACGCCGACATCTCCGACCGGCTCCAGACCATCCTCTCCGGTGGCGTCCACGCCTCCCACACCCCGCGCGACCGGCGCAAGCTGCTGCCGATCAGCCCCGCCGAGCGGCAGACCGCCGCGGTGGCGCTGCCCGGTCACGCCCAGACCGGAACCGGCCAGGAGCCCGCGGAGGAGCCGCCGGCCGACCTCCCGGAAGGCGTCGCCCCGGCCTCCGGGCCGCGCGCGCCGCTCCGCCGCAGGCTCGGCACCAGCCCCGTCGCCTCGGTCAAGCTCGCCTCCGGCTGCGACCGCCGGTGCTCCTTCTGCGCCATCCCCTCCTTCCGCGGCTCGTTCATCTCCCGCCGCCCCTCCGACGTGCTGAGCGAGACGCGCTGGCTCGCGGAGCAGGGCGTGAAGGAGGTCATGCTGGTCTCCGAGAACAACACCTCGTACGGCAAGGACCTCGGCGACATCCGGCTCCTGGAGACGCTGCTGCCGGAGCTCGCGGCGGTGGACGGCCTGGAGCGCATCCGGGTCAGCTACCTCCAGCCCGCGGAGATGCGGCCGGGCCTGATCGACGTGCTGACCTCGACGGACAAGATCGCGCCGTATTTCGACCTGTCCTTCCAGCACTCCGCGCCCGGTGTGCTGCGCGCGATGCGCCGCTTCGGCGACACCGACCGCTTCCTGGAGCTGCTCGACCAGATCCGCTCCAAGGCCCCGCAGGCGGGTGCCCGCTCCAACTTCATCGTCGGCTTCCCCGGGGAGACCGAGGAGGACGTGGCCGAGCTGGAGCGCTTCCTGACCGGTGCGCGCCTGGACGCGATCGGCGTCTTCGGCTACTCCGACGAGGACGGCACCGAGGCCGCCACGTACGAGGACAAGCTCGACCCGGAGGTCGTGGCGGAGCGGCTGGAGCGCATCTCCCGGCTGGCCGAGGAGCTGACCGCGCAGCGCGCGGAGGAGCGGCTCGGAGAGACCATTGAAGTACTCGTCGACCGGATCGACGAGGAGGACGGCGTGCTCGGCCGGGCCGCCCACCAGGCGCCCGAGACCGACGGCCAGGTGCGGCTCGCCACGGACCGGGAGTTCGCCCCGGGCAGCATGGTCGTGGCCAAGGTGGTGGCGACCGAGGGAGTGGATCTCGTCGCCGAGCCACTGGGCGACGGAGGGTGTACCGAGGAGGCGGCCAGATGACCGGAGTCCCGGCCTCCGCTGCCGGAGGCCATGCCCCGGCATCGGCCATGAGGCCGGCCGGTTTGTGGAACATCGCCAATATCCTCACCATGGTGCGGCTGCTGCTCGTGCCCGGGTTCGTGTTGTTGATGCTCCATAACGGCGGTTCCGACCCGGCCTGGCGCTCCTTCGCCTGGGCCGCGTTCGCCGTCGCCATGATCACGGACCTGTTCGACGGCCATCTGGCCCGGATGTACAACCTGGTCACCGACTTCGGCAAGATCGCCGACCCGATCGCCGACAAGGCGATCATGGGCGCGGCGCTGATCTGCCTGTCCTCGCTGCATCTCCTGCCGTGGTGGGTCACGGGCGTGATCCTCTTCCGCGAGGTCGGCATCACGCTGATGCGGTTCTGGGTCATCAAGCACGGGGTCATCCCGGCCAGCCGCGGCGGCAAGATGAAGACGCTGGCCCAGGGCGTGGCGGTGGGGATGTACATCCTCGCGCTGACCGGGCCGTTGGCCACTGCCCGCTTCTGGGTGATGGTGGTGGCCGTGGCGTTGACCGTGTACACCGGCCTCGACTATGTGCGGCAGGCCCTCGTCCTGCGCCGGGCCGGGCTGGCCGCACAGCGCGAGCGGGCCGGCCGGGACGCCGTGCGATGAGCGCGGCCACGGACGACGCCCCGGCGCCGGCCGCGGCGGTCCTGGCCGCCCTGGTGGACCGCGGTCTGACGGTGGCGGCCGCCGAATCGCTCACCGGTGGCCTGGTCGCGGCTGGGCTGACCGCGGTGCCGGGCGCCTCCCGCGCGGTGCGCGGCTCGGTCACCGCGTACGCCTCCGAGGTCAAGCGCGACGTCCTGGGCGTGGACGGGGAACTGCTCGCCGGGCGCGGGGCCGTCGACCCGGACGTGGCGCGGCAGATGGCGGCCGGCGTACGGACGTTGCTGAACGCCGACTGGGGCACGGCCACGACCGGGGTCGCGGGGCCGGAGCCCCAGGACGGCCGGCCGGTCGGTACGGTGTTCGTCGCCGTCGCGGGACCGGGGGGCCGCTCGGCCGTCAGGGAACTGGCGCTGACCGGTGACCGGGGTCGGATCCGCGGGGAAAGCGTGCGGGCCGTGCTGGAACTGCTGCTGAGCGAACTGACAGAAAACGTGGGCGCAAAGGATACGGAACACAACGGGGGGAATTGATGTTTGCAGCCCTGAGTGAACACGACATAGCTCCCCGCACGGCCGGAGCCCGAGGCGGTACGGTGGGGCGTGAAGGATCCGGATTCGCGGTCCAAGGAGGGAGCCACCGATGATTTTGCTCCGTCGCCTGCTGGGTGACGTGCTGCGTCGGCAGCGCCAGCGCCAGGGCCGCACTCTGCGCGAGGTCTCCTCTTCCGCCCGGGTCTCGCTCGGTTACCTCTCCGAGGTCGAGCGGGGGCAGAAAGAGGCGTCCTCCGAGCTTCTCTCCGCAATCTGCGACGCTCTGGACGTACGGATGTCCGAGGTCATGCGCGAGGTGAGTGACGAATTGTCGCTCGCCGAGCTGGCGCAGTCGGCGGCGGCGAGTGAGCCGGTACCCGCGCCGATGCGGCCGATGTTCAATTCGGTGTCCGTGACGTCCGTGACGGGCGTCCCGGGAGAGCGTGTGACGATCAAGGCTCCCGCGGAGGCCGTGGACGTGGTCGCGGCCTGAGGGAGTACGGGACGGCGTTCGTTCCGGAAGCGTTTGTTTTCCATCGAAGATCCCGGTCAGGAGTCTGACCGGGATCTTCGCGTTTCCGGCCCCGTCGGGACCTTTGTGCGATGGTGGGGAAACGGGGAGCAAACCGATCAGAGCGGACAGTTTTCCCAGCCCGAACAGGAGAAGCGGATGTCTGTGGTGAAGAGCCCGCTGACCGAGAAGGACCGGAAGACCGTGGGCGACGCCCTCCAGGGCGCCCTGGTCGACCTGGTGGACCTCTCCCTCGTGGCCAAACAGGTCCACTGGACCGTGGTGGGCCCGCGCTTCCGCTCGGTCCACCTCCAGCTGGACGAGGTCGTCGCCAGCGCCCGCCTGCACGCCGACACCGTCGCCGAGCGCGCCTCGGCACTGGGCGTGGCACCGGACGGGCGGGCGGGGACCGTCGCCAAGACCAGCGGCATCGCCCCGGTGGGCGACGGCTGGAACAAGGACACCGCGGCGGTGCAGACCCTGGTCGACGCCCTGCACGCCGTGATCACCCGGATGCGGGAGCGCATCACGGACACGGGGGACCCGGATCCGGTCACCCAGGACATCCTCATCGGACTGACCGGGGACCTGGAGAAGCACCACTGGATGTTCCAGGCGGAGAACGCCTGAGCGGGCCCGGCGCCCGTCCCCGCCGGGCTCCCGGAGAGGCGCGTCGCGACTTCCGGTGGCGTGCGCCGCGCGGTCGCGCTCTCCTTGAGGGCATGGGCGAGGAGGGCACGGACGAGCACCCCGTGGTGCGCTTCACGAACGAGCTGGTGGTGGTCTCGGACCTCGACCGGACGACGGCCGGTGCCTTCGTCCGGCTGGTGTACCAGGAGGGCGTCCACGAGGGCGAGCAGCGGCTGATCGTCGACCTGCACCAGCGGGACCGCCGGATCACGGAGCTGGAGCGGGAGCTGGACCGGCTCCGCGGCACAGCGCCCGGCTGACGGGCCCGCCGCCCGGGGCGCGTACGGGAACGACGCACGCCGCTGCCGCCGCCCGGTGCGCTCTCTCCGGCCCCTGGAAGCCGGTCTACCGTCGCCCGAAGGAGGCAGCCATGGTCCGGCATGACTTCTGGGGCGGGATACGGCGTGGCGCCCGGAGAGGGCGCGGGCCGCGGGGGCCGGTCGGCTGGGTGGCCGCGGTGGTGCTCGGCGGGGTGTGGTGGTGTGCCGCGCTTCGGCTGCTCGCACAGCCGGAGCGGTCCGGGCCGGTGGAGGGGCTGGTCGTCGCGGGCGGCTGGGGGCTGAGCCTGCTGCCCGTGCACTGCGTGCCCTGGACCCGCCGCCCGTCCCGGGGCCGGGCGTGGACACGGCGGCTGGCCGCCCGGATATGGCGCGGCGGCGGGGGAGTGCGGGGCCGTTGACGCGGGCCGACCCCTTCACTCGTTCGGGTCAATGCCCGGGGCCGGCTGGCAGCGCGGACACCAGTAGGTGGGGCGTTCCTGCCCGGGCTGCCCCTGACCGGCGGAGCGCAGGAGCGTGCCACAGCGCCGGCAGGGCCGGTCGGCCCGCCCGTACACCCACAGCTGGTGGCCGGGGCGGGGGTCGGCGGTGGTGATGCGCGCGGGCCTGGCCTTGTTGGCCTCCAGGAACCTCTTCGCGAGCGCCGTCAGCCGCTCCGGCCCGGGGATCCGTGAGACCGGGAGCCACGGCGAGATCCTGAGGACGAAGCACAGCTCGGATTTGTAGACATTGCCGATCCCGGCGAGGTTGCGCTGGTCGAGCAGGGCCTCGCCGACGGGGCGCCCGGGATCGGCGAGCAGCCGCCGCAGCGCCTCCCCCGGGTCCCAGTCGGGGCCCAGGAGATCCGGGCCGAGGTGGCCGACGGCCGTGGACTCGTCGGCCGTGCGCAGCAGTTCCAGGACGGGGAGCCGGTAGCCCACCGCCGTGCGGTCGGCGTTGGCCAGCACGGCGCGGATCTGGTGCTGCGGGCCGCCGTGCCAGTGCTCCCCGGGGGCGAAGACCCGCCACGCGCCGTCCATCTTCAGGTGCGAGTGGAGGGTGAGGCCGCCCTCGACGCGCGTGAGGAGGTGCTTGCCGCGCGGGACGACCCCGGTGACGCGGCGACCCGTGAGATCGACGGTGGCGAGCTTGGGAACGCGCAGGTCGGAGCGGGTGAGCGGGCGATCCGCGAGGGCGCGGTGCAGGGCGTGGGCGGTGCGCCAGACCGTATCTCCTTCGGGCATGCCGCCATGATGCCGTCACGCCGCCCGACCGGGCGTGCGGCGGCCCGGTCAGGGGGCGCGCAATCGCAGACCGCGGGGTGTGGCGTGGAAGCCCGCGGCCTCCAGCAGCGCCCCCAAGGGGGAGGAGAGCGCCGGGGAGCCGTTGACCCGCTCGACGGTGACCGTGCCCAGCGCGCCCGCGCGTGCCGCTTCGGCCAGGGCCGCCGCCGCTTCGGCGAGCCCCGCGTCGTCGGGGCCCGCCGAAGCGGCTCCCTCCTCCTGGGGCCACATCAGCAAGGTCTTGCCGCCGCGCTCCACATAGAGCGCCAGCGCACCGTCGAGGAGCACCACCAGCGAACCGGCCTTGCGCCCGGGCTTGTGGGTCGAGCCGGTGGGCGGCTCGGGCCAGGGGAGCGCGGCGCCGTACGCGTTGGCCGGGTCGGCGGCGGCGAGGACGACCGCACGGCGGCGGGCGTTCCCGCGCGCGGGTGCCGCGTTGCCCCACGGGCCCTCGGGGGCGTCACCGCCCGCCCGCTCGCGCGCCGTGCTGACGGCCCGGAGCCGGTCGACCGCGCCCTCCATGGCGAACTGCGCGGCACCCAGGCCCTCGACCACATAGCCGCGTCGCGCCTGCCCGCTCTCCTCGAAGGCGGACAGTACGCGATAGGCGGCGGAGAAACCGCCCTCCACGCCCTCGGCCGCCACCGCCCCCCGCGTCACCACGCCGTGCCGGTCGAGGAGCGTACGGGCCAGGGCGTGGGCCCGGTGTGTCGGATCCGGCTCGTGCGGGGGCAGCAGCGACCAGCGGCCCGCGACCGTGGGCGGCCCGCTGCGCGATGCCGTGGAGGCCGTCGCGAGGCCCACCCGGCCGGTGAAGGAGCCGTAACGCCCGCGCGGGACGGCGCGTCTGGCGCGGTGCGCGGTGGAACCCGCCGTCCTGCCCGACCCCAGGAGCGCGCGGAGCGGGGCGAGGGTGTCGTTGGTGAGACGGCCGGACCAGGCCAGATCCCATACGGCGTCGGCGATCTGCGGGTCCGTACCGCCCGGATCCACCTCCCGTACGCGGTCGGCGATCTGACGGAAGAACAGGCCGTAGCCGCCCGACAGGGCGTCGAGCACGGCCCGGTGCACGAGGGAGAGCTCCAGCGGATGCGGCGCCGGGAGCAGCAGCGGGGCCGCGTCCGCGAGCAGCAGCGAGACCCAGCCATCCTTGCCGGGCAGGGCGCCCGCGCCGGCCCACACGACCTCACCGGCGGCGGTGAGTTCGTCGAGCATCGTCGGGGAGAAGTCCGCCACCCGGGCGGGCAGCACCAGCTTCTCCAGGGCGGAGGCCGGCACCGGCGCGCCCTGCAACTGCTCGACGGCGCGCGCCAGTCCGTCGATGCCGCGCAGGCTGTGCGTGCCGACGTGCTGCCACTGCGGGAGGAAGGCGGCCAGCGCGCGGGGCGGCACCGGCTCCAGCTCCTGCCGGAGCGCGGCCAGCGAGCGGCGCCGCAGCCGCCGCAGGACCGTGGCGTCGCACCATTCCTGACCGATGCCGGAGGGGTGGAACTCGCCTTGGACGACACGGCCGTTCGCCGCGAGCCGCTGCAGCGCGCCGTCGGTCACGGCCGGGCCGAGACCGAAGCGCGCGGCCGCCTGCGCGGAGGTGAACGGGCCGTGCGTGCGGGCGAAGCGGGCGAGGAGGTCCCCGAGCGGGTCCTTCACCGGCTCTGTGAACGCCTCGGGGACGCCGACCGGCAGCGCCGTGCCCAGCGCGTCCCGCAGCCGGCCGGCGTCCTCGACGGCCGCCCAGTGGTCCTGGGAGGTGATCCGGACGCGGATGGCCCGTCGCGCGGCCGCCAGCTCCTCCGGCCACCGCGGGTCGGCGCCCCGCTCGGCCAGCTCGGCCCCCGTGAGCGGGCCGAGGACGCGCAGCAGGTCGGCGACGCCCTCGGCGTCCTTGACCCGGCGGTCCTCGGTCAGCCACTGGAGCTCGCGCTCCAGCTCGGCGAGCACGTCCGCGTCGAGCAGCTCGCGCAGCTCGGCCTGGCCCAGCAGTTCGGCGAGCAGCCGTGAGTCGAGGGAGAGGGCCGCGGCCCGGCGCTCCGCGAGCGGGGAGTCGCCCTCGTAGAGGAACTGGGCCACGTAGCCGAACAGCAGCGAGCGGGCGAACGGCGAGGGCTCCGCGGTGGTCACCTCCACCAGCCGGACGCGGCGGGCCTCGATGTCGCCCATCAGCTCCGTCAGCCCCGGAACGTCGAAGACGTCCTGGAGGCACTCGCGGACGGCTTCGAGAATGATCGGGAACGACCCGAACTCCCCGGCGACCTGGAGCAGCTGGGACGCCCGCTGGCGCTGCTGCCACAGCGGGGTGCGCCTGCCCGGGCTGCGGCGGGGCAGCAGCAGGGCGCGGGCGGCGCACTCGCGGAACCGGGCGGCGAACAGCGCGGAGCCGCCCACCTGGTCGGTCACGACCTGGCCGATGTCGCCCTTGTCGAAGGTGATGTCGGCGGCGCCCACGGGGGACCGGCCGGCGTCGTACTCCGTGCCGCGCAGGGCGGGGTCGGCGTCGAGCAGGCCAAGGTCCATCAGCTCGGCGTCCGGCAGGCGCAGCACGATGCCGTCGTCGGCGTGCATCACCTGGGCGTCCATGCCGTACCGCTCCGTCAGCCGCGCGCCCAGGGCCAGCGCCCAGGGGGCGTGCACCTGGGCGCCGAACGGGGAGTGGACGACGACCCGCCAGTCGCCCAGCTCGTCACGGAACCGCTCCACGACGACCGTCCGGTCGTCCGGCACGTGCCCGCAGGCCGCGCGCTGCTCGGCGAGATAGGACAGGACGTTCTCCGCGGCCCAGGTGTCGAGGCCCGCCGCGGTGAGCCGCTCACGGGCGGCCCCGGGCGCCAGGCCGCCGACCTCGCGCAGGAACGCGCCCAGCGCGCGGCCCAGTTCGAGCGGGCGGCCCAGCTGGTCGCCCTTCCAGAACGGCAGCCGCCCGGGGACGCCCGGCGCGGGGCTCACCAGGACCCGGTCGCGGGTGATGTCCTCGATCCGCCAAGAGGTGGTGCCGAGGGTGAAGACGTCGCCCACCCGCGACTCGTACACCATCTCCTCGTCCAGCTCGCCGACGCGGCCGCCGCCCTTCTTGGGGTCCGCGCCCGCCAGGAAGACACCGAACAGACCGCGGTCGGGGATGGTGCCGCCCGAGGTGACGGCGAGCCGCTGCGCCCCGGGGCGGCCGGCGACCGTGCCCGCCACCCGGTCCCAGACCAGACGGGGCCGCAACTCCGCGAAGGCGTCGGACGGATAGCGCCCGGCGAGCATGTCGAGCACCGCCGAGAAGGCGGACTCGGGCAGGGCGGCGAAGGGCGCCGCCCGCCGCACCATGGTCAGCAGCTCCGTCACGTCCCAGGTGTCCAGGGCCACCATGGCGACGATCTGCTGGGCCAGCACGTCCAGCGGGTTGGCGGGGACGCGCAGCGACTCGATGGCCCCCGTGCGCATCCGCTCCGTCACCACGGCCGCCTGCACCAGATCGCCCCGGTACTTGGGGAAGACCACGCCGGTGGAGACCGCGCCGACCTGGTGCCCGGCCCGGCCGACCCGTTGCAGCCCGGAGGCGACCGACGGCGGGGACTCGACCTGGACGACGAGGTCGACCGCGCCCATGTCGATGCCCAGCTCCAGGCTGGACGTGGCGACGACGGCCGGCAGACGGCCCGCCTTGAGGTCCTCCTCCACCAGCGCCCGCTGCTCCTTGGAGACCGAGCCGTGGTGCGCGCGGGCGAGCACCGGGGGCGCGCCCTTGGCGGCGCCGGACTCGGCCATCAGCTCGGCCGGGGAGTGGTGCTCGGGCAGGGGCTCGCCCGTGGCGCGCTCATAGGCGATCTCGTTGAGCCGGTTGCACAACCGCTCCGCCAGGCGGCGGGAGTTGGCGAAGACGATGGTCGAGCGGTGGGCCTGGACGAGGTCG
Source organism: Streptomyces blastmyceticus (assembly GCF_039521185.1). Lineage (NCBI taxonomy): Bacteria > Bacillati > Actinomycetota > Actinomycetes > Kitasatosporales > Streptomycetaceae > Streptomyces > Streptomyces blastmyceticus. The sequence continues at coordinate 124,443 of NZ_BAAABW010000005.1, read as the reverse complement.
GCGATCCGCTCCTCGACATGGGGCCAGATCGACGGCTTCTCCTTGCCGTCGCTGCCCTCCTGCACGGGCGAGCCGCCCAGCTCCCCGAGATCCTCCACCGGGACGACCACCGAGAGGTCGAACTCCTTGCCGGACGGCGGCTGGACGATCTCCACCTTGCGCTGCGGCGACAGATAGCGGGCCACCTCGTCGACCGGCCGGACCGTCGCGGACAGGCCGATGCGCCGGGCGGGGCGCGCGAGGAGGGTGTCGAGACGCTCCAGGGACAGGGCCAGGTGCGCGCCGCGCTTGGTGCCGGCGACGGCGTGGACCTCGTCCAGGATGACCGTCTCCACCCCGGTGAGGGCGTCCCGCGCGGCGGAAGTGAGCATCAGGAACAGCGACTCGGGCGTGGTGATCAGGATGTCCGGGGGCCTGCCGGCCATCGCCCGCCGCTCGGCGGCCGGGGTGTCGCCGGACCGGATGCCCACCCGGATCTCCGGCTCGGGCACGCCCAGCCGGACGGACTCCTGGCGGATGCCGGTGAGCGGACTGCGCAGATTGCGCTCGACGTCCACGGCGAGGGCCTTGAGCGGGGAGACATAGAGCACCCGGCAGCGCTTCTTCGCCTCCGCGGGAGGCGGCGCGCTCGCCAGCCGGTCGAGGGAGGCGAGGAAGGCGGCCAGCGTCTTGCCAGAGCCCGTCGGGGCTACCACCAGCACGTCGGAACCTTCGCCGATCGCCCGCCAGGCTCCGCTCTGCGCGGCCGTGGGCGCCGTGAACGCCCCCGTGAACCAGGCGCGTGTCGCGGGAGAGAACCCCGCAAGGGCCCCCGCAGGGTCGCCCGCCGCTTCGGCCGCCGGACCGGCCGCACTGTCGTCCGCCATGCACCCCATCGTGCACCGCACCACTGACAACGCCGCGGAATCGCAGCTCAGGGCGGGTATGAGCGCCTCGGCGTCAGAGCGCCCGCCCGTAGGCGCGCAGGGTCAGCAGCGAGGAGATGGTCACCATCGGCCGGCCTTCCAGCCCTGTGCCCGGTGCCCACTGGCGCCAGCGGACCGGCCAGCCGCCGTCCTCCTCCTGGGCGGCGGTGAGGAAGTCCAGCGACCGGTCCAGCTCCGTGTCGGTGAACCAGCGACGGGCCAGGGAGCCGGGCGTCCGGGCGAAGTCGTACGGGAAGTGGTGCTCGCCCGGGGCGTAGCCGTCCGGCACGGGGTGGTCCGCCATCCGCGAGGGGTCCAGCACCGCCAGCCGCTGCTCCCGCACCACACGGCCCAGCCGCTCCGCGGCCGCCTCGGCGCGCGGCCGGTCGGGGGCGCCGTCCAGGAAGGCCACGGCCGCCTCGACCTCGTACGGGTGAGTCCGCGCCCCGCCGCCCAGGGTGTCGACCGCGGCCCAGCAGAAGTCGGTGGCCCGGAACAGCCACGCGTGCCACACCTCGTTGCGGTGCAGCAGGCCCACCACGGGGCCGGTCGCGAGGAGATCGCTCGGAGGGTCGTCGACCACCGGGATCCACGGGGCCGCCGGATAGCCGCGCAGCGAGGGGTGCAGCGCGGGCAGGGCGCCGTCCGGGGTGGAGACGGCGGTCAGATAGCGGCAGACGCGCTCCACCCGCCGGTCGCCGCAGCGGCCGATCTCGTCGAGCACGTGCAGCGCGTGCGCGGTGTGCAGCGGCTGGCTCACCGGGCCGCGCAGGTCGGGCTCCAGGGCGTAGCCGTACCCCCCGTCGGCCCCCAGGTAGGCCGTCAGGGCGGCCTCGACGGCGTCGGGTCCGCCGTCCAGGAAGTGGAACGCGAATCTGCGTTGTTCGAGGACGCGGGCGGTCAGCCACATGAACTGCTCGGCACGGACTACGGGGGATGCTCCGGATCGGGCCATGCACCGACCGTAGGGCGGAATGCGCCGCCGGTCAGCGGCTCGTGCTCGGCAGCACTCTCAGGGGCGGGATACTGGTCGCATGCGGTTGACGGTCTTCTGGCAGCGGATGGCGGATTATTTCGGCGCGGGCTACGCCGACTCCTTCGCGCGCGATCATGTGATGTCCGAACTCGGCGGGAGGACCGTGCACGAGGCGCTGGACGCCGGCTGGAACGCCAAGGACGTCTGGCGCGGGGTGTGCAGGGCGCTGGAGATCCCCGACGACCGGCGCTGACCGACCGGGGCGATTCATCCCATAGGCCACACTTGCCCCGTGGCAGCAGAAGACACCGCTCCGGAAGCGGACCCGCGCCCCCGGCCCGACGCCGACGCCCGCATGCCGCGCTGGCTGCCCCGGGCGATGGTGGTGGCGCTCGCCCTCCTCGCCTGTTTCCAGCTGGCGAGCTGGGCCTTCCACCAGCTCGTCGGCCTGCTGATCAACATCCTGATCGCGTTCTTCCTCGCCCTGGCGATCGAGCCGGCCGTGGCCCGGCTGTCCGCGCGCGGCATGCGGCGCGGGCTCGCGACGGGCCTGGTACTCCTCGCGATCGCCGTGGCCGTCGCGGGCTTCTTCACCCTGCTCGGCTCCATGCTCGCCGACCAGATCACGACCATGGTGGCGAACTTCCCCTCCTACGTGGACTCCGTGATCGGCTGGGTCAACCGGACGTTCCGCACCGACTTCTCCCGGGTCGAGATCCAGCAGAGCGTGCTGCACTCGGACTGGCTCCAGAAGTACGTGAAGAACAGCGCGGGCGGTGTGCTGGACATCTCCGCCACCGTCCTCGGCGGACTGTTCCAGCTGCTGACCGTGGTGCTGTTCTCGTTCTACTTCGCGGCCGACGGGCCCCGGCTGCGCCGCGCCCTGTGCTCCGTCCTGCCGCCGAACCGGCAGGCGGAAGTGCTGCGCGCCTGGGAGCTCGCGGTGGCGAAGACCGGCGGGTACCTCTACTCGCGCGCCCTGATGGCGCTGATCTCCGGCATCGCGCACTACGTCCTGCTGGAGATCCTGGGCGTGCCCTACGCCCCCGCGCTCGCGATCTGGGTGGGCTTCGTCTCCCAGTTCATCCCCACCATCGGCACCTATCTGGCGGGCGCGCTGCCGATGCTGATCGCCTTCACCGTGGACCCCTGGTACGCGGTCTGGGTGCTCGGCTTCGTGGTGGTCTACCAGCAGTTCGAGAACTATGTGCTCCAGCCCCGCATCACCGCCAGGACCGTGGACATCCACCCGGCCGTCGCCTTCGGCTCGGTGATCGCGGGCACCGCGCTGCTCGGCGCGGTGGGCGCGCTGATCGCGATCCCCGCGACCGCTACGCTCCAGGGTTTCCTGGGGGCCTACGTGAAGCGGTACGACGTCACCGACGACCCGCGGGTGCACGGCTGGCGCCCGGACGACGGGCCGCGTTCCTCGGCCCTGGCCCGGCTCCTGCGGGCGCTGCGCGAGCGGTGATCCGGGGCGGCGTGGTGCGCTTGACACCAAAATCGAACATCCATTCTCATGGGTGTTCCGGGCCTTCTGGGAGGCGAGTTATCCACAGGCCAGGGGGGACGCCCGGGCCCATTGTCAGTGGCAGGCGTTAGCGTCGTTGACGTGAAGCGATCGACTCAAGCAAACCGGGTGGAACCCATGGCAGGCACCGACCGCGAGAAGGCGCTGGACGCCGCGCTCGCACAGATTGAACGGCAATTCGGCAAGGGCGCCGTGATGCGCCTCGGCGACCGGCCGAACGACCCCATCGAGGTCATCCCCACCGGGTCGACCGCACTCGACGTCGCTCTCGGCGTCGGCGGGCTGCCCCGCGGCCGCGTCGTGGAGGTGTACGGACCGGAGTCCTCCGGTAAGACCACCCTCACCCTGCACGCCGTGGCCAACGCCCAGAAGGCGGGCGGCACCGTCGCCTTCGTCGACGCGGAGCACGCGCTCGACCCGGAGTACGCGAAGGCGCTGGGCGTCGACACCGACAACCTCATCCTCTCCCAGCCGGACACCGGCGAGCAGGCGCTGGAAATCGTGGACATGCTGGTCCGCTCCGGCGCCCTCGACCTGATCGTCATCGACTCCGTCGCCGCGCTCGTGCCGCGTGCGGAGATCGAGGGCGAGATGGGCGACTCCCACGTCGGCCTCCAGGCGCGACTGATGAGCCAGGCGCTCCGCAAGATCACCAGCGCGCTCAACCAGTCCAAGACCACCGCGATCTTCATCAACCAGCTCCGCGAGAAGATCGGCGTCATGTTCGGCTCGCCGGAGACGACGACCGGTGGCCGGGCCCTGAAGTTCTACGCCTCGGTGCGCCTGGACATCCGCCGCATCGAGACCCTCAAGGACGGCACGGAGGCCGTCGGCAACCGCACCCGCGTCAAGGTCGTCAAGAACAAGGTCGCGCCGCCCTTCAAGCAGGCCGAGTTCGATATCCTCTACGGCCAGGGCATCAGCCGCGAGGGCGGCCTGATCGACATGGGCGTGGAGCACGGCTTCGTCCGCAAGGCCGGCGCCTGGTACACGTACGAGGGCGACCAGCTCGGCCAGGGCAAGGAGAACGCCCGCAACTTCCTCAAGGACAACCCCGACCTCGCCAACGAGATCGAGAGGAAGATCAAGGAGAAGCTGGGCGTCGGCCCGAAGACCGAGACCCCGGCGGCCGAGCCCGGCGCGGACGCGGCGGGTGCGGGCGAGCCGGCCAAGTCGGTCCCGGCCCCGGCGAAGTCCACGGGCAAGACGGCCAAGGCCACGGCTGCCAAGAGCTGATCCCGTGACACGGCGATCGGAATACCCCCGGCCGCAGGCCGAGGGCCTGCCGGAGACGGGTGCGGACGACCCGACCTGTGGTGATGCCCCCTCCTCGTCGAGGGCCGGGGACGGGACACCACCACGGCCGGAGGAGCAGGCGCGGGCGATCTGTCTGCGCCTGCTCACCGGATCCCCGCGCACCCGCAAGCAGCTCGCGGACGCCCTCGCCAAGCGGGGGATCCCGGCCGAGGTGGCGGAGGAGGTCCTGGCCCGGTTCGAGGATGCGGGCCTGATCGACGACGCGGCCTTCGCCGACGCGTGGGTGGAGTCCCGGCACCACGGCCGGGGGCTCGCCCGCCGGGCCCTGGCGCGCGAGCTGCGCACCAAGGGGGTGGACTCCGCGGTGATCGACGAAGCGGTCGGACAGCTCGACTCCGACCAGGAGGAGCACACGGCGCGTGAGCTGGTCCGGCGCAAGCTGCGGGCCACTCGCGGCCTGGACCGGGAGAAGCGGCTGCGCCGCCTCGCCGGGATGCTGGCCCGCAAGGGCTATGCGGAGGGCCTGGCCCTGCGCGTGGTGCGCCAGGCCCTGGAGGAGGAAGGCGAGGAAGCGGAGCTGCTGGACCACTGGCTGCCGGACGCCTGAGCCGGCGGCGCCCGAAGCGCCGGCAGCGTCCGGGTCCGGCCGCCCCGCCCCGGACCCGCGGCGTCAGTGGCGCACCGGGAGCCCCGCCGCCCGCCAGGCCTGGAAGCCTCCGATCAGGTCCGTGGCGTGGCGCAGGCCCAGCAGGCGCAGGGAGGCCGCGGCGAGGCTGGAGGCGTAGCCCTCGTTGCAGATCACGACCACGCGCAGGTCGTGCCCGGTGGCCTCCGCCGCCCGGTGTTCGCTCAACGGGTCGAGCCGCCACTCCAGTTCATTGCGCTCCACGACGAGCGCCCCGGGAACGAGCCCGTCCCGCTCCCGCAGCGCCGCATAGCGGATGTCGACCAGCAGCCCGCCCCCGGCCTGGGCCGCGGCCGCCTCCGCCGGGCCGAGGCGGTCCAGCTCCGCACGGGCGGCGGCCAGCAGTTCCTCGACCCTCATGCCCACTCCTGCGGCCACTCGACCTGCTCCAGCCGCAGCACCTGTCCCGTACGGCTGTACCGCCGCATCATCGGGAGCGGCGGGTGGTAGGCGTGCACGGAGACCGCGTGCCCGGTCCGCGACGCGTTGAACACCTGGTGCACGTGGTGCGGGCCGAAGGCCCGGCCCTGACTCTCGGAGAGCTGCCGTTCGCGGTCGATGCCGTCCGCCAGCTCCAGCACCTTCCAGCCCTCCGTGGGCAGTTGGGCGGCGAGCGACTGCTCGGTCAGCAGGCCCGCGGCCGTCGCGAAGGCGCCGTGCGAACCGCCGTGGTCGTGCCAGCCGGTCCCGGACCCCGGCGGCCAGCCGATCAGCCACGCCTCGCTGCCGCCCGGTCCCTGCAGCCGCATCCATGTGCGGCCCTCGGGATCGAGCGGGAGAGAGGCGACCAGCGCGACGTCGGCGGCCGTGCTGCGGGCGAAGTCGAGGAGATCGGCCCCGGAAGGCGCCGCGGACGTGTTCGCGGGAGAGGCGACGGCCGACCTGTGCCGGGCTGAGGGCACAGGTACGGGCAGGGGAAGAAACACAGGGGACCGTCCTGAGTGATCGCGAAGGTGCGCGCGGCGGCACTCGGCGCGGCCACGCGAAGGGGAAGCGGATCAGCAGGACGGACGACAGACGCAGCCCGCGTAGCGGACAAGGTCGAGATGGACCCTCCGCCAGAAACGCACGCCGCTGTCAGTCACGTTCCGTAGTCAACCACGGTCGTTATGGGAAGGTCAACGGTTGGCCGTGGCCTCACTGGGCGCTCCGTCGGGGTCACCCGCGCGCCCGGCGCCGGCGCCCTCCCCGTCGGCGCCCCCTTCCGCTCCCTCGGCACCCGCCGCCTGCCCGCGCGGCGTCGCCGACCCGCCCCGTACCGCGTCCGCGCAGGCGTACAGCTCCGCGGGCCGCACCCCCGCCATCGCCGCGACCAGGTGCCCGTCCGGACGCACCATCAGCACGGTGTGCGCGGACGCCCCCGGATATGCCTCGGCGACCAGCAGCTCCGCCCGCATGGGCAGCGCGCCGATGGCGGCCGATAGCCCCGGCATGAGCCCGGCGCCCAGCCAGTGCCGCCGCTCCCACACGCCCGTGCCGGGCGCGACCAGGACCACCAGCAGATCGCCGCCCAGCCGCTCCCGCAGCCCGACCACCGAGCCGTCCGGAGCGGTGACCGGAACGTCCTCGACCGGATCGCCGGGGGCCGTGGCCACCGGGACGGGGTCCGCGGGCGGCCCGGCCGGTGCCAGGGGCGTGCGGTCGTAGACGGGGGGCGCGGCGAGCGTCCCACGCCCCAGGTGACCGTCGGTGAGCAGCTCGTCGTGTCCGCGCACGGCGCCCGGCACCAGCGCGCGCCGTGCCGTGCGCCACCCGCCCGAGCTCCGTACCGCCGTCAGGGCGCGGTCGGCGGAGCGCAGCCGGGCCACGATCGCCCCGCGGCGCTCCGCCTGATAGCTGTCGAGCAGGGTCTCCGAGGCGCCGTGGTGCCAGGCGAGAGCGAGCTTCCACGCCAGGTTCTCCGCATCCCGCAGGCCCTCGTCGAGCCCTTGGGTGCCGAGCGCCCCGAGCAGGTGGGCGGCGTCACCGGCGAGGAAGGCCCGCCCCGTGCGCATGCGGCGCGTGAGCCGGTGGTGCACCGCGTGTACACCGGTGTCCAGGAGCTCGTACGGCGGCACCTCGCCGCACCACGTCGCCAGGGAGTCGCGGACCAGCGTGAGCAGGGCGTCGGGCGTGACCAGGTCGCCGCCCGGCGGCAGCAGCCAGTCGAGCCGCCACACGCCGTCCGGCAGCGGACGGGCCGTCACTTCGCCGCCGCGCGGCGGCGACCGGTGCAGCACCGCCTCGCCGGGCCAGGGGAGTTCGGTGCGCAGCGCGGCGACGGCGTACCGCTCGACGGCCGTGCGCCCCGGGAAGCGGGTGCCCAGCAGCTTGCGCACGGTCGACCGGGCGCCGTCGCAGCCGACGAGGTAACTGCCCCGCCAATGGCCGCCGTTGCTGCCCCGCGTGTGCGCGGTGATTCCGGCGGAGTCCTGCCGCAGGCTGTCCAGGTGGCCGCCGGGGACGATCCGTACGCCGCTCTCGCGGATGAGCGCCGCACGCAGCTCCCGGGTCAGCGCGTGCTGCGGCAGGTGCAACGGCGAGGCCTCGCGGGCCTCCTGCGGGGCCGTGGCGGCCTCCTCCGCGGCCTCCTCGGCGCCGTCGGTCCCCGCGGGCCGCCGGGGCCCCGCGAAGGGCACCTGGGCGACCACGGCGCGGCGGCGCAGGGTCCGCCAGCCGGTCCACCGGGTGCCGCCCTCCAGGGTGCACCCCAGGCGCTCCAGCATCTCGGCAGTGTCCGGGCGCAGCACGGCCGTGCGGGCCGGGCGCTCCTCCTCGCCGGTGCCGTCGGCGGGGGTCTCGTCGAGGACGACGACGCGGACCTCGCGGCGGGCCAGGGTGAGCGCGAGCGTGAGGCCGACCGGCCCGGCCCCGACGACGATCACGGGGTCCACGGCACCGCTCCCTGCGTGCCGCGGCGGCCGACGGCCGCGCCGTGGGCTCCGCGGTGCGTACGGACCGCGCGCACCGCTCGGTGCGCGCGGGGGCCGGCGGGGGGGACACGGTGCTCGATCACAGAACGTATGCAACCCATTGCGGGTGCTTGCGTCAAGTGATCAGGGCTCTCGTCGCGGCGCGCCGGTGCGGGCGCGCCCCGTCGCCGGCCGCGGCCGACGGGGCGTCACCCGCGCCGGTCTCAGCCGGTATTGGGACCGTCCGTGCCGGGTGCGCCGGTGGCGCCCGGCGCCCCGAGCCCGGGACCGGCCATGACGGCGGCGCCGGGCGCGGCCATCGGCGGCGGGGTGCCCTTGCGCGAGCGCTTCGTGCGCCGTTCGACCCACGTCGCGACGGAGGACAGCGCCATGCACAGCAGGATGTAGATCGAACCGAAGACGATCACCATCGGGATGAAGGCGTAGACGCCGTTCACGGGCGGCCGCTGTTCCGCGAACCGCTTGCCGACGAACAGCAGCTCCTCGTAGACGATGATGTAGCCGAGCGAGGTGTCCTTGAGGGTCACCACGAGCTGGCTGATGATCGACGGCAGCATGGTGCGGACGGCCTGGGGGACGAGGACGCTCGTCATCACCTGCGTCTTGCGCAGGCCCAGTGCGTACGCCGCTTCCCCCTGACCCTTGGGCAGCGCGTTGATGCCGGAGCGGAAAATCTCCGACTGCACCGAGCCGTTGTAGAGCGTCAGCCCTATGACGAGCGCCCACATCGGGTCCGAGGTGAAGACGGCCGCCCACAGCAGGAAGATCATGATGAGCAGCGGCATGGCGCGGAACGCCTCGACGGCCACGACGCCGATCCAGCGCACCGGTTTGTGATCGGACAGCCGGGCGGCTGTCAGCACCACGCCGAGCACGACCGACAGGGCGGCTGCGATCGCGAAGGTCTCGACCGTGGTGCGCAGTCCGTCGAGGATCTGCCGCTGGGTGCTGCTGTATTCGTAGATGTTCCACAGCTCGCCCTGGAACTGTCCGGTGTCGTCCAGCCGGTAGACGACGAAGGCGACCAGTCCGAGCACGGCGACGGTGGAGAGGATGCCGTAGACGCGGTTGCGGGCCCGCGCCTTGGGGCCGGGTACGTCGAAGAGGACGCTCGCGCTCATCGGGCCACCGCCAGCCTGCTCTCCAGCAGTCGGAACAGCCCGCTGATCGCGAAGGTGATGACGACGTAACAGATCGCGATCCAGAGGAAGATCACGAAGATGTTGTAGCCCGAGTCGGCGTTGAGGGTCTTCTGCACGGATCCCAGCTCGGTGACGTTGAAGCTCGACGCGATCGTGGTGTTCTTGGCGAGCGCGATCATCAGGCTGCCGAGCGGTGGCACGGCCGTCCGGGTGGCCTGTGGCAGCACGATCTGGCCGAGCGTCTGGTTGAAGGTCATCCCGATGGACCGGGCGGCCTCCGCCTGGCCCACCGGAACGGCGTTGATGCCCGACCTGATGGCCTCGCAGACGAACGCCGAGGTGTAGCTGCCCAGGGCCATGACGGCGAGCCAGAAGGAGTCCCACCCCTTGAGGCCGAGCGCCGGGAGACCCAGGGTGACGGCGAGGAAGAGCAGCACCAGGGGCGTGTTGAGCAGCAGGGTCACCCAGGTGCTGCCGAATATTCGCAGGGCGGGCACGGGCGAGACGCGGAACGCAGCGATCAGGATGCCCACCACCAGGGCGAGCAGCGCGCTGAGCACGGTCAGTTCCACGGTGCCGACGAAGCCTTCGCGGAACATCGCGAAGTTGTCCGACAGAACGTTCACGTCAACTCTCCGGAGTTCGCGTGGCGGAGTTCCGCCGCCGGTCAGTAGCGGTCGACCGCGGGCGGGGACGAGGCCGGGATGCCGGAGAGGCCGAGCGTGGCGTCGTACGCCTTCTTCCAGTCGCCGTTCTTCTCATGGGCCTCGATGGCGTTGTCGACGGCGTCGCGCAGCGCCTTGTCGTCCTTCTTCAGGCCGACGCCGTACGGCTCCTTGGAGAACGGATTGCCGACGACCTTCAGGGCGCCCTTGTTCTCCGCCGCGTAGCCCTTGAGGATCGCGTCGTCCGTGGTGACGGCGTCCACCGAGCCGCCGACGAGCTGCTGCACGCACAGCTGGTAGCCCTGCTGCGACATGGCCTCGGCCACGCCGTACTTGGCCTCCTTGATCCGCTTGAGCGGCGTGGAACCGGCCGCGGAACAGACCTTCTTGCCCTTGAGGTCGTCCGGGCCCTTGATGCTGCTGTCGGCCTTCACCAGCAGGTCCTGGCCGGCGACGTAGTACGGGCCGCCGAAGCCGACCTGCTTCTTGCGCTCGTCGTTGATCGTGTACGTGCCGACGTACAGGTCGACGCCCCCCGTGGCGATCTGGGTCTCACGGGCCTCGGAGGGGATGGTCTTGAAGGTGATGTGGTCCTCGTCGAAGCCGAGGTCCGCCGCGATCATCCGGGCGATCTCCACGTCGAAGCCGGAGCGCTTCTTGGTGCTGGGGTTCTCGAAGCCCAGGCCGGGCTGGTCGGCCTTGGTGCCGATGGTGATCTTCTTGCCCTTGATCTTGTCGAAGACGGACGAACCCTTCACGTCCGCCGCGGTGTTCACCTTGTAGGTCGGCGCGGCCGGTGCCGGCTTCCCGTCGCTCGCCTTGTCGTTCTTGTCGTCCGGACTGCCCGACTTGCCGCAGGCGGACGCGGTGAGCGCCAGCACCACGACGGCGGCCGCTGCGGCGGTTGTGCGGAGCTTCATGGTGAACATCCTTTGCGTCTGCGGGCGTTGTCGAAAGGTGTGCGGCACCGACGTGGTCACAGCGGGAAGGGCGCAGCGGCCGTTGCCGAGAGGTACGCGGTGAGCGGGCGTCGGGCGCTTCGGGCGCGGGTCAGTGGTGGAGGATCTTCGACAGGAAGTCCTTCGCCCGGTCGCTCCGCGGATTGCTGAAGAACTGGTCCGGCCGCGCCTCCTCGACGATGCGGCCGTCCGCCATGAAGACGACGCGGTTGGCGGCGGAGCGCGCGAAGCCCATCTCGTGGGTGACGACGACCATCGTCATGCCGTCCCGCGCGAGCTGCTGCATGACCTCCAGCACCTCATTGATCATCTCCGGGTCGAGCGCCGACGTCGGCTCGTCGAAGAGCATCAGCTTCGGCTCCATGGCGAGCGCGCGGGCGATGGCCACCCGCTGCTGCTGACCACCGGAGAGCTGGGCCGGGTACTTCTCGGCCTGGGCGCCCACCCCGACGCGGTCGAGCAGGTCACGCGCCTTCTTCTCGGCCGCCTTGCGGTCCGTCCTGCGGACCTTGACCTGGCCCAGCGTCACATTCTCCAGCACCGTCTTGTGGGCGAAGAGGTTGAAGGACTGGAAGACCATGCCGACGTCGGCGCGCAGCCGCGCCAGCTCCTTGCCCTCCTGGGGCAGCGGCCGGCCGTCGATGGTGATCGAGCCGGAGTCGGTCGTCTCCAGCCGGTTGATCGTCCGGCACAGGGTGGACTTCCCGGACCCCGACGGCCCGATGACGACGACGACTTCGCCGCGCGCGATGGTCAGGTCGATGTCCTGGAGGACATGCAGGGCGCCGAAGTGCTTGTTGACGCTGTTCAGGACGACCAGTGCGTCCGGGGGAGCCGCAGCGGCCGCCGCGGCATCGGTCACCGATACTTCGCTCATCGGCGTTCCTCGCTCCATCCTCCTCGGTTGGGGAGGACCCTAATCAGCGGGAACGACCAGCGTCATTACATCTGAGCTGAAATTGAGCATAACGATCCGGCGGCAAAGGGACACTCCGTGTGAAGGGGGCGCACGGCGCGCACGCGGGTGGTGCGGGCGTACCGGCTGGGTAACGGAAGCTCCTCCACCCCCGCAACCCCCTTGACGGGGTGGGCGTCCATCAGCGTGGATGCGGTGTTGCGACACCACGGCCGGACGGAGGGCGCGGATTGAGACTGCTGCTCGTGGAGGACGACGACCATGTCGCCGCTGCCCTGTCCGCGGTGCTGGCCCGGCATGGATTCGACGTCACCCACGCCCGCAGCGGCGAGGAGGCCCTCCGGGCGCTGCTGCCCGCCGGGGGCGCCCCCTTCGCCGTCGTCCTGCTCGACCTCGGCCTGCCCGACCAGGACGGCTTCGAGGTCTGCGGCAGGATCCGCAAGCTCACCGCCACCCCCGTCATCATGGTCACCGCCCGCGCCGACACCCGCTCCAAGATCCACGGCCTCAACCTCGGTGCCGACGACTATGTGGTGAAGCCCTACGACACCGGCGAACTCCTCGCCCGCATCCACGCCGTCGCCCGGCGCACCCCGCCCGCCGACAACGGCGTCGAGGACACCCACGACCTCGACGGCCCGCGGGCACTGCACCTGGGCGCGCTGACCGTCGAGCTCCCCAACCGCGAGGTGTCCGTCAGCGGCACGCCCGTCCCGCTCACCCGCAAGGAATTCGACCTCCTGGCGCTGCTCGCCCAGCGCCCCGGCGTCGTCTTCCGGCGCGAACAGATCATCAGCGAGGTGTGGCGCACCAGTTGGGAGGGCACCGGGCGCACGCTGGAGGTGCACATCGCCTCGCTCCGCTCCAAGCTCGGCATGCCCGCCCTCATCGAGACGGTGCGTGGCGTCGGCTACAAAATCGTCGTCCCGGCCGCGTGACGGTCGTACGAAGCCGTGCGCACCCGACTCCTCCCGCTGCTCATCGTCCTGCTGGCCGGAGTGCTGCTGGCGCTGGGCTTCCCGCTCGCCGCGAGCATCGCCGCCGCAGAGCAGCAGCGGCTCGTGGTCGACCGCATCGACGACACCGCGCGCTTCGCCTCCCTCGCGCAGTACGTCACCGCCCGGCCCTTCGACCCCGCGGCCGACCAAGACGAACGGCTCGGCACCCTGCGCTCCGAACTCCTGCGGTACGAGGACGTCTACGGCATCAGGGTCGGCGTCTTCTACCGCGACCGCCGGGTCATGGCCGTCGCCCCCGCCGACTTGTCCGTACCCGACCAGGGCGAGGGGCAGCGGGCCTTCCAGGAGGCCCTGGCGGGGCGGCGCAGTCACGACCCCGGGCAGGTGTGGCCCTTCGAGCGCCGCCGGCTGACCGTCGCCTCACCCGTCATCCGGGACGGCGACGTCGTTGCGGTCGTCGTCACCGACTCGCCCACCGGTCGGCTGCGGTCACGGATCCTGCACTCCTGGCTGCTGCTCGGGGCGGGTGAGACCGGGGCCATGCTGCTCGCCGTCGCGGCCGCCTTCCGGCTCACCGGCTGGGTGCTGCGGCCCGTACGGACCCTCGACACCGCCACCCACGGCATAGCCACCGGGCGGATGAACTCCCGCGTCGCGGTGGACAGCGGACCGCCGGAACTGCGCCGCCTGGCGAGGTCGTTCAACGAGATGGCCGACCACGTCGAAGAGGTCCTGGAGCAGCAGCGTGCCTTCGTCGCCGACGCCTCGCACCAGCTGCGCAACCCTCTCTCCGCCCTGCTGCTGCGCATCGACCTGCTCGCGCTCGACCTGCCCGAGGGGCACGGGGAGGTCGAGTCTGTCCGGGGCGAGGGCCGGCGCCTGGCCCGGGTCCTCGACGACCTGCTGGGCCTGGCGCTGGCCGAGCACGCCTCCGCGGACCTCCAACTGGCCGACATCGCCGAGATCGTCACCGACCGGGTGGGCGCCTGGTCGCCGGTGGCCGACCGCGAGCGCGTCGCCCTCACCTACAGCGGGCCGTCCGCCACGACCGGCTGGGCCGACCCGGTGGCCCTCTCCAGCGCGCTCGACGCCGTGGTGGACAACGCCCTGAAGTTCACCCCGGGAGGCGCCGACGTGCGCGTCAGCGTCGCGGTCGACGGTGACACGGTGAGCATCACGGTCGCCGACCGCGGCCCCGGCCTGACCGAGGAGGAACTCACCCGGATCGGCGACCGCTTCTGGCGCAGCAGCCGCCACCAGAACGTCGACGGCTCCGGCCTGGGCCTGTCCATCTCCCGCGCCCTCCTCGCCGCGGGCGGAGCCACGCTCTCGTACGCCCCGAACACCCCGCACGGCCTGCGTGCGGTGATCCGCCTGCCGCGCGACCGCGCCGCCGAGCAGGCGGCCGCCCCGCACGGGAGTTGACAATTCGCGCCCGCGAACGGGCGACAGCCGGGGGAGGGCCGCTACGGCTTGACCGACAGGTAGTAACGGCGCGCGCCCACGTGCAGGTCCAGGGGATCGGTGAAAATCGCCGTACGGAGGTCCACTTTCTGCGCCGCGTGCACCTTCTGCCCTATGCGGTCGCGGCTGTTCATGACCGACCGGGTGACGCTCTTCGCGAGCTCGGTGTCCGCGTGGTCCATCGTGATCAGGAGATTCGCGACCGCTATCGTCTTCACCGCTTGCGCGGCGTGCAGTTCCGGATACGCGTCCACCGGCATCACGGCCGCCCTGTAGTAGCGCGTCTCCGGGCCGAGCGCGTGCAGCGGCCCTATGAGGTCGCCCAGCTGGACGAGCCGGATCGACAAGCGGAGGCCGAGGCTCTGCACGGCGTTGGTGGGCAGGCCGCCCGACCAGAAGAACGCGTCGATCCGCCCCTGCTCCAGCAGCTCCGGCATCCTGTCGATGCCCACGCGTACGGGCTCGATGTCCTTGTCGAAGTCGAGTCCGGCGGCCTGCAGCAGCCTCCTGGTGATCAGCTGTACGCCCGACTCGTCCGTACCGACGCCGACCCGCATCCCCTTGAGCTCCTTCGCCGACTGCACCGGTGAACCCTTCGGGACCACCAGCTGGATGTAGTCGTCGTAGAGCCGAGCGCAGGCGCGCAGCCCCGCCCAGCCGGGTTCCCGCCGGTCGCGGTAGGTGGCGACGGCGTCGGCGGTGGCCAGGGTGAAGTCGGCCTCGCCCGACGTGAGCTGCTTGAGGTTGTCCAGCGACCCCTGACTGCGCCGGAGCCGCACGTCCAGGGAGGGCATGTCCCGGCCGAGGTCCTCCTTCAGGAGGTCGCCGTACTTCGCGTACACCCCGGTCGGCACCCCGGTCGCGAACGACATCCGGCCGCTGGGCGACGACGAGCCGTGCAGCGACACCAGCCACCACGCCAGCAGGGCGAGCACGGCGCCGGCCGCCACGCCTGCCTGCAGGGCGCGACGGCGGCCGGGACGCGGGAGCCGGAGAGTCATGGGCGGATCCTGCCAGTCCCGGCCGGGCTTCGGCAGAGGGCGGAAGGACGACCGCCGCGTCAGCGGCCCCGCGCGACCGCCACGGCCACGACTACGGCCGGCGGCGGGGCTTGCCGCGCTTGGGGGCGCCGGAACCGCTGCGCGGGTTCTTCCCGCCCTTGGTGCCGCTCCCGCCCTTTGCGCCGCCGGAGCCGCTCCGGGGATTCCGGCCGGTCGACTTGCCCGCCGCGGGCTTGCGCTGTGCGCCGCCCGCGGCGGGGCGCTTGGTCTTGGGCTGTGCCACGGCCGGGGGACGGCCCCGGGTGCTGTTGACGGTCCGGCCGCGCACGATCCCGATGAACTGCTCCACCAGGTCGGTGGTCTCGTCCTGCGGCCACGACAGCGCGACGCGCGACTCGGGGGCGTCCGTGAGCGGGCGGTACGTGAGGTCCTTGCGGTGGTGCAGACGGGCGAGCGACTGCGGGACGACGAGCACTCCCACCCCCGCCGCCACCAGCTCGACGGCGTCCGCCGTCGTGGCGGGCCGCTCGATCGCGGGCCGCCCCGGCAGCCGCTCCCAGCCGAGGGTGTCGTCGAGGGGGTGCAGGACGATCTCGTCGGCCAGCTCCTCGGCGGAGACCTCCTCGACCGCCGCCACGACGTGGTCCTTGGGGACGACGACCACGGTCGTCTCGGTGTAGAGGGGGATCGCGCTGAGGTCGTCCCGGTCGACCGGCAGCCGTACGAAGCCCGCGTCGGCGCCACGGCCGCGCAGCAGGTCACACGCCTCGGCGGCGGGCACCGCGACGAGAGTCAGCGGGATTTCGGGCAGCCGCTCGTTCCAGATCCGCACCCACTTCGTGGGCGTCACCCCCGGGACGTAGGCGAGCCGGAACGAAGGGGATACATCCGAGCCTGTCACTCCGCAAGGTTAGCCGCTCGTGGTCGGAGGTAGCGCACATGCTCGATACCCTTGACACCATGAAGTCGCACCAGACCACCCAGACGATGAAGCCCGCGACCGCGGCCAAGAAGCTGGGTGTGTACCTCGAGGCCACCCCCGCCGAGTTCCAGGAGGGCGTCGTCTCGCGCGCCGAGCTGAACGCGCTGCAGGCCGACCCGCCCCAGTGGCTGCTGGAGCTGCGGCGCGACGGGCCGCACCCGCGTCCGGTGGTCGCGGCGAAGCTCGGCGTCTCCATCTCGGGTCTCGCCCGCGGCGGGGTCACCGAGGCGCTCACCACGGAGCAGATCGACGCCCTGAAGCAGGACAGCCCCGAGTGGCTGCAGCGGGAGCGCGCCACCCAGGCGGAGGTCCGCAAGGAGGCCGTCCGCATCAAGGAGAAGAAGGCGGAGCAGGCCGATCAGCCCGGCCGGCCGCGTTCCTGACCTCTGGCGGGAGCCGCTCCGGTGCCCCCTTACCCTTGAGGAATGACCAGCAGCGGTGACCGGAGCCAGGCAGTGGACGTCAAGGGAACATACGAGGTGCGC
Organism: Streptomyces blastmyceticus; assembly: GCF_039521185.1. NCBI lineage: Bacteria > Bacillati > Actinomycetota > Actinomycetes > Kitasatosporales > Streptomycetaceae > Streptomyces > Streptomyces blastmyceticus. Next base: position 107,604 of record NZ_BAAABW010000005.1, on the reverse strand, counting down.
ACCTACGGGTGCCAGATGAACGTCCACGATTCCGAGCGGCTCTCCGGTCTGCTGGAGGACGCGGGCTACGTCCGCTCGCCCGAGGGCACCGACGAGGGCGACGCCGACGTCGTCGTCTTCAACACCTGCGCGGTGCGCGAGAACGCCGACAACAAGCTCTACGGCAACCTCGGCCGGCTGGCTCCCATGAAGACGAAGCGGCCCGGGATGCGGATCGCCGTCGGCGGCTGCCTCGCCCAGAAGGACCGCGACACGATCGTCAAGCGGGCGCCCTGGGTGGACGTCGTCTTCGGCACGCACAACATCGGCGCCCTGCCGGTGCTGCTGGAGCGAGCCCGCGTCCAGGAAGAGGCGCAGGTCGAGATCGCCGAGTCCCTGGAGGCGTTCCCCTCGACGCTGCCGACGCGGCGCGAGAGCGCGTACGCGGCCTGGGTCTCCATCTCCGTCGGGTGCAACAACACCTGCACCTTCTGCATCGTCCCGGCACTGCGCGGCAAGGAGAAGGACCGCCGCCCCGGCGACATCCTCGCCGAGGTCGAGGCGCTCGTCGCCGAGGGCGTCACCGAGATCACCCTCCTCGGGCAGAACGTCAACGCCTACGGCTCCGACATGGGCGACCGCGAGGCGTTCTCCAAGCTGCTGCGCGCGTGCGGCGCGATCGAGGGCCTGGAGCGCGTGCGCTTCACCTCCCCGCACCCCCGGGACTTCACCGACGACGTCATCGCCGCGATGGCCGAGACGCCCAACGTGATGCCGCAGCTGCACATGCCGCTCCAGTCCGGTTCGGACACCGTCCTCAAGGCGATGCGCCGCTCGTACCGCCAGGAGCGCTTCCTGGGGATCATCGAGAAGGTGCGCGCCGCCATGCCGGACGCCGCCATCTCCACCGACATCATCGTGGGCTTCCCCGGCGAGACCGAGGAGGACTTCGAGCAGACCATGCACACCGTGCGCGAGGCGCGCTTCGCGAACGCCTTCACGTTCCAGTACTCCAAGCGACCGGGCACCCCGGCCGCCGAGATGGAGGGGCAGATCCCCAAGGAGGTCGTGCAGGCGCGCTACGAGCGCCTGGTCGCCCTCCAGGAGGAGATCTCCTGGGACGAGAACAAGAAGCAGGTCGGCCGGACGCTGGAGGTCCTGGTGGCCGAGGGCGAGGGCCGCAAGGACGACGCGACCCGCCGCCTCTCCGGCCGCGCCCCCGACAACCGCCTGGTGCACTTCAGCAGGCCCGACGAGCCGGTGCGCCCCGGCGACGTGGTGACCGTCGAGATCACCTACGCCGCCCCGCACCACCTGCTCGCCGAGGGCCCGGCGCTCGCCGTCCGCCGCACGCGCGCCGGTGACGCCTGGGAGAAGCGCAACGCCGCGCCCGCCGAGAAGCCGTCCGGCGTGATGCTGGGCATCCCGACGATCGGGGCCCCCGCCCCGACGCCGGCCCCGGCCGCCGCGGGCTGCGGCTGCGACTGACGGCGACAGGGGAGAACCGGGACGGCCCGCGGTACGACGAGGACGCCGTCCCGGTCACGCCGCCCCGACCGGGACGCGCGGACCTCCCCCGAGGCTTCCCCTGACGCCGTGGAGCGCTTGTTAGGGTGCCGACATGCTCGTCGCCGCCGCTGTCTGCCCCTGTCCGCCCCTGCTGGTGCCCGAGGTCGCCTCCGGGGCCGCGCCCGAGCTCGACGGCCTGCGGGCCGCGTGCCTCGACGCCGTGGCGGTGCTGGCCGCGGCACGCCCGGACCGGCTCGTGGTCCTCGGCCCCGCCGACTCCGCCGGACAGGGAACGCACCCCCAGGGCACGGCCGGATCCTTCCGGGACCTCGGCGTGGACGTCGACGTACGGCTCGGCCACGGCGACCCCGCCGGAGACCGGGAACTGCCGCAGTCCCTGGCCGTCGCGGGCTGGCTGCTGGGACGTACGGACTGGGCCGCCGCGCCCGTCGAGGGCCTGGGCGTCGGGGACACGCTGGAGGCCGGGCGCTGCCTGGACACCGGCCGGGAACTGGTCGCGGGGGACGACAGGGTCGCGCTGCTGGTCATGGGCGACGGCAGTGCCTGCCGGACCCTCAAGGCCCCCGGATACCTCGACGACCGTGCCGAAGGATTCGACGCCGAGGCCGCGCGGGCGCTGGGCGCCGCCGACACCGGCGCGCTGGCCGCGCTCGACGCGGAGCTGGCCCATGAGCTGAAGGCCGCGGGGCGGGCGCCCTGGCAGATCCTCGCGGGCGCGGGGGAGGGAGCCGGCCTGAAGGGCGAGCTGCTCCACGACGACGCCCCCTATGGCGTGGGGTACTTCGTCGCGACCTGGTCCTAGCGCGGGCGCCGCCCCGGAGAGGGCCCCAGGGGTGCGCTGACGGCGTACGACCGCCCCGACGGGGTTCCGGTCGCTCGCGCGCCCGTACGGACGGGAGAGCGGCTCACAGGGCCGCCCGCCCCACGAGAGCGGAGAAACGACGACGGGCCGCGGAGCTCCCGCTCCGCGGCCCGTCGTCGACGAGATCTCAGGAGGCCGTGGAGCCCGGACCGTCGTCCTTGCCGTCCTTCTCGGCGAGGCGGTCGATGGCGTCCTTGGCCTTGCCGGTGCCCGTCTGGATCTGGCTGCTGTACTTGCCCTTGGTCTTCTCGTCGACGACCTTGGCGGCCTTCTCCAACCCCTGCTCGATCTTGTCCCCGTGCTGCTGCGCGAGGTCGCCGACCTTGTCCTTCACGGGACCGAGCTTGGCCTTGAGATTGTCCAACAGGCCCATGGCGCCTTCCCTCGTCTTTCCTGGTCGGAAGCTACTTACGGGCGCCCTCACCGGCCTCGCTGTCCGCCGCCTTCTCCGCGGACTGCTGCTTGGGAATCTCGACTCCCTCGGCCGGTGCGGCCTCCGCCTCGGCCTCGCCGGACTTCTCCGGCGCCGCCTCGGCGGTCTCGGTGGTCGCCGCCTCGTCGGCCGATTCCGTCGTCAGAGTGGCTGTCGCCGCCTCTTCGGTTGACGCCTCGGCCTTCTTGCGGCGAAACCTTGAAAACACGCCCATATCTACTCCATTACCTTACTGGTGTGAGCGAAGCCCCGCGTCGCCCGGAGCGTCCCATTGCGCCGCTTCCGGACACCGGCCCGTGAACCGGCTCTCGGAACCTCGCAACAGGCAACGAAACCGACAGCGTCGCGTCACGTCGCTCGTTCGAGGGGCGCGCCAAAGGTTTGCGAGACTGATGCGGTGAAAAACCCGGTGAAAAACGCACGTCCCGCCCCGCGGGTCATCGCCGTCGTCGGCCCCACGGCGGCCGGCAAGTCCGATCTCGGCGTCGCCCTCGCCCAGCACCTGGGCGGTGAGGTGGTCAACGCCGACTCCATGCAGCTCTACCGGGGCATGGACATCGGCACCGCCAAACTGACGCTCGACGAGCGGCAGGGCGTACCGCACCACCTGCTCGACATCTGGGACGTCACGGAGGCCGCCAGCGTCGCCGAGTACCAGCGGCTCGCCCGCGCCGAGATCGACAGGCTGCTCGCGGAGGGCCGCACCCCCGTGCTCGTCGGAGGGTCCGGGCTCTACATCAAGGGCACGATCGACGCCCTCGACTTCCCCGGCACCGATCCGGCCGTACGCGCCCGCCTGGAGGACGAACTGGCGGAAGCGGGCCCCGGCGCCCTGCACGAGCGGCTCGCCGCCGCCGACCCCGCCGCCGCCCGCGCGATCCTGCCCGGCAACGGCCGCCGCATCGTGCGCGCCCTGGAGGTCATCGAGCTCACCGGCAAGCCGTTCACCGCCAACCTGCCCGGTGAAGAGCCCGTGTACGACGCGTTGCAGATCGGTGTCGACGTCGAGCGCCCGGAGCTGGACGAGCGGATCACCGTCCGGGTCGACCGCATGTGGGACGCCGGGCTCGTCGACGAGGTGCGCGCCCTGGAGCGCGAGGGCCTGCGCGAAGGGCGCACCGCCTCGCGGGCGCTCGGCTATCAGCAGGTGCTCGCCTTCCTCGCCGGGGAGTGCACCGAGGAGGAGGCGCGCACCGAGACCGTACGGGCCACGAAGCGGTTCGCGCGGCGGCAGGACTCGTGGTTCCGCCGCGACGGCCGCGTCCACTGGCTGAGCGGCGCCGCCGACCGGAGGGCGGAACTCCCCGGGCAGGCCCTGACGTTGCTCGAACGGGCGGTCACAGCCTGATCACGTGATGGCATCGGGACGCTATGCAAGCCCTTCCGGCCTGCGTGGGCGTGCCATCATCAAGCGGTCGATCGAGCGGTGAAGTCCGAGTGGGGAGGGCGCGTGGCGATGGAGGCCGGCCCTCGTGACAGACCACAACAGCCGCCGCGGGATGAACCGGAGGTTCTCACTCCGGACGGCCCCGAGGAGACCGACGGCTCGGTGACCGGTGTCACCGTCCCGGTGCCCGCCTCGTTCCGGGAGCTGCGCCCCCAGCGCAGGCTGCGCGTCTGGCAGCTCGCTCCCATCGTCGCGCTGGCCGCCACCGGCTCGCTGATGTTCGCCTTCCCGCTCGCCTTCGAGTTCGGGGACGGCGGGCCGGTCGTGGCCATGCTCGGACTGCTCATCAGCTGCTGCGCCGCGGGCTGGGCCGTGATGGCGGCCCGCCGCGTCGGCTACACCTGGCCCGGACTGCCGCCCAGGGGCTCCGGCAACCGTCCGGACTGGCGGTACGTGGCCGCCTACGTGGCCGTCGTCGCGGTGGTCGTCTTCCTGGCCGTCTGGCGGGTGGCCCGCCTGCGCTGAGCGCGGGCGCCCGGCCTCGCCGGGATCCCTGTCGGCGGTGCCCCGTACCATCGAAGCGTGAGCACCGCGCAGATCGCCTTCCTCAAGGGTCACGGCACCGAGAACGACTTCGTGATCATCCCCGACCACGACGGCCTGGTCGAGCTGTCGCCGGCCGCCGTCGCCCGGCTGTGCGACCGCCGGGCGGGCCTCGGGGCCGACGGCGTCCTGAGGGTCGTGCGGTCCGCCGCCCACCCCGAGGCGCGCGCCATGGCCGACGAGGCCGAGTGGTTCATGGACTACCGCAACAGCGACGGCACCGTCGCCGAGATGTGCGGCAACGGCGTCCGCGTCTTCGCCCGCTACCTCCAGCGCGCGGGCCTCACCGGAGCCGGAGACCTCGCGGTCGCGACCCGCGCGGGCGTCCGCCGGGTGCACATCGCCAAGGAGAGCGCGGGCGGCGACGTCACCGTCTCGATGGGCAAGGTGCTGCTGCCCGGCGGGGACGTCACCGTCACGGTCGGGGACCGCAGCTGGCCCGCTCACAACGTCAACATGGGCAATCCGCACGCCGTCCTCTTCGTCGACGACCTCGCCGACGCGGGGAACCTGTACACCGCGCCCCTGGTCACGCCCGCCGCCGCGTACCCGGAGGGCACCAACGTGGAGTTCGTAGTCGACCGCGGCCCGCGCCACGTCGCCATGCGGGTGCACGAGCGCGGCTCGGGCGAGACCCGCTCCTGCGGCACGGGCGCCTGCGCGGTGATGGTCGCGACGGCCCGCCGCGACGGCGCGGACCCGGCGCTCACCGGCGTCCCCGTCAGCTACACCGTGGACGTGCCCGGCGGCCGCCTGGTGATCGGCGAGTCCCCGGACGGATCGGTCGAGATGACCGGCCCCGCGGTGATCGTCGCGGAGGGCGCGTTCGACGCCTCCTGGCTGGGCACGGCGCTCGGCTGACCGCCCCGCACTACCGCGACTCCGCGCAACCGCCGAACTCCTGGCTGCGTGGCTCGCTCGAATGGGTGATCCGTTTCACTCTGGGCGAGAGCGGGTGAGCGGCGCGTGATGGGCTCGGTAACATCAAGCACCGGGGTCTGGAGGCGATGGGCCGGCCACCGGTCGACGCTGCCGGAGGTGCCCATGAGCGCGGAGGCCCCCAATGAAGGTGCTCTCGGCCGCAGGCGCGGCCGCGCCCGTCTCGACCTGAGGCGGCTGGGGCGCGCGGCGCTCAGCGGCTCCGGGTCGCGCGGCCGCCTGCCGGATGCCATCGACCACGTCGCCAAGGTCCACCGGGCCCACCACCCCGGCGCTGACCTCGACATCCTCTGCCGGGCCTATCTCCTCGCCGAGTCCTCCCACCGCGGTCAGACGCGCAAGAGCGGCGAGCCGTACATCACCCACCCGCTCGCCGTGACCCTGATCCTCGCGGAACTGGGCGCCGAGACCACCACCTTGACCGCCTCCCTCCTCCACGACACGGTCGAGGACACCGAGGTGACCCTGGATCAGGTGCGGTGCCAGTTCGGCGAGGAGGTCCGCTTCCTGGTCGACGGCGTCACCAAGCTGGAGAAGGTCGACTACGGTGCCGCGGCCGAGCCCGAGACCTTCCGCAAGATGCTGGTCGCCACCGGCAACGACGTCCGCGTGATGTCCATCAAGCTCGCCGACCGGCTGCACAACATGCGCACCCTCGGCGTGATGCGACCCGAGAAGCAGGCGCGCATCGCCAAGGTCACCCGCGACGTGCTGATCCCGCTCGCGGAGCGGCTGGGCGTCCAGGCGCTCAAGACCGAGCTGGAGGACCTGGTCTTCGCGATCCTCCACCCCGAGGAGTACGCCCGCACCCGCGACCTCGTCCTCTCCCACGCGGACCGCCCCGATCCGCTGGTGGAGACGGCCGAGCGGGTGCGCGCCGTGATGCGCGAGGCGGGCATCGCGGCCGACGTCCTGGTGCGCTCCCGGCACTTCGTCTCCGTCCACCGGGTGCGGCTCAAGCGCGGCAGGGTGACGGGCTCGGACCTGGGGCGGCTCCTGGTGCTCGTCGCGGAGGACGCCGACTGCTACGCGGTCCTCGGTGAACTCCACACGTGCTTCACGCCGTTCGTCTCGGAGTTCAAGGACTTCATCGCGGTGCCGAAGTTCAACCTCTACCAGTCGCTGCACACCGCCGTGGCCGGGCCGGGCGGCGAGGCCGCGCAGGTGCTCATCCGCACGCACCAGATGCACCGCGTCGCCGAGGCCGGTGTCGTCGCCCTGGGGAACCCGTACGCGACCCCCGAGACGCCCGACGCGGCGGACGGCGAGCGCGTCGACCCCACCCGGCCCGGCTGGCTCTCCCGGCTCCTGGAGTGGCAGCGGGCCACGCCCGACCCCGACACCTTCTGGACCTCCTTGCGGGACGAGCTGGCCCAGGACCGCGAGGTCACCGTCTTCCGCGCCGACGGGGGCACGATTGGCCTGCCGGCCGGGTCGAGCTGCGTCGACGCGGCGTACGCCCAGCACGGGGACGGCGCGCACAGCTGCATCGGGGCCCGGGTCAACGGCCGGCTGGCGACGCTCAGCACGGTCCTGCGCGACGGCGACACCCTCCAGCTGCTGATGTCCCGCGACACCGCTTCGGGCCCCTCCCCCGACTGGCTGGAGCACGCCCGTACGCCGGCGGCGCGCATCGCCATCGAGCGCTGGCTGGCCACCCATCCGGCACCGGACCCCGTCGCCCCGCCCGTGCCCCTGACGCCCGACCGGCCCTGTCCGCCGCCGCGCTCCACCGCCCCGGCGGCCCGGTGGCCCGTCGTGGTCACCGCCGACGGCACCGACCTGGCGGCCACCAGCGTGCGGCTCGCCGGCTGCTGTACGCCCGTACCGCCCGACGAGGTCACCGGCTTCGCCGTGCGGGGCGGCGCGGTGACCGTGCACCGCGCGCACTGTCCCGCGGTGGGCCGGATGGTCACCTCGGGACGCGAGCCGGTGGAGGTGCGCTGGAGCAGTCCCGAGAGCGCGGGGGCGTTCGACTACAGGGTCACGCTGCTGGCCGAGTCGTTCAGCAGGCCGCACCTGCTGGCCGACCTCACCGAGGCCATCGCGGGGGAGGGGGCCGCGGTCATCTCCGCCGCGGTGGAGCCGCCGCACGAGCAGCGCGTGCGGCACACCTACACCCTCCAACTGGCCGATGCCGCTCAACTGCCGGAGCTGATCCGGGCCATGCGACGCGTCCCGGGGGTCTATGACGTCGAGCGGGCGGGGCGGGCCTTCGCCGGAGCACAGCTCTAGCCGTACGGGAGGCGGCCTTCGGGCGACGCCGGAGGTGGGGGAGCCGAGCCTCCGGTGCGCGGGGTGCCGCGCGTCCGCCCGATCCGGAAAAGGCCCACCGGTGTGACGCTCGTACAGCCTTCCGAAACGCTCATACGGGTGGGGCGGCGTCGTGCCGCCGACGGCGGTGCCTCCCGCGCTGATAGCGGTGGACGCATGCCGCACTCTCCCGGGACGCGCTCCCCGAACCGCCGCCGCCCCGTACGCCGCCGGGTCGCCTTCTCCACGGCCGCCGCCACAGCCCTCCTGGTGGGGGCCTCCGCCCCGCCCGTCGCCACTCCGGAGGGGATCGGCGACCGGCTCTTCCCGTACCTGGGCAACCCGGGTTTCGACGTGGTCGCCTACGACATCGCCCTCGGCTACCACGGGAACGACCGCCCGCTCGACGCCGTGACCACCATCAGGGCCGAGGCCACCTCCTGGCTGGACCACTTCAACCTGGACTTCACCCAGGGCACCGTCCGTTCGATCGAGGTCAACGGAATGCCCGCCGAGTTCACGCCCGTCAAGGAGGATCTGGTCGTCACTCCCGCGAGGGCCCTGCCCGCCCACCGCGGCTTCACGGTCAAGGTGCACCACACCAGCGACCCGCGCGGCACGGGCGACGGGGGCTGGGTCCGCACGAGCGACGGACTGGTCATGGCCAATCAGGCCGACGCCGCCCACCGGATCTTCCCCGGCAGCGACCACCCCTCCGCCAAGGCCCGCTTCACCTTCCACGTCACCGTGCCCAAGGACCTGACCGTGGTCGCCAACGGCCTGCCCCTGGGCCGGGTCACCCAGGGCGAGAACACCACCTGGACGTACCGGACCCTGCACCCCATGGCCACCGAGCTCGCCCAGATCTCCATCGGACGGTCCGTCGTCCCCCGCCGCAGCGGCCCGCGGGGACTGCCCGTCCGCGACGTGGTGCCCGCCGCAGAGCAGCAGCGGCTGGAGAAGTGGACGGCGAGGACACCCGATCAGCTCGCCTGGATGGAGAAGCGCGTCGGGCCGTTCCCCTTCGAGACCTACGGGGTGCTGATGGCCGACGCGTCGACCGGCTTCGAGCTGGAGACGCAGACGCTGTCCCTCTTCGAGCGCGCCCTGTTCACCCGGACCGACATCCCCGACTGGTACCTCGAATCGATCATGGTCCATGAGCTCGCCCACCAGTGGTTCGGCGACAGCGTCACCCCCCGGATGTGGTCCGACCTCTGGCTCAACGAGGGCCACGCCACCTGGTACGAGGCGCTCTACGCGGAGGAGAAGGGCGGCACGAAGTTCGCCGACCGGATGCGCGTGGCGTACGAGTTCTCCGACGCCATGCGCGTCGACGGAGGACCGCCCGCCGCACCCAAGGGGCCCGCGCCGGGAAAGAAGATCAGCATCTTCCGGCCGGTCGTCTACGACGGCAGCGCGGTGGTGCTCTACGCGCTGCACGAGAAGATCGGGGCACCCGCCTTCGAACGGCTGGAGCGCGAGTGGGTCGCCCGCCACCGCGACTCCACCGCCGGCACGGACGACTTCGTCGCTCTCGCCTCCCGGGTCTCGGGCCAGGATCTGAAGCAGTTCCTGCACGCCTGGCTGTACGGGCCCACGACCCCGCCCATGCCCGGCCACCCCGACTGGAAGCCCACCCGGAAACCCGCGTGACGGCCCGGCGGCGGCGTGGGAACATCGACACGTCGGCGCGGGGGCCGGCCCGGGAATCTCCGGAGGCCACCGCACGTTGTCGACGGTGTGGCCCCTCGCCGGGGGCCGCCACTTCCCAACGACGTAAGGATCAAATGACCTCCTCTTCTTCCCTTCCCCAGGACCGGCAGAGCCTCCCGGAGAGCCTTCGGGCCGACGCCCTGATGGAAGAGGACGTCGCCTGGAGCCACGAGATCGACGGGGAGCGCGACGGCGCGCAGTACGACCGCTCCGAGCGCGCGGCACTGCGCCGTGTGGCGGGACTCTCCACCGAGCTGGAGGACGTCACCGAGGTCGAGTACCGGCAGCTGCGCCTGGAGCGCGTGGTGCTGGTGGGCGTGTGGACGTCGGGCACCGTGCAGGACGCCGACAATTCCCTCGCGGAGTTGGCCGCGCTCGCCGAGACGGCGGGCGCCATGGTCCTCGACGGCGTCGTCCAGCGCCGCGACAAGCCGGACCCGGCCACCTACATCGGCTCGGGCAAGGCGCAGGAGCTGCGGGACATCGTCCTGGAGACCGGCGCCGACACCGTGGTCTGCGACGGTGAGCTCAGCCCCGGCCAGCTCATCCACCTCGAGGACGTCGTCAAGGTCAAGGTGGTCGACCGGACCGCCCTGATCCTCGACATCTTCGCCCAGCACGCCAAGTCCCGAGAGGGCAAGGCCCAGGTCTCCCTGGCCCAGATGCAGTACATGCTGCCCAGGCTGCGAGGCTGGGGCCAGTCGCTCTCCCGGCAGATGGGTGGCGGTGGCTCCGGTTCGTCCGGCGGCGGCATGGCGACGCGTGGTCCCGGTGAGACCAAGATCGAGACCGACCGCCGGCGGATCCGCGAGAAGATGGCGAAGATGCGCCGGGAGATCGCGGAGATGAAGACCGGCCGCGACATCAAGCGCCAGGAGCGCCGGCGCAACAAGGTGCCCTCGGTCGCCATCGCCGGATACACCAACGCGGGCAAGTCCTCGCTGCTCAACCGGCTCACCGGGGCCGGCGTGCTGGTGGAGAACGCCCTGTTCGCCACCCTCGACCCGACCGTGCGCCGGGCCGAGACGCCCAGCGGGCGGCTCTACACCCTGGCCGACACCGTCGGCTTCGTACGGCACCTGCCGCACCACCTCGTCGAGGCGTTCCGCTCCACCATGGAGGAGGTCGGGGACTCCGACCTGATCCTGCACGTGGTGGACGGCTCGCACCCGGCGCCGGAGGAGCAGCTGGCCGCCGTGCGCGAGGTGATCCGCGAGGTCGGCGCGGTCGACGTGCCGGAGATCGTCGTGATCAACAAGGCGGACGCGGCCGACCCGCTCGTGCTCCAGCGCCTGCTGCGCATCGAGAAGCACTCCCTGGCCGTCTCCGCGCGCACCGGCGAGGGCATCGAGGAGCTGCTCCAGCTGATCGACACCGAGCTGCCCCGGCCCGCCGTCGAGATCGAGGCGCTCGTGCCGTACACCCAGGGCTCCCTCGTCGCGCGGACGCACGCCGACGGCGAGGTGATCTCCGAGGAGCACACCCCGGAGGGCACGCTCCTCAAGGCGCGGGTCCACGAGGAGCTGGCGGCGGAGCTCCAGCGCTATGTCCCGGCGGCCCGCGGCTGACCTGCTGCCGCGCGCGTACGGAACACGAAGGCCCGCCCCCGTCCGGGGGCGGGCCTTCGGGCTTCACCGCTTACTGGTTGGCGAACTTCCGGCTGATGCCGTCATAGACGCCCTTGGCCTCAGGGCCCAGGTGCGGACCCGCGAGCCAGGTGCTGTTGGCCGGGCCGATGGAGGTGTTGGAGACCAGCACCACCTTGCCGTCGCGCTGGGCGAACCAGCCGCCGCCCGACGAACCACCGGTCATGGTGCAGCCGATGCGGTACATGGTCGGCTGCGACGGCTCGATCGTCAGCCGGCTCGGCTTGTCGATGCAGTCGTACATCTTCTGCCCGTCGAACGGCGGCGCGGCCGGGTAGCCCCAAGCACCCATCGACTGGATGGACTTCACCTGCGGGGCGTCGAAGTCGACCGTGAGGGCGTTGCCGACGGTCTCTTCGAGGGACTTGCCGGAAGCGGACTCCGGCTTCACGTGCAGCACGGAGAAGTCATAGGGAGCACCGGCACCACCGGTCTCGGCACCCTGCGTGATCCACTGCGAGGACGTCTGCGCCCAGTCCGCCCACCACACGCCGTACGGAGCGACGTCCTGCACCGGCGCGGTGTTGACCTGTGCGCCCGGCAGGCCCTTGTCGTTGTAGGACGGCACGAAGGCGATGTTGCGGTACCAGCCGCCGCTCTTGCCCGCGTGCACGCAGTGGCCCGCGGTCCACACCATGTTGGACTTGCCCGGGTGTGCCGGGTCCTTGACGACCGTCGCCGAGCAGACCATGTGGCCCTCGGGGCTGTCGAAGAAGACCTTGCCGACCGGGGCGGCGTTGTTGTGGTACGGCAGGCCGACCGACTTGGCCGTGACCGGCTGCGGCTCGGGGTCGGTGACACCCTGGTCGCCGGAGGCGCCCGGGGCGGTGCCCGGAGCGCCCTTGCTCGACAGCGTCTTGTCGCTGGAGCGGGCGTCCTTCATGGTGTCGGGCTTCCAGTGGCCCTTGATGATGGGGTTGATGAAGTCACGGGCCTCGCGAAGCCACTGGTCCTTGTTCCAGTTCTTCCAGGCGCCGTTCTTCCACTTGTCCAGGTCCTTGAGGGACGAGGGCAGGTTCTTGGGCAGCTGGAGGCCGTCGTCACCCGTCTGGGTGGCCGAGGCGCTGGGCTTGTCGCTCCCGGACGCCTTGTCCTCGGAAGGGCCGCACGCGGTGGCTGTCAGGGCCAGCGCGGCGGTCAGAGCGGCCGCTGCCAGCGCGGGCCGGCGGATGGATGGCATGGAGTGGGTTCCCCCTGAATCGATCTCTTGGCGCAGCGGTGCCCGCGCAGTGCGCGCCCGCTTATGAATTTGTCATGTACCGCCCCAGTGGGGTGGCAGGACCCCACTATGCCGGTGCGATGGGAGACGGGCGAGGGCGGGTCCCCGGTTCCGGGCCGAACCTTCTTGACGGTCGGCCGTGTTCCGCCGCTCGCGGCGTCGTTGGTACGTACGGGGGAGAGCCGACCGGAGTTCAGCACCAGGAGGTCCCAGAGCTGTGACCTTGACCCAGCTGCCGCCGACCGCGTCACCGTCGGGGACCCATGACGGCATCCTCCGGCGGCAGTCGGCCCGGGAGACGGCGGCCCGTACCTACGCCCGCTCGCTGCCGGTCGTGCCGGTGCGCGCGCGGGGGCTGACGGTCGAGGGTGCCGACGGGCGGCGCTATCTCGACTGCGCCTCGGGGGCGGGCTCGCTGGCGCTCGGTCACAATCACCCGGTCGTGCTCGAAGCGATCCGCGCCGTGCTTGACTCGGGCGCCCCGCTGCACGCGCCGGACCTCGCCACACCCGTGCGGGAAGCCTTCACCCACGAGCTGTTCGCCACGCTGCCCCGCGGGCTGGCCGACGCGGCGCGGATCCGGTTCTGCGGTCCGACGGGCGCCGACGCGCTGCGGGCCGCCTCCGCACTCCTGCGGGCCGCGACGGGCCGCACGGAGCTGCTCACCCTTTCCGGGACACCCGCCGAGACCTCTCTCGCACTCTCCGGTCCGTCCGAGGCGCTCCTCGCCACCCTGGGAAGCGGCGGGCGCGCACCGGCCGGTGTGGTCGTCGAACCCGTGGCGGGCGAGGGCGCCGTGCTCCCCGCACCGGACGGCCTGCTGCGGCGGGCCCGCGACGTCACCGCCGCCCGCGCGATCCCCCTCGTCGTGGACGAGGCGGCGACCGGCGTGGGCCGCACCGGCGCCTTCTGGGCGGTCGAGCACAGCGGGATCGTGCCCGACGTGATGGTGCTGTCCCACGCGATCGGCGGCAGCCTCCCGCTCGCCGCCGTCGTCCACCGCGCCGACCTCGGTGCATGGCCGCCGGGCGACGGCGCGGACGCCTGCCGGGGCAACCAACTGGCCATGGCGGCGGGCACGGCGACCCTGCGATTCGTACGGGAGAACCACCTCGCCGGGCGCGCGGCGGAGCTCGGCGCGCACATGCTCCGGCGGCTCCGGGCGCCGGCCCACGCGTGCGTCGGCGAGGTGCGGGGGCTGGGGCTCCTGATCGGCATCGAATGCACGCCCGGCCCGGCCGCCGCCGTGCAGCGCGAGTGCCTGCGCCGAGGGCTCATCGTCGAACTCGGCGGCCCGCACTCCTCCGTCGTACGCCTCCTGCCTCCCCTCACGATCACCGACGAGCAGACGGAGGCCGTCCTCGACCGCCTGGCGGACGCCCTCGCCGCGGTAGACCGGACCCACCGCCGCGCACCCACCCCGAGCATGCCGAAGGAGGCAGGTGTCGCGTCCCCGGCCTGACACCGGGGCACGCGTGCCGCACACCGCATGAACGCATCCACCGGGACCGAGGCGCCCACCGCCCACCGGGACCGTCAGCCGGCGGGCCGGCCCAAGGTGTCCGCGGTGCCGGGCCAGGGCACGGGCCCCGACCCGCGCACGCCGACCGCTCCCGACCCGCTGGAGCACCCCGACCCCGGGGCCGCCGCGGACGCAGCCGCCGTGGAGAACCTGCTGCGCTGCTGGGTCCGCGAGAACGACATCGCCCGCCCGGACGGCGGCGCGCTGCGGCTGCCCCTCACCGCGAGCGGCACCGCCCTGCACGTCCCCCTGCGCCACTGGTCCGCCACCGGCTGGCACCGCTTCGGCCCGCCCGCGCTGGTGGACGGCCCGGCCGACGCCCCGCCCGTCGACGCCGTCACCCTGGCCGCCCTCCTCGGCCGGGAAGCCGAGCACCGGACCGCCCCCGCCGACCGCCCACCCGCCGGGGGCGTCGCCGAACTCGTCGGCCGGGTCGCGGACTCGGCACGCCGTACGGCGGAGTTCCTCGCGGACCGGCGCGCCCGGCCCGCCGACCCGGACGGGGACGACCTCTTCCTCTACGCGGAACAGTCCCTGCTGCTCGGACACCCCCTCCACCCCGCGCCCAAGAGCCGCGAGGGCCTCTCCGAAGCCGAGTCCCGCCTCTACTCACCCGAGACGCGCGGCTCCTTCCCGCTGCACTGGCTGGCCGTCCACCGCTCCCTACTGGCGTCCGAATCGGCCTGGACCGAGCGGGGCAGGTCCGTCGACGCCGGCACGCTCGCCGCCCGGCTCGCCGGCCCGGGGCTGCGCCTGCCACCGGACACCGTGGCCCTGCCGGCGCACCCCTGGCAGGCGCACGACCTGCGCAGCCGCCCGGCAGCCGCCGCCCTCCTCCAAGCCGGGCTGCTCCACGACCTCGGCGCGCACGGCGAGCCGTGGTACCCCACCTCGTCCGTGCGCACCCTGCACCGCCCCGGCGCGCCCGCGATGCTGAAGCTCTCCCTGGGGCTGCGCATCACCAACTCGCGGCGGGAGAACCTCCGCAAGGAGCTGCGGCGCGGCGTCGAGGTGCACCGGCTGCTGCGCAGCGGACTCGCCGAGCGGTGGCGCGCGGCGTGCGCGGGCGGCCTCGGCTTCGACATCGTCCGCGACCCCGCCTGGCTCGCCGTCGACTCCCCGGACGGCACGCCGCTGACCGGACTCGACGCCGTCGTCCGGCACAACCCCTTCGGCCCCGGGGACGACGCCGCGTGCCTCGCCGGGCTCCTCTCGCCGCGCCCCTGGCCGGGCACCGCGGGCCACCCGGGGCAGCCCGGCATGTCCTCCCGCGTCGCCGACCTCGTGGCCCGGCTCGCGCTCCGCACCGGACGGCCCGCGGGGGCCGTCTCCACGGAGTGGTTCCTGCGCTACCTGGAAGCGGTCGTACGGCCCGTGCTGTGGCTCGACGGCGAGGCGGGCATCGCGCTGGAGGCCCACCAGCAGAACACCCTGGTCCTCCTGGACCGCGACGGCTGGCCCGCCGGTGGCCGCTTCCGCGACAACCAGGGCTACTACTTCCGCGAGTCCCACCGCGACGCGCTCGACAGCGGGCTCCCCGGGATCGGCGCGGAGAGCGACACCTTCGTCCCCGACGCGGTGGCCGACGAACGGTTCGCGTACTACCTCGGCATCAACAACGTCCTCGGTCTGATCGGCGCGTTCGGCGCGCAGCGGCTGGCGGACGAGAGGGTCCTGCTGGCCGCCTTCCGGCGCTTCCTCAAGGACGCGGCCTCCGGACCGGGCACCGGCGCCTCGTCCCTGCCCGGCCACCTCCTCGCGTCGCCCACGCTCCGCTGCAAGGCCAACCTGCTGACCCGACTGCACGGCCTCGACGAGCTCGTCGGCCCGGTCGACACCCAGTCCGTCTACGTCACCATCGCCAACCCCCTTGTCACGTCGGCCGGATGACCGGCGAGAGCCCGGACGGGACGCATCCGGTTGAGGGCGGCGGACGTTCCGCGAGGCCGGGGGCCGGCGGAGAGGAGAGCGCCGCCGCGCCGCCCACCGACCCGAGCGCCAGTTCCAGCACCGACGACACCCTCGACCTGAAGCTGTCCGATGAGCTCGTCGAGCTCATCGCCCACGACCAGCCGGAGCCGCACGCGGAGGGCGCCGCCGCGTACCGGCGCGGCGCGGCCGACCTCCTCGACTCCCTCGCGGACTGGGGGCCGGTCGACACCGCCATGGGCACCTTCCAGCTCGTACCCGTCCGCGTCGAACGCGACCTGCGGACCGTCACCCGCTGGATGAACGACCCGGCCGTCGCGGCCTTCTGGGAGCTCGACGGGCCCGAGACCGTCGCCGAGGCCCACCTCCGCGCCCAGCTCGACGGCGACGGCCGCAGCGTCCCCTGCCTGGGAGTGCTCGCCGGTGTCCCGATGAGCTACTGGGAGGTGTACCGCGCCGACCTCGACCCCATCGCCCGCCACTACCCGGCACGGCCGCACGACACCGGACTCCACCTCCTCATCGGCAAGGTCGCCTGCCGCGGCCGTGGCATCGGCACCCACCTGCTGCGCACCGTCGCCGACCTCGTCCTGGACCGCCGCCCCGCCTGCGGCCGGGTCGTCGCCGAACCCGATCTCCGCAATGTGCCGTCCGTCTCGGCGTTCCTCAGCGCGGGCTTCCGGCTGTCCGCCGAGATCGCCCTGCCGGACAGGCGCGCGGCCCTGATGATCCGCGACCGCGCCCTGCGCCGCGTCCTCTGACCGCCCGCTGCTCCGACCGACCGCACGGGCCAACTCGACGGCCGGCCGCGCCCGTACGGGCCGGGGTACGTAAGGGCGGCATCCCGCGTATCACGGACGCTGTCCGACCGTGTCCCGCCGGACCCGATCCGCTGCACATTTCCATGATCGGGCAAGAGTTGTCAGTGCCTCCCCTTAGGCTGGACGCGCTATGACTGCCTCCTCCTCGCCCTCCCTCGCCGATCTCCTGCACGCCGCCGTCACCGCCGTCGGCGGCACCGAGCGGCCCGGTCAGGTCACCATGGCCGAAGCCGTCGCCGAAGCGGTCGACGACAATTCCCACCTGCTGGTGCAGGCCGGCACCGGCACCGGAAAGTCCCTCGGCTATCTGGTCCCGGCCCTGGCCCACGGCGAGCGCGTCGTCGTGGCGACCGCCACGCTCGCGCTCCAGCGCCAGCTCGTGGAGCGCGACCTGCCCCGCACGGTCGATGCCCTCCAGCCGCTGCTGCGCCGCCGCCCGCAGTTCGCCATGCTCAAGGGCCGGTCGAACTACCTGTGCCTGCACCGGCTGCACGAGGGCGCGCCGCAGGAGGAGGAGCAGGCCCTGTTCGACGCGGCCGAGCCGGTGGCCCCGACGGCGGCCGCCCCGAGCAGCAAGCTCGGCAAGGACCTGCTGCGCCTGCGCGACTGGTCCGACGAGACCGAGACGGGCGACCGCGACGACCTCACGCCCGGCGTCTCCGACCGCGCGTGGTCCCAGGTCTCGGTGACCTCCCGCGAGTGCCTGTCGGCGTCCAAGTGCGCGTACGGCGCCGAGTGCTTCGCCGAGGCCGCCCGGGAGCGGGCCAAGCTCGCCGATGTCGTGGTCACCAACCACGCCCTGCTGGCCATCGACGCGATCGAGGGCGCCCCGGTGCTGCCCGGCCACGAGGTGCTGATCGTCGACGAGGCCCACGAGCTGGTCTCGCGGGTCACCGGCGTGGCCACCGGCGAGCTCTCGCCGGGCCAGGTCAACCGCGCCGTGCGCCGGGCCGCCAAGCTCGTGGACGAAAAGGCCGCGGACGCGCTCCAGACCGCCTCCGAGACCTTCGAGCGCCTGATGGAGCTCGCGCTTCCGGGCCGCCTGGAGGTTCTCCCGGAGGATCTGCAGTACGCGCTGACGGCCCTGCGCGACGCGTCCCGCACGGTGATCTCGGCCATCGGCAACACCCGTGACAAGTCTGTCCAGGACGAGGACGCCGTCCGCAAGCAGGCGCTGGCCGCGGTGGAGAGCATCCACACGGTGGCGGAGCGGATCGTCGAGGGCTCCGAGTACGACGTCGTCTGGTTCGCCCGCCACGACCGCTTCGGGGCCTCCTTGCGCGTCGCTCCGCTGTCGGTCTCCGGCCTGCTGCGGGAGAAGCTCTTCACCGAGCGTTCGGTGATCCTCACCTCGGCCACGCTCAAGCTCGGCGGGGACTTCAACGGGGTCGGCGCCTCCCTGGGGCTGGCCCCCGAAGGCACCGGGGGAGAGGACAGCCCGCAGTGGAAGGGCGTCGACGTGGGCTCGCCCTTCGACTACCCCAAGCAGGGGATCCTCTACGTGGCGCAGCACCTCTCCCAGCCAGGCCGGGAGGGCAGCCGCACGGACATGCTCGACGAGCTCGCGGAGCTGGTGGAGGCGGCCGGCGGCCGTACGCTCGGGCTGTTCTCCTCGATGCGGGCCGCGCAGGCGGCGGCGGAGGCACTGCGGGGCCGGCTCGACACGCCGATCCTGCTGCAGGGCGAGGACACGCTGGGCGAGCTCATCAAGGCCTTCGCGGACGACGCGCGGACGTGCCTGTTCGGCACGCTCTCCCTGTGGCAGGGGGTCGACGTGCCCGGGCCGAGCTGTCAGCTCGTCGTGATGGACCGGGTGCCCTTCCCGCGCCCCGACGACCCGCTGATGAGCGCCCGGCAGAAGGCCGTGGAGGAGGCCGGGGGCAATGGCTTCATGGCGGTCGCGGCCACGCACGCGGCGCTGCTGATGGCACAGGGCGCGGGCCGTCTCGTACGGGCCTCGGGCGACCGGGGGGTCGTCGCGGTGCTCGACCCGAGGCTGGCCAAGGCCCGCTACGGAAGCTTCCTGCGCGCCTCGATGCCGGACTTCTGGTACACGACGGACCGCAACCAGGTCCGCCGCTCCCTGGCGGCGATCGACGCGGCCGCCAAGGCGGAGGACCGGTAGGGCGCGGTGCCCCCGGACCGGGTCCGGGGGCGAGCGCAAAGGCGAGCCCCGGAACCGGCGCAGTGGTTCCGGGGCTCGGTCGTGCGACGCCTTCAGACCCGGCGGAGCACCGCCACCACCTTGCCCAGGATGGTGGCCTCGTCGCCGGGAATGGGCTGGTAGGCGGCGTTGTGCGGGAGCAGCCACACATGGCCGTCCTCACGCTTGAAGCGCTTGACCGTCGCCTCGCCGTCGAGCATCGCGGCCACGATATCGCCGTTCTCCGCGACCGGCTGGCGACGCACCGTGACCCAGTCGCCGTCACAGATGGCGGCCTCGACCATGGAGTCGCCGACCACCTTGAGGACGAACAGCTCGCCGTCGCCCACCAATTGGCGCGGCAGCGGAAAGACGTCCTCGACGGACTCCTCGGCGAGGATGGGGCCGCCGGCGGCGATCCGGCCGACCAGGGGCACATAGGAGGCCGCGGGCTTGCCGGTGGTGTCGGTGGGCTGCGAGCTGGGCTGGTCGGAGCCGCGCACCTCATAGGCGCGCGGGCGGTGGGGATCCCTGCGGAGGAAGCCCTTGCGCTCCAGGGCCATGAGCTGGTGGGCCACGGAGGAGGTGCTCGAGAGTCCCACCGCCTGGCCGATCTCGCGCATGGAGGGCGGATAGCCCCGGCGCTGGACGGAGTCCCGGATGACCTCGATCACCCGCCGCTGCCGGTCGGTGAGGCCCGAGCTGTCCGCCCGGATCCCTGGAGGTCGTCCGGGAAGGGCGCGAGCGGGCTTCTGCCCCTCGGCGTTCATGGCTGCGTCATTCATCGGGTGTGCCTGGTCGAGTCGGTTCTGGGAGCGGTCCTGGGCGGTGATGGTGGCGCTGTCTGCGGTGGTGGTCACGTCGGCCCCTCTCGAGATGTTCTCCCTAGCTGGACAACGGTAGTTGCTTTCGAAAGGTTGCGCCAAACACACGTTCGAGTGAAATATCGAAGATTCCCTGACGTGATCAGGCGAGAGGGTGTACGGCTGAAGATCAATTCGACCTATTACGGTACCCTTCGGTGCGAAGTCCTACGGACTTCACAGACCCTGCCGGGTCGGGCGCCGACCGCTCGGAATCCTCCGGAGGGGCGGCGGTCCGCAGCCGCCGGGCGCGCCCGGCGCGCCGAGGTCGCGGTGCCGGTGTCCAGTCTGTCATCCGCGGACGCCCAAAGGCCCCACGGGGCCGCGGTTCGGGCTGCTCGCGTAGGCTCGGACCCTGCTCGGACGGCGCGACACGCCTCCGGCGAGGTTCGCCACCCGGCACCAGATCTAGTGGTTTGATTGCGGTGGCTCCCCACAAGTTGTGGTCGAAGGCTGTTGCTGGTCATTCCGGCCCACGGTCATCGCCTATGCTGGGGGCTGCTTCGCGAGGCCCCCGTAAGGGGGTCGGCCGAAGCCGAAGATCGTGCACAGTCCTATGAGGGTGAGGAGGGTGGAGAGCCATGCACTGCCCCTTCTGCAGGCACCCCGACAGCCGTGTGGTCGACAGTCGGACCACCGATGACGGATGCTCGATCCGCAGGCGCCGCCAGTGCCCCGACTGCTCCCGCCGGTTCACGACCGTCGAGACCGCGTCGCTGATGGTGATCAAGCGCAGCGGGGTCACCGAGCCCTTCAGTCGCAACAAGGTCATCTCCGGGGTGCGCAAGGCGTGCCAGGGCCGGCCGGTCACCGAGGACGCCCTGGCGCAGCTCGGTCAGCGTGTCGAGGAGGCGGTGCGGGCCACGGGCAGCGCCGAGCTCTCCACGCATGACGTCGGGCTCGCCATACTCGGCCCCCTCCGGGATCTCGACCTCGTCGCGTATCTGCGGTTCGCGTCCGTGTACCAGGCGTTCGACTCGCTGGAGGACTTCGAGGCCGCCGTCGCGGAGCTCCGCGAGCAGCGGCCCGTCGTGGCCGTCGGCGAGTGCGGCGGGGCCCCCGGGGTCCCCGCGCCCGCCACCGCCGCCGAATAGCGGCGACAACCAGAGACCTGCCCGGCGCGCTCCGCGCGCCCGGGTGAACGAAAGACATCCGCGCCACGGAAGAATTGGGCGCATTAGGGCGTTTTGCCCGTAGAGGGAGGCGGCATGACAGAGACGACGAGCGGCCCGGCACGAGGTTCCCGCTCCAAGGGGAACAAGGGCGGCAAGGGTCTGCGCATCGAACGCATCCACACGACTCCCGGCGTGCACCCGTACGACGAGGTGGTCTGGGAGCGTCGTGACGTCGTCATGACCAACTGGCGCGACGGCTCGATCAACTTCGAGCAGCGTGGCGTCGAGTTCCCCGACTTCTGGTCGGTCAACGCGGTCAACATTGTCACGAGCAAGTACTTCCGTGGTGCGGTCGGTTCGCCCGAGCGCGAGTCGAGCCTGCGGCAGCTCATCGACCGGGTGGTGAAGACCTACCGCAAGGCGGGCGAGGAGCACGGCTACTTCGCCTCCCCGGCGGACGCCGAGATCTTCGAGCACGAGCTCAGCTACGCCCTGCTGCACCAGGTCTTCAGCTTCAACTCGCCGGTGTGGTTCAACGTCGGCACCGCCCAGCCCCAGCAGGTCTCCGCCTGCTTCATCCTGTCCGTCGACGACTCCATGGAGTCGATCCTCGACTGGTACAAGGAAGAGGGCATGATCTTCAAGGGCGGCTCGGGCGCCGGCCTGAACCTCTCCCGCATCCGCTCCTCCAAGGAGCTGCTCTCCTCCGGCGGCAACGCCTCCGGCCCGGTCTCCTTCATGCGCGGCGCCGACGCCTCCGCAGGAACGATCAAGTCCGGTGGCGCCACCCGCCGCGCGGCCAAGATGGTCGTCCTCGACGTCGACCACCCGGACGTCGAGGCCTTCATCGAGACCAAGGTGAAGGAGGAGGAGAAGGTCCGCGCCCTGCGCGACGCCGGCTTCGACATGGACCTGGGCGGCGACGACATCACGTCCGTCCAGTACCAGAACGCCAACAACTCCGTCCGCGTCAACGACGAGTTCATGAAGGCCGTCGAGACCGGTTCGAAGTTCGGGCTGCGCGGCCGGATGACCGGTGAGGTCATCGAGGAGATCGACGCCAAGGGCCTCTTCCGCAAGATGGCCGAGGCGGCCTGGGCCTGCGCCGACCCGGGCATTCAGTACGACGACACGATCAACCACTGGCACACCTCGCCGGAGACGGGCCGGATCACCGCGTCCAACCCGTGCAGCGAGTACATGCACCTGGACAACTCCTCGTGCAACCTCGCCTCGCTGAACCTGATGAAGTTCCTGCGCGACGACGACAAGGGTCACCAGTCGTTCGACGCCGAGCGCTTCGCCAAGGTCGTCGAGCTGGTCATCACGGCGATGGACATCTCCATCTGCTTCGCCGACTTCCCGACCGAGAAGATCGGCGAGACGACCCGCGCCTTCCGTCAGCTCGGCATCGGCTACGCCAACCTCGGCGCGCTGCTGATGGCGACCGGCCACGCGTACGACAGCGACGGCGGCCGCGCGCTCGCCGGTGCCATCACCTCGCTGATGACCGGCACCTCCTACAAGCGCTCCGCCGAGCTGGCCGCGGTCGTCGGTCCGTACGACGGCTACGCCCGCAACGCCGACGCCCACAAGCGCGTCATGAAGCAGCACTCCGACGCCAACGCCGTCGCCCCGCGCGCCGACGACCTGGACACCCCGGTCTGGGCCGCGGCGACCGAGGCCTGGCAGGACGTCGTCCGCCTGGGCGAGAAGAACGGCTTCCGCAACGCCCAGGCCTCCGTGCTGGCCCCCACCGGCACCATCGGCCTGATGATGGACTGCGACACCACGGGCGTCGAGCCGGACCTGGCCCTGGTCAAGTTCAAGAAGCTCGTCGGCGGCGGCTCGATGCAGATCGTGAACAACACGGTCCCCAAGGCCCTCAAGCGCCTGGGCTACCAGCCCGAGCAGGTCGAGGCGATCGTCGCCCACATCGCCGAGCACGGCAATGTCATCGATGCCCCGGGCCTGAAGGCCGAGCACTACGAGGTCTTCGACTGCGCCATGGGCGAGCGCGCGATCTCCGCCATGGGCCACGTGCGCATGATGGCCGCCGCGCAGCCGTTCCTCTCCGGTGCCATCTCCAAGACGGTGAACCTGCCGGAGTCGGCCACCGTCGAGGAGGTCGAGGAGGTCTACTTCGAGGGCTGGAAGCTCGGCCTGAAGGCGCTCGCGATCTACCGCGACAACTGCAAGGTCGGCCAGCCGCTCTCCGCCAAGAAGAAGGAAGAGGCCAAGGCTCCCGAGGCCGCTCCCGTCGCGGAGAAGGTCGTCGAGTACCGCCCGGTCCGCAAGCGTCTGCCCAAGGGCCGTCCGGGCATCACCACCTCCTTCACGGTCGGTGGCGCCGAGGGCTACATGACCGCCAACTCCTACCCGGACGACGGTCTCGGCGAGGTCTTCCTCAAGATGTCCAAGCAGGGCTCGACCCTCGCGGGCATGATGGACGCCTTCTCCATCGCCGTCTCCGTCGGCCTGCAGTACGGCGTGCCGCTGGAGACGTACGTCTCGAAGTTCACCAACATGCGCTTCGAGCCGGCCGGCATGACCGACGACCCGGACGTCCGGATGGCGCAGTCGATCGTCGACTACATCTTCCGCCGCCTGGCGCTGGACTTCCTGCCGTTCGAGACCCGCTCGGCCCTGGGCATCCACTCCGCCGAGGAGCGCCAGCGTCACCTGGACACCGGTTCGTACGAGCCGACCGACGACGAGGTCGACGTCGAGGGCCTCGCCCAGTCGGCTCCGCGCCAGGTCGCGGCCCCCAAGGCGGAGGCCCCGGCCCAGCCCGCGGCGGCCGTGCCGGCTCCGAAGCAGGCCCACAACTCCACCGAACTGGTGGAGATGCAGCTCGGTCTGAACGCCGACGCCCCGCTCTGCTTCTCCTGCGGCACGAAGATGCGCCGCGCGGGCAGCTGCTACCTCTGTGAGGGCTGCGGCTCCACCAGCGGTTGCAGCTGACGGCGAGCGCCGCATAGCGCGCACCGGGTGCGCCGTATGACGTGACCAGGCGGAAAGGCCCCCTCCGGGGGTGCTTTTCCGCCTGGCCGTTTTTCGTTCCCTGGTGGGTGCCCGGAGTCAGCAACTGCCCATCAGCGCCGCGAACTCCGCCGGGTCGGCGTCGAATCCGCGGACGGCCTTGCGGAATTTCCACGCCCCCGAGCCGTCCCGGAAGAATTCCCCGACGGTCGCGGCCGTGGACGCCGCGACGGCCGCGAGATCCTCGGAAGCCAGCACGGACCGGCCTTCGCTGATGCGGACTCCCGTGTTCGCCACCTCGCCGAACGTCTTCCGCCCGGCGTTCTGCTGGATGGCCACACCCACCACCACCCGGCCGTAGTCGTCCGACAGCCGGTCGAGTTCCAGTGTCATCGCCTCGTCCGTGCCCAGGCCCTGACCGGTCCGGCTGTCCCTGTTGAGCGTGATGGTGCCGTCGGGGGCCCGGCTGTCGAAGTGGACGAGGTACGCGGGCCTGCCGTGCGGCGCGTCCACGGGATACGTCGCCGCGATGAGGTCGAGGTCGGTGGCGGGGGTTCCGGACGGGCTCGGGTCCCATTTGAGCGTCACTTCGACTTTTTCTATCCCCTTGTTGAGACTGCTCACCAGGCTCCCCTTCCTCGGTTTCGCGTCCGCAACTTCCAAGGATTTCACGCCGGTTGCCGCTGGTGCCACCCTCGGCGGCGTACCCGATGCGATGACTTTCCGGTGAGCGGGTCAGTTGACCCGCTCACGCGGTGCCACGGAGAGAAATGGGTCCTGTGCGCGGTCCCCCGAGGCGGACGCGTCGGCGGGGACGTCGTTGATGCTCGCCTCGCGCCGGCACATCAGGCCGTCGGCGTCGAACTCCCATTGCTCGTTGCCGAAACTGACCCACTGCCTGCCGTCGGCATCGCGCCAGTCGTACCGGAAACGTACGGAGATGCGGTTTCCGCTCCAGGACCACAGATCCTTGCGCAGGCGGTAGTCCAGTTCCTTCTCCCACTTGAGGCGCAGGAATTCCCGGATTTCCGCGCGGCCGGTGAGGAACCGGTCCCGGTTCCGCCAGACGCAGTCCTCGGTGTAGGCGAGGGCGACCCGGTCCGGGTCGCAGGAGTTCCAGGCGTCCTCGGCGGCCTGGACCTTGGCTCGGGCGGTCTCCTCGTCGAACGGCGGAAGCGGCGGTCGCTGAGTCATGGAATTGCCTTTCCCGACAAGGGAGAACGGTCGTTCTCCCGCTGTCGCGTAGCCTAGAGAACGAACGTTCTCTTCGCTAGTCGGGAGTGGCATGGACACCACCGAGGTCGAACGGCGGGTGCTCGACGCCGCCGAGGCGCTCTTCTACGAGCACGGGGTGCAGGCCGTCGGCATGGACCGGATCCGCGCCGCGTCCGGCGTCTCGCTCAAGCGCCTCTATCAGGGCTTCCCCTCCAAGGACACCCTGGTGGAGGCCTGTCTGCGGCGCCGCGACCGGCGCTGGCGCGACGCACTGGCCGATCATGTGGAACTCCGGCCCGCCGACCGGGACCGGCCGCTCGCGGTGTTCGACTGGCTGTATGAATGGTTCACCGAACCGGACTTCAGGGGCTGCGCGTTCATCAACGCGTTCGGTGAACTGGGTACGGGCTCACCGGCCGTGGCCGACGCCGTGCGCGACCACAAGGCCGAGGTGCACGGCTATCTCCTGGGCCTCGTCCGCACCGCCGGGGTGAGGGATCCGGAGCGCCTGGCCGGCCAACTGGCCGTGCTCGTCGACGGGGCGATCACCACGGCGGCGATCACCGGCGAGCCTGACGCGGCCTGCCGGGCGCGCGATGCCGCCGCGGTGCTGCTCGCACCGGCTGAGTGATCATGGAGAGTGGCACGGCCCGGAAGTGTGAAGAGGAGTGGTGACCCATGTCCCTGTGGAGCGGTGACGAGCTCGATCTGGACGCCTACCTGGCACGTATCGGGCTGACGGGGGAGGTGCGGCCGGATCTCGCCACGCTCCGGGCGGTCCACCGTGCGCACGTGGCCGCCTTCCCCTTCGAGAACCTGGAGATCCTGCTGGGCCGGCCGATCCTGCTCGGCATGGGGGCGTTGCAGGACAAGATGGTGGCCGCGTGCCGGGGCGGCTACTGCTACGAACAGAACCTGCTGTTCGCCGCGGTCCTGGAGCGCATCGGATTCTCCTTCACCGGCCTCGGGGCGAGGGTCCGCATGGGCAGTGACAAGCTGCGTCCCGTCACGCACATGGCCCTGAAGGTCGAGGCCGACGGCGGTCGGTGGCTGTGCGATGTCGGGTTCGGCGGGGAAGGCCTGCTGGAGCCACTGCCCTTCCAGGACGGAGCGCAGGCGCGCCAAGGCGACTGGACGTTCGGGATCGCGCGTGAACCGCAGGACGTACACGTGCTGCGCTCGCTCCATCCGGAGGGCTGGTTCGACCTGTACGCCTTCGGCCCGGAGCCGCGTTTCCCGGTCGACTACGCCGTGATGAACCACTACATCTCCACCCATCCGCATTCGCCCTTCGTCTCCCGCGTGGTCGTGCAGCGGACGGAGCCGGGCGTACGCCGGAGTCTGGTGGGACCGTCGTTCTCGACGGCGCGCCCCGATGGTGCCACCGAGCAACAGGACGTGAAGCCCGAGGACTTGGCGGAACTGCTGAAGCGCGAGTTCCGTATCGAGCTCAGTGAGGCGGATGCCGACGCGCTCGCGCGGGTGTACTCATCCGGTACGTGATTACGCGCCGCTGTCGGCACCGTACGATGGCGCGGTGCTGGTCAAGTGGATTCGCTGCACCGTGGTGGACCGCCGCGGTTTCGAGCGGGGGCAGCGAAAATGGGCGGGGTTGCTCGGCGAACCGGGATTCCGGGGGCAGGGCGGGGGCTGGAGCAGGGGCCGCCCCCATGTGGCGCACCTCTTCGGCTTCTGGGAGAGCAGGGCGTTCTACGACTCGTTCATGGCCCGCTCCCACGACAGGCTGGCGGCCGCGCAGGCCGGCACGTTCAAGAACATCCAGGTGCGGCTGTTCGAGCACCGGTGTGACGTAAAGGTGGGATTCCGGCCGCAGTTCGCGGACGCGGACGTGGTGCGGATCGCCCACTGCCGCGTCCGCGAGGACCGGGTCGAGCACTTCACGCTGATGCAGGAGAAGGTGTGGAACCCGGCCATGGCCGGGTCGCCAGGAATGCTGCGCGGCGTGTTCGGCGAGGCGCCGGGCCAGGAGTTCCTGGTGCTGTCCATGTGGGACTCCGGCGCCGAGTACGGGAAATACCGCGTGGACCGGCTGGAGCGGCTCGCACTGCGGGCGCAGACCGAGGCGGATGTCGCGGCGATCGGAGGCGACATCGTCGCGATAGAGCCGTCCTGGACGGTGTGACCGGCGCTCCCGCGACTGCCGGGCCGTGGGGCCCGGCAGCGTCACGCGGGCCGGGCGCAGAGCCCGGGCCGACAAGGCCCTGCATGCACTAGGGCTCGCCCGCATGGCGGTGGCCGGGCGTACGAGCAGTGGTCGGCCCGGGGGCAGGCCTCGGGCTCCAGCCGGGTGCGCACTGCCCAGGAGCGGGGCGCTCACCGAATAGCCGGGGGTTGCCGACCAGCCGCTTCGTCGGGCGCCGCCGCGAGATGCGGGCCGGGCGCCCGCTGACCGAGGGGTGACGTGCGGCAGGGGGCCCGTACTCGATCTAGGGTGGCGGCATGCCACGGCCCCGACGCATCGTTCTCATCCGACACGGCGAGTCGGTGGGCAACGTCGACGACACCGTCTATGAACGGGAGCCCGACCACGCCCTCAGCCTGACCGAAAGGGGGCGCGAGCAGGCCCGGGGAGCGGGCACCC
This sequence comes from Streptomyces blastmyceticus, assembly GCF_039521185.1. Lineage (NCBI taxonomy): Bacteria > Bacillati > Actinomycetota > Actinomycetes > Kitasatosporales > Streptomycetaceae > Streptomyces > Streptomyces blastmyceticus. The sequence goes on along the minus strand of NZ_BAAABW010000005.1, from coordinate 79,845 downwards.
ACCTGCGTGAACTCTTCGGGGGCGAGCAGGTGTCCGCCTACGTATCCCCCTACCGCCGCACGCACCAGACCTTCCACGCCCTGGGGCTCGACCCGGCCCGGGTCCGGGTCCGCGAGGAGCCGCGCCTGCGCGAGCAGGACTGGGGAAACTGGCAGGATCCCGCCGACGTGCGCCGCCAGAAGGCCTATCGGGACGCCTACGGCCACTTTTTCTACCGCTTCGCCCAGGGCGAGTCGGGAGCCGACGTCTACGACCGCGTCGGGGCCTTCCTGGAGAGCCTGTGGCGCAGCTTCGAGGACCCCGGCCACCCGCCGAACGTCCTGCTGGTCACCCACGGGCTGACCATGAGACTGTTCTGCATGCGGTGGCTGCACTGGACCGTCGCCGAGTTCGAATGCCTGTCGAACCCGGGCAACGGGGAGACCCGGGCCCTGGTCCTCGGCACCGACGGCCGCTACCACCTGGACCGGCCGTTCGAGCGCTGGTGCACCCCCGAACCGTACGGCTTCACCGGTTAGAGTTCGCTGCGATGACCGCTGACCGATTCCACCGAGCCCTGGGGAGCCTGCGCGGGCTGGCCCTGGGTGACGCCCTCGGGTCCCAGTTCTTCGTCCCCGCCAACTACCCGTCCCTCAAGCGCCGCGAACTGCCGCCCGCCCCCTGGCAGTGGACCGACGACACCGAAATGGCCTGTTCGGTGCTGGGCGTCCTCGCCGAGCACGGCCGTATCGACCAGGACGCCCTCGCGCGCTCCTTCGCCGAGCACCACGACTTCGACCGCGGCTACGGCCCGGCGGTCAACCGCATGCTGCGCCTGGTCAGGGAAGGAAGCGACTGGCGGGAGCTGGCCGCCGCCCTGTTCAACGGCCAGGGCTCCTGGGGCAACGGCGCGGCCATGCGCGTCGCCCCGCTCGGCGCCTGGTACGCGGACGACCCGGAGCAGGCGACGCACCAGGCCGAGATCTCCGCGTACGTCACCCATCAGCACCGCGAGGCCGTGGCAGGGACCATGGCCGTGGCCGCTGCCGCGGCGATCGCCGCCGCGCCCACCGGCCCCGTCGCCGCCGAGGCGCTCCTGGACGGAGTGATCGCGCTCGTACCGCGCAGCGCCGTCCAGGCCGGGCTGAGGCGCGCCCGCGACATGCTCGACTACGGCGACGCGCACACCGTCGCCGCGGTCCTCGGCTGCGGACGCCGTACCAGCGCCCATGACACCGTGCCCTTCGCGCTGTGGGCCGCCGCCCGCAACCTCGCGTCCTACGAGACCGCCTTCTGGACGACCGCGCAGGTGGGCGGCGACGTGGACACCACCTGCGCCATCGTCGGGGGAGTGGTCGCGGCGGCCGAGCGGGGCGCACCGCCCGCGGGCTGGCTGGAGGCCGCCGAAGCGCTTCCCGCGTGGCTGCCTGCTGCTGTGGGCTGACCGGACAGAAGGTAGAGACGAAAAGAGGAGGGGGCGGGGCTACTCGGGCCGGGGCCGGGGGCGTACGCTTGCTGGCGCTATGCCGTACGAACCGCCTACCCACACCGTCGAGCGCTCCTTGCGCGCCACGACCGGAGCCAAGGTCGTCGCCGGAGTCGACGAGGTCGGCCGGGGAGCCTGGGCCGGACCCGTCACCGTGTGCGCTGCCGTCACCGGTCTGCGCCGGCCCCCCGAGGGCCTCACCGACTCCAAACTGCTCACCCCCAAGCGGCGCACCGCGCTCGCGGGCGAGCTGGAGAGCTGGGTCACCGCCCACGCGCTCGGGCACTCCTCCCCACAGGAGATCGACGAGCTGGGCATGACGGCCGCGCTGCGACTGGCCGCCACCCGCGCCCTGGACGCCCTGCCCGTGCGGCCCGACGCCGTGATCCTCGACGGCAAGCACGACTACCTCGGCGATCCCTGGAAGGTCCGCACGGTCATCAAGGGCGACCAGTCCTGCGTGGTCGTCGCCGCCGCATCCGTGATCGCCAAGGTGCGGCGCGACGCCATGATGGCCGAACTGGGCGCCGAGTGCGCCGACTTCGGCTTCGGCGACAACGCCGGATACCCCTCGCCGGTGCACCGCGCCGCCCTGGAGGCGCTGGGCCCCACCCCGTACCACCGGCTGTCCTGGTCCTATCTCGACGCGCTGCCCAGGTGGCAGCACCTCAAGCGGGTGCGCAGCACCCCTGAGGCACTTGCTCTGGAGGCCGGTGGCCAACTCGGTTTCGACTTCTGAGCGGCTCCGGCCGCCACCCGCCGACGCGTCCCGCACCGGCGTTTGATAAACATCAACTCATGCCTCTCATCCCCGAGGAGCCTCAGATTCACGAGAGTGTCCCGGGTCCCCGCGCAGTTCCGGCCCCCGGCCGCGGCGCGCCGACCCCCCGTCCTGTCCCTGGCCCCGGCCCCCGTCCGGTCCCGGTGCGGCCCGGCAGCCCCGGCTCCCACCGCGGCCCGGCCCCGGTACCGTCCCCGCGTGCCGCGGTGACGGACGCCAAGGCCCCTGCCGCACCCGCCCCGGCCCCGGCGGCCGGTCCGCAGGTCCAGCTGATCCCGGCCTCCGCGCAGGGTGCGCTGGACGCCGCGGACGAAGCCGTCGACCTGCTGCTCGACTCCGGCCGTGAGCCCGGCGAGATCCTGGTGCTCACCACCGGCGACCCGCACCCCTGGGCGGTGCACGAGCTGACCTTCGGCGAGTCGTCGTACTGGGCGCAGCACGACGCCCGTGACGACGTGTTCTACGCGAGCGTCGAGGCGACCCGCACCGGACGCCGCCCGATCGTGGTCGTCGCGGTCAACGGCGGCGCGGAATCCATGGTGAACGGCGCCCTGCCCGCCGCCCTGGACCGCGCCGGTGCGCTGCTGATCGTCTGCGGTGATCCCCAGCGGGTCAACTCCCTCCTTCCGGTGGGCGTCTGAGGCACGGGCCCAGCGGTCACCCGGGCCCTGGAGGCGACGGTGACCGCGGGGTTCGTGCCCGAACCGCCGCCCTGCGGCGGCCGGTCAGCCGGCCGCTGTGCGGTGGTGCGTCCTCCGCATCTCGGAGGCTGCGCTTCCGGATGTCGGCGGCGCGGCCCGGTACACGGGTGACCGCGGACGCCGTCCGCTGCGCCCTTCGCCGAGTATCTGCCAGCCGCTCGTGGTCAGCGTGATGTACGCCCCGCAGCGCAGGCCGTGCAGCGTGCATGCGTCGCGCAGGCCCCACATCCACGCACCGTCCTCCTCCGTCCAATGGGCCCCGCCCTCCCGGCAGTAGAGAAGCACGGCAGTGCGGACCGGGGTACGGCGCCGGAGGTCGTGCGGGATCACCTGGCGCAACTGCGCGAGAAGCGCGTTGCGGAGCTCCCAGCCGTCGGCCGAGGCGGGCCGTCGGGTGAAGGACGCGCTCGCGGCGAGCCGTTCATCGGGATCGAGGACGGCGACGACCGCCGTCGACGGTGCGGGCAGGTGACGCACATGCAGACCGGTGATCAGTTCGCGTGGGTTGCGCAGCAACGGGATTCCCGCCGCGGCCCACTCGGCGGGCTCCAGCGAGCGGCCCAGCCGGGGACCGGAGTCGGCGGGGGGCGGGGCTAAGCCGAAGGCCATGATCCTCCCTTCGTCTGCGTGCCCATGGGTGGGCGCGGGCGGGCGTCGGGCAAGGGCGCGCACCGCCACGGCGGTCCGTCGGGACGCTTGGACGTGCGGGGGCGGGAGCACGTCCGATTCTCCCGGTCGCACCGGTACGCGGCAACGATCAATTGGCGCCACTGCCCCCGCCGGGTGCTGCGCGCCCCTATCCCTGCCCAGCCGCCCTGCCCGTCACGCGCGCCTATCCCTGTACCGCCAGAACCAGCGGGAGCACCTCCTTCGCCCCGGCCCGGCGCAGCAGCCGCGCGGCCACGGCCAGCGTCCAGCCCGTGTCCGAAAGATCGTCGACAAGCAGCACGGGTCCGCCCGCCGAGGCCAGGGCCGTCGCGAGACCCGGCGGGACGCTCAACGCCCCTTCCAGCGCCCGCAGTCGCTGGGCGCTGTTGGAGCGCGGCAGCCGGGTGTCCGCTTCCGTGTCGCGGTATTCCACCGTGCCCAGCAACGGCATCCGGCCGATGGCGGCGATGCGCTCGCCCAGCGACTGAATGAGCTTGGGCCGGGTGCGGGAGGCGAGCGTGACGACACCCACCGGCCGGGCGGTCGCGTCGGGCGCGCCAGGGGCCCAACCACCCGGCCCCCGGGCCCAGTCGGCCAGCACGGTCACCACGGCGTCCGCCACATCATCCGGAACGGGGCCGTCCGGCGCGTTCGGGGCGAGGAGCGGCCGCAGCCGGTTGCCCCAGCCGATGTCGGACAGCCTGCCGAGGGCCCGGCCGGTCGCGGCCTGCTCCCCCGCGGGGATGCGGCCCTTGAGATCGACGCCCACCGCGGGCATGCCCGTCGGCCACATCCGCCGGGGCTCGAGCTCGACGCCCGGACGCCCCAGTTCGCCCCGCGACGCGTCCAGAGCCGTGGCGGAGACCGCGGCGGTGAACCGGGGGCCCGCGCAGTTGTCGCAGCGTCCGCAAGGGGCGGCGGCCTCGTCGTCGAGCTGTCGGCGCAGGAATTCCATCCGGCATCCCGCGGTGGTGGCGTAGTCCCGCATCGCCTGCTGCTCCGCCTCGCGCTGTCGCGCGACCCAGGCGTAGCGCTCGGCGTCGTAGGCCCACGGCCGGCCGGTCGCCGTCCAGCCGCCGCGCACCCGGTGCACCGCGCCGTCCACGTCGAGCACCTTGAGCATGGTCTCCAGGCGGGAGCGCCGCAGGTCCACCTGCGGCTCCAGGGCGGGCAGCGACACGGGGCGGTCGGACGCGGCCAGCACATCGAGGGTGCGGCGCACCTGGTCCTCGGAGGGGAAGGCGAGGGACGCGAAGTACTTCCAGATCGCCTCGTCCTCGCGGCCCGGGAGCAACAGCACTTCCGCGTGCTCCACTCCGCGCCCGGCGCGGCCCACCTGCTGGTAGTAGGCGATCGGGGACGACGGCGACCCCAGGTGGACCACGAACCCCAGATCCGGCTTGTCGAAGCCCATGCCGAGCGCGGAGGTGGCGACCAGCGCCTTGACGCGGTTGGCGAGCAGATCCTCCTCCGCCTGCTGGCGGTCGGCGTTCTCGGTCTTGCCGGTGTAGGAGGCGACGACGTGGCCGCGGTGGCGCAGGAACGCCGTGACCTCCTCGGCGGCGGCGACGGTGAGGGTGTAGATGATGCCGGAGCCCGGGAGCTCGCTGAGGTGGTCGGCGAGCCAGGCCAGCCGGTGCGCGGCGTCGGGCAGTTGCAGGACGCCCAGGCTCAGGCTCTCCCGCTCCAGCGGCCCGCGCAGGACGAGCGCCTCCTCCGAGGTCTCGCCCGTGCCCAGCTGCTCGGCGACGTCGGCGGTGACACGCGCGTTGGCGGTGGCGGTCGTGGCCAGCACGGGCACGTCGGGCGGCAGATCGGCCAGCATGGTGCGCAACCTGCGGTAATCGGGCCGGAAGTCGTGGCCCCAGTCGGAGATGCAGTGGGCCTCGTCGACGACCAGGAGGCCGGTGGCGGCGGCGAGCTTCGGCAGCACGTTGTCCCGGAAGTCGGGATTGTTGAGGCGCTCCGGCGACACGAGCAGCACGTCCACCGTGCCCGCCGCGACCTCCTCCTGGACGGTGTCCCACTCCTCGGTATTGGCGGAGTTGATCGTGCGCGCGTGGATGCCGGCCCGCGCGGCGGCCTCCACCTGGTTGCGCATCAGCGCGAGGAGCGGCGAGACGATCACCGTGGGGCCGCTGCCGCGCTCGCGCAGCAGGGCGGTCGCGACGAAATACACGGCCGACTTGCCCCAGCCGGTCCGCTGGACGACCAGCGCGCGGCGATGGTGGGCGACCAGTGCTTCGATCGCGCGCCACTGATCCTCGCGCAGTCTCGCGGCGCCCGTGGTGTCTCCGACGAGACGGGCCAGGACGGTGTCGGCCGAGGTGCGGAGGTCTTCGTTGGTCATGCCCCCATGCAACACGAGGGCACTGACATCGCGCGACCGCGACCGCGATCCTGTGGAAAACCTGGGCGACACCGGGATCGCGGAACGCCCGGCAGCCGCCGTCCACAGGATTCGTAGGACAATATGCGGGAGTTATCCACAGGGCTGGTGGGCTGTGGCGGATCCACGGGACTCTCGGGCCATGACCAAGCACAGTGACTCAGCCCACCCGTTCTCCTCGTCCGCCTCCGCCCCCTCGGGCCCTCGCGCGGAGCAGGAGGTCACCCTCCGCAGCCCTGCCGAACTCGCCGACGCGCTGCCGTACTTGCTGGGCTTCGTCCCGGACGACAGCGTCGTCATGGTCGCGCTCCACGGCGAGCGCGGCCGCTTCGGGGGCCGGCTCAGGCTCGGCATTCCCCACACCCGCGAGGAATGGCCCGACATCTGCGACCAGCTCGCCGAGACCCTCGTCACCGGAAGCAACAAGCGCGGAGCCCGCCCCGACGGCGTCGTCCTCTTCCTCTGCCAGGACCCGGCCGCGGGCGAGACCGCGCGGGAGGTGATGGAGCGGCTGCGCCCGCTCGCCCGGTCCCTGCGCGACGCGTGCGGCCGGTTCACCATGCCCGTGCACGAAGCGCTGTGCATCTCCGACGGCCGCTTCTGGTCGTACTGCTGCCCCGACCCGCGCTGCTGCCCCGCGGACGGCACGCCCCTCGCGGTCCCCGGCACCTCGGTGATGGCCGCGGCCGCCACCTACGCGGGCATGGAGATGCGCGGCTCCCTCAGCCAGATGGAAGCGCGGTACGCACCGCTCACCGGAGCCCGCGCGGAGGAGCAGGCGGAAGCGCTCGACGCCGCGGCGATGGCCCTGGTGCCCCGCATCCTCCGCGGCGCCGACTGCGAGACCGTGCGCCGGGAGACGCTGGACCTGGCCCGGTCGGCCATGAGCAGGTTCCAGGAGAGCGCGCCGCTCGCCGGGCGACCGGAATCCGACGCGCGCGACGACACCCTCCTCACTGCTCAGGAAGCGGCGGCGATCGTCATCGGGCTGCAGGACCGCGTCACGCGGGACCGCGCCGCGGAATGGATGGAGGGCCCCGGCGCCCCCGCCGCACTACGGCTGTGGCGCGCCCTCGCCCGCCGCTGCGTTCCCCCTTACGAGGAACACGCCGCCGCCCCCGTCACTCTCGCCGGCTGGGTCGCCTGGTCGGTCGGCGACAAGCTCGAAGCCCGCGTCGCCCTGGGGCGGGCTCTCCGCCTCGACCCCGAATACCTCTTCGCCCAGCTCCTCCACCGGGCCTGCAACGAGGGCCTCGACCCCGAGCCCCTGCGCCGTTGCCTGCGCGCGGAACAAGCCGATCGCGCACTGCGCCAGGCCGTCGGAGAGGAGGAGGCCCGGGGCAGGGCCGCGGCCGAGGCCAGGGCGGACGTTCCACCCGGCTCGGAAGCGGCGCGGCGCCGGTCCAGGGCGGGAAGGCCCACGGGAAACACCCGGCCCGGCGGACCGAACGGCCCCGCCGGAAGGGCGCGCACCCGGCGGACAGGGGGACAGCAGGGCGCCCACAGCCGGCAGGACCGCCCCCAGTGACCCCCGCGACAAAGCGGGCGCGGGGCCCGCACCGTGACTTCGGCGGGCCCGGCGCCGTTCATCCGGGTGGCTGCAAACGCCGTCCGTCGTCCCGGTCCATGACACCCGCAGGGGAGTGCAGACAAGTGCAAGGCATCGTCCCCCATGGTCAGCCGACTCGTCGTGCCGCACCGCCCCCACGCAACGGCGTGCCCCGCGCGCTCGGCCCGCAGCCCGTCCATGCGGCGCTGATCTGCGTCGCGCTGCCCGCCCTCGCCATCTCCGGTGAGCACGGACAGATGACCGGCCAGGGCCTCGACGGGTTCTACCGAGCCGGCAGACGGCTCCTCGCCCGGTGCACGGTGCGGGTGGGCGGCTCCGAGCCCCTGCCCGTGCAGGGGCGGCTGCTCACGGCAGACCGCGCCCGGTTCGTGGGCACCGTGCGTACCGTCGCCGACTCCGGACCCGACCCGGCCGTCACGGTCGAGCGGCTGCGCACGGCGGAGGGCGTCGAGCGCATCGTCCTGCGCAGTACCGCGGTCCGCCCCTTGAGCCTTCGGGTGGAGGTGTCGTTGGGCACCGACCTGGCCGAGCTGGGCGCCGCCGCGGCGGGTCTGGCCGGAGCCGAGGTCCCGGCCGCCGTGCACGCCTCCGGGCTGCGGTGGTCGGTGCCCGGCGCCCAGTCGGCGGTCATGACCGACCCTCCGCCGGACGACGCCCTGGCCTCGGCGGGGCTGCTGTGCTGGGACGTCGACGTGGCTCCGGGAAGCAGCCGGAGCATCGAGCTGCGGGTGCTCGCCGAACAGCCCGGCGGAGTACGCACACCCGAGGCCCCGGCGCCCCGGGGCAGAACGGGTACGGCTCCCTGGGGCGACGCGCAGGCGGACGGGGACGACCCACGGGCCGGGGCCCTGCTCGCCGCCGCCCTGGACGATCTCCGTGCCCTGCTGGTGCGCGACCCCGGACACCCCGGTGACAGCCACCTAGCCGCAGGCGTCCCCTGGCGCTGCGGCCTCGCCCCGGCCGAGGGGCTGTGGGCGGCCCGAATGACGCTGCCCCTCGGCGTCCGGCTGGCGGCGGGCACGCTGCGCACCCTGGCACGCACCCAACTCCCCGGCCCCGGGCCCGACGGCGGACGCATCCCCGGCGCGCTGCGCCATGCGGGAGCACATCTGCCCCCAGGGTGTACGGGCATCGAGGCCACGCTGTTGTTTCCCGTCGTTCTCGCAGAGGCAAGAAGGTGGGGGCTGTCCGACAGGGAGACGGAAGCACTGCTGCCCGCCGCCGAGCGGTGTCTGGAGTGGCTGCGTACGGCAGTGGGCGACAGCCCATACCTCGCCGACCCCCTGCCCCGGGGCCCGTACCGCTGCGAAGTGCAGGCACACGCGCACCGGGCCGCGCTCCTGGGCGCGGATCTGCTGGAGGCGTGCGGGCGGCCCGGAGCGGAGAGTTGGCGGAGCTGGGCCGCCGGACTGCGCCGACGGTTCCGCGAGGACTTCTGGGTGGAGGATCCGGGGGGTGGCCGCCCGGCCGCTGCCCTCACCCCTCAGGGACAGCGGATACCGCACCTGGGGAGCGCCGCCGCGCACCTCCTCGACACCGGCCTGCTCGGAGCAGGGGCCCATGCACCCGGGCTCCTCGACAAGGTGCAGACCGAACAGCTGGCGCGACTCCTCGGCGGCCCCGCCCTCGACTCCGGCTGGGGCCTGCGCAGCCTGGGGGCGAAGGAGCCCGGACACAATCCGTTCGGGCACCGCAGTGGCGCCGTGCGCGTCCATGAGACCGCCGTGGCCGTCTCGGGGCTCGCGGCAGCGGGCTACGAGAGGGAAGCGGGCGCGCTGCTGCGGGGGGCGATCGACGCGGCCGAGGCCTTCGGCCACCGCCTGCCGGAGATGTACGCGGGGGAGCAGCGCACCACCGGCAGCACGCCGCTGCCGCACCCGGCGGCCTGTCGGCCGGCCGCCGTCGCCGCGGCAGGCGCGGTCCAGCTGCTGACCGCGCTCGCCGGGGTGCGCCCCGATGTCCCGGCCGGGTCGGTGGCGGTCCGGCCACTGCACACCGCGCCGCTCGGCGCCGTGCGGTTCACCGGGTTGCGCATCGCCGAGCAGCCGTTCGCTGTACGGATCAGCAGAATGGGGCTCGGCATGGTCGAGGAAGCTCCCGACGGCCTGCAGCTCGGGGTGTGAGGGTGGCGCGCGCGAGGCTGTCGGAGGGGGCGCATGTGGTCCGCCGACAAGACCCTGTTTATCGTCAAGCAGACGACTATGATCGCGTCATGCCCTACGACCCGTCGGCCTTTCCGCCCTTCGCTGTCACTGTCGACCTGGTCGTGCTCACCGTGCGCCGTCACGCGCTGTGTGCTCTGGCCGTCCGTCGGGGCGAGCCTCCGTACCAGGGCCGCTGGGCACTGCCGGGCGGATTCGTCCGGGGTGACGAAGACCTGGCGACCGCCGCCGCCCGGGAGCTGGCCGAGGAGACGGGGCTGCACGCCCACGACCCGGCGGGGCCCGTGCTCCCCAACGCCGCCCATCTCGAACAGCTCGCCACCTATGGCGATCCCAAGCGCGACCCTCGCATGAGGGTGGTCAGCGTGGCGCACCTCGCGCTGGCCCCCGACCTGCCCGCACCACGGGCCGGCGGCGACGCGCACAGCGTGCGCTGGGCGCCCGTGGAGGACCTGCTCGACCAGGAGGTCGGTTACGGCCGCGAAGGCGAGCAGGCGGCCCCGCTCGCCTTCGATCACGCCCGCATCCTCGCGGACGGCGTCGAGCGCGCCCGTTCCAAGATCGAGTACTCCTCGCTGGCCACGGCCTTCTGCCCGCAGGAGTTCACCGTCGGCGAGCTGCGCCGCGTGTACGAGGCGGTGTGGGGCGTCGCCCTGGACCCGCGCAACTTCCACCGCAAGGTGACGGGCACCCCCGGCTTCCTGGTGCCCACGGGAGGCACGACGACCCGTCAGGGCGGGCGCCCGGCGCAGCTCTTCCGGGCCGGCGGGGCCACACTGCTCAACCCGCCGATGCTGCGGCCGGAGGCGTAGAGCAGGGGCGCTCCCATGGCGGGACACGGCCGGGTCAGCCGTTGGCATTGCGGATCAAATCGGGCATATCGGGTTACGGTGCTGCCGTACGTCCCAGCGACTTCGCGCGCTGTGTGATCCTCTTCGGATCCGCCCGGTTCCCGGCCGCCCCGGGCCGGTCGTCAGCCGCGCCGCCGAGCCGTCTCACGCCCTGCGGGAGAAGCCATGATCCAGGCCATCGGACTGACGAGCGCCCCCCGCCGCGACCAGCCTCCCGCCGTCGACGACATCACCTTCGAGGCCCGCCCCGGGCGGGTGACCGTCCTGCTCGGGGCGGAAGGGGCGGGCAAGACCAGCACCCTGCGGCTCATGCTGCGACTCGACCCCGGTCGCGGTGTCGCCCTCTTCCGCGGCCGCGCCCTCGACCGCGTCGCCCACCCCATGCGGGAGATCGGGGTGCTCCTCGGCGACGTCCCCGGTCATCCCGCCCGCACCGCCCGGAACCACCTGCGGATGCTCAGTGCCGCGGCCGGCGTGCCTGTGCGCCGCGCCGACGACGTGCTGGAAGTCGTGGGACTGACCGGCCTCGCCGACCAGCGCCTCGATGCCTTCTCCCGTGGCATGGACCGCCGCCTCGGCCTCGCCGCTGCGCTGCTCGGCGATCCGCACACCCTGGTCCTCGACGAGCCCGCGCACGAGCTCTCGCCCCGCGAGACCGCCTGGCTCCACGGGGTGCTGCGCGGCTTCGCGGAGCAGGGCGGTGCCGTCCTCGTCACCTCCAGCGACGCCTCCGAGGCGGCCCGCATCGCCCACCAGGTCGTCACCATCGACCAGGGGCGCCTCGTCGCCGACCAGACGGCTGCCGCCTTCGCCCGCACCCGGCTGCGGCCCCGTGTCGCGGTCCGTTCGCCGCTCGCACCCCGCCTCGCCCATCTTCTGGAGGCCGAGGCCGACACCGTGGCCCTGCCCCCGGGCGAGCCGCCCATGGAGGTCGTGCACGAGGGCGGCGGCAGACTCTCGGTCTACGGCAGCAGCTGCGCGGCCGTCGGAGAGGCCGCCTACCGGCACGGCATCCTCGTCCACCGCCTGACCGAGGAGACCGGCGACACCGGGCCCGTGTCCCCGCTGCACCGCGCCGATGGCCGACGCGCCGACCCTTCGGGCGCCGAGACGGCGGTGCAAGAGGCTCCACCCGGCGACACGGCCGGAGAGCCGCCGGGCGAACAGGGCGCCACCGAAGCGTCCGGCCCGACCGTCCGGCCCGTCACCGTGCCACGCCCGCTGCCGCGCCTCCCCGCCCCCGACCCGGCCTGGCCGCTGCGGTACGAACTGCGCCGCGCCACAGGGGCCCCGACCGGCTGGATCGTGTCGGTCGTGACGCTCGCCGCCTCGCTCCTCGCCGCGGTGCTGCTGGCCCGTACCGGCGCCCCGGAACCGCGCCTGTTCACTGGCTGGCCCGACTTGCTGCCCCTGCCCCCGGCGGCCTTCGGCGCCGGGCTCATCGGAGCGCTCTCTTTCGGCCAGGAGTTCCGCTACCCCGCGCTGGCGCCGGACCAGGGCACCGTCCCGCGCCACCTCGGGCTGCTCGGGGCCAAACTCGCGGTCACCGGCGCCGCCGCCTTGCTGCTCGCACTCGTTGCGGTGGTGCTCGACGTGGTCACGGTGCGGCTGCTCTACGGCGACGACGCGGTCGTCGCCCCCACCGGATGGGCCGTCGGCCTGGCGGGCTGCGCCTGCCTGACCCTCGGCTGCGCGTGGGCCGGTCTCCTGGCCGGCGGGCTGTTCCGCTCCACCGCGCTGGGGCTGGTCGCGGTGCTGGCGGTGCCGACGCTCGTGATGCCGGTCCTCGGTAGTGTGCTGGCCGAACCCGCGGCCCGGTCGCTCATCGGGCTTCCTGAGCGGTTGCGCGCGGCCGCCGTGGTCCAGTGGCCGTCCGAGATGGACACCGGGATCTCGGCCGCCCTGCGGCTGGTGTCCCAGCCGGTCGGCTGGGCGCTCGCGCTGTCGCTGGCGGGACTGCTCGGCGCGTACGTCCTCACCGTGTTCCGGGGCAGGCCGAGATGAGGGCGCGCGCCCGGGTGCTCACGCCGCCGCGCTCACGCTCCGGAATCCAAGCCGGTGGCAGGCGCCGAAGTCGTCACTCTCCGCATTTACACCACCCCGGAGAGTGCCCCGTTCTGTCCATTTGGGCGTCAATTGTGAGGTAATGGGCGATCACCCTTTCGTGTGCTTTTCACCAAAGACCTCAAGGGACTTCGAGGTGTCGCCGACAAAGGAGGCGTGAGTACCCTTGCGCACACCATGATGACCGCGGCTCGCCCCGCCGACACCGGCCTCGCCGGCCCGGGCGAGCTTGACCGTTACCCCTACGCGGAGACCCCAGGGGTCGACCGCGGGGCCCCGCCCGCGTGGGACGGTGAGGCGGAGCTGAGCCGAGCCGGCCGTCGCGCGGCCGGCAGTCGCGGCCGAGGACTGCACGGCCAGCTCGTGCAGCAGCTCGGCCAGATGATCGTCTCCGGCGATCTGGGGGCCGACCGCCCGCTCGTCCCCGAGGAGATCGGGCAGCGGTTCGAGGTCTCCCGCACCGTCGTCCGCGAGTCCCTGCGCGTCCTCGAGGCCAAGGGCCTGGTCAGCGCCCGCCCCAACGTCGGCACCCGGGTCCGTCCCGTCAGCGACTGGAACCTCCTCGACCCCGACATCATCGAGTGGCGGGCCTTCGGCCCCCAGCGCGACGACCAGCGCCGCGAGCTCTGCGAGCTCCGCTGGACCATCGAGCCGCTCGCGGCGCGACTCGCCGCCGGGCACGGGCGCGAGGACGTCCAGCAGCGCCTCGCCGACATGGCCGAGATCATGGGCCACGCGCTGGCGCAGGGTGACTCGCTCACCTTCTCGCGCGCCGACGCCGAGTTCCACTCGCTGCTGCTCCAGGTCGCGGGCAACCGCATGCTGGAGCACCTCGCGGGCATCGTCTCCTCCGCACTGCACGTCTCGGGCGCGCCCTCGGGCGGCTGCGACCGTCCCACGGAAGCGGGTGTGGGCCATCACCTCCGGATCGTCGACGCCGTGGGTGCGGGGGACGCCGCCGGGGCGGAGGCCGCGATGCGTCAACTGCTCGTCGCCCACCCGGACGTCGAGCGCGTGGTGCCGGCGCCCCGCGAGCACTGACGGCACGGAAGAGCGGAACGGCACCGGCGGGTCGCACGGACGGGCCGCATGCGCGAGACCGTGGACACGGCTCGCGCGTACGGCCGCACGTCCGGTCGCATGCGCGAGCTGTTGTGGACGGACGGCACATGGCGCCCCCGGAACTCGGGCGGGGGCGCATCGGGGTGTTCTGTCCACTTGAGTGGCCTTCCATCCCTTATGGGGTGTGACTCGGGCCACGAGGATTGGGCGTAACGCTCTTTGAGGCAGTGCGATGACTAAAGAGGTGGTAGCCGCGGAAGGAATACGGGCCTCGCTCGAGGCGCTGTGTCCCTCTGCATTCATCACCCGCGCCGCCGGTTCATCCTTGCCGGCGGTCGTCGGAACCGGTCCTCGTCCAGAGGGAGCCGGGACCGAAAGCCGTTTCCATCGTTCCGAGAGGTTGTTCGTGTCGGCCAGCACATCCCGTACGCTCCCGCCGGAGATCGCCGAATCCGAGTCTCTGATGGCGCTCATCGAGCAGGGAAAGGCCGAGGGGCAGATCGCCGGCGACGACGTGCGTCGGGCCTTCGAGGCTGACCAGATTCCGCCAACCCAGTGGAAGAATGTTCTGCGCAGCCTCAACCAGGTCCTCGACGAGGAGGGTGTGACGCTGATGGTCAGTGCCGCCGAGGCGCCCAAGCGCACCCGCAAGAGCGTCGCAGCGAAGAGCCCGGCGAAGCGCACCGCCACCAAGGCCGTGGCGTCCAAGACGGTCACGGCACGGCAGACCGCGTCCGCGACGTCCACCACGGACGCGTACGGCGACGGTGACGATGCCGTGGGCTCGCCCGTGAAGAAGGCCGCCACCAAGAAGGCGGCGGCGAAGAAGACGGTGGCCAAGAAGGCTGCCACCAAGAAGACGGCGGCGAAGAAGACCGCCTCCAAGAAGGACGCCGACGAGCTGCTCGACGACGAGCTCGTCGACGAGACCCCCACCCCGGGCAAGGGTGGCGAGGACGAGGACGAGACCGGCGAGAACAAGGGCTTCGTCCTGTCCGACGAGGACGAGGACGACGCGCCCGCGCAGCAGGTCGCGGTGGCCGGTGCCACCGCCGACCCGGTCAAGGACTACCTCAAGCAGATCGGCAAGGTCCCCCTCCTCAACGCCGAGCAGGAGGTCGAGCTCGCCAAGCGCATCGAGGCGGGTCTGTTCGCCGAGGACAAGCTGGCGAACTCCGACAAGCTCGCGCCCAAGCTCAAGCGCGAGCTGGAGATCATCGCCGAGGACGGGCGCCGCGCCAAGAACCACCTGCTGGAGGCCAACCTCCGACTGGTGGTCTCCCTGGCCAAGCGCTACACCGGCCGCGGCATGCTCTTCCTGGACCTCATCCAGGAGGGCAACCTCGGTCTGATCCGCGCCGTCGAGAAGTTCGACTACACCAAGGGTTACAAGTTCTCGACGTATGCGACCTGGTGGATCCGCCAGGCCATCACGCGCGCGATGGCCGACCAGGCCCGCACCATCCGTATCCCGGTGCACATGGTCGAGGTCATCAACAAGCTCGCGCGTGTCCAGCGCCAGATGCTCCAGGACCTGGGCCGCGAGCCCACCCCGGAGGAGCTGGCCAAGGAGCTCGACATGACCCCCGAGAAGGTCATCGAGGTCCAGAAGTACGGCCGTGAGCCGATCTCCCTCCACACCCCCCTGGGTGAGGACGGCGACAGCGAGTTCGGTGACCTCATCGAGGACTCCGAGGCGGTCGTGCCGGCTGACGCCGTCAGCTTCACCCTGCTCCAGGAGCAGCTGCACTCCGTCCTGGACACGCTCAGCGAGCGTGAGGCGGGCGTCGTCTCGATGCGCTTCGGTCTCACCGACGGTCAGCCGAAGACCCTCGACGAGATCGGCAAGGTCTACGGGGTGACGCGTGAGCGCATCCGTCAGATCGAGTCGAAGACGATGTCTAAGCTGCGCCACCCGTCCCGTTCCCAGGTCCTCCGGGACTACCTGGACTGACGGACGGAAACAACCGGATCAGCAGGTCCCGAAGGCCCGGCCCTCTCTCGCGGAGGTGCCGGGCCTTCGGGCTTCCCCGGGGGCCGGGTGCGAATTCGGAGTACGGCCGTCCGGCTTCGGGATGCGGTGATCGGCGCGCGGGTTGACCCTGGGTGTGCAAGGAACTCCGCACCGTCAGGAGACCGCATGCGTTCCCTGAGCTATCCGCTGGCCGGCGCCATCGCGCTGCTGCTCGCGGCCCCTGCTCCGGCAGCGGCGGACCGGGTGATCGTCGGGGGACAGTCGGTGCGGGCCTCGGAGGCGCCCTGGGCCGTGGCCCTGGCGAGCCGCCAGCGGTTCGGGCCCGCCCGGTCGGGGCAGTTCTGCGGCGGCGTCGTGGTGGGGCCCAGGACGGTCATCACGGCGGCGCACTGTCTGAGCCACGAAGTGCTCGGCATGGATGTGAGCGAGGCGAAGGACCTCCGGATCATCACCGGCAGGGACGATCTGCGGGGAGTGGGCGGGGCCGAGCTGGAGCTCCGCGACACCTGGGTCAACCCCGGGTACGACGCCGGGACCAACGCGGGTGACGTCGCCGTACTCACCCTCAAGGAGCCGGTGCCGGGGGGCCGCGTCCTCCCGATGGCGCAGTCGGGCGATCCGGTCTACCGGACGGGCACGCCGGCCATGGTCTACGGCTGGGGCGACGTGTACGGCGACGGCACCTATTCGGAGACCCTCCGTACGGCCAGGCTGCTCGTGCTGGACGACGCCCTGTGCGAGCGGGCCTACCCGGGGAGCGCGGAGGGGGTCTACCGCAGGGGTTCGATGCTGTGCGGCGGGCTGCCGGACGGCGGCAAGGACGCCTGCCAGGGCGACAGCGGCGGGCCGCTGGTCGCGCGGGGGCGGCTGATCGGACTGGTGTCCTGGGGCAGCGGTTGCGCCCAGAAGGGCCATCCAGGGGTCTATACGCGCATCTCGGCGGTCAAGCCGCTGGTGGCGGCACGAGTGACCGAGAGCGCGAAGCAGGCCGCGCCACCCGCCGCTCAGGCGGCCGAGCCGCCCGCACGGACCGCGCCGCCGGAACCGGAGCGGATCGCCCCTGTGGTGCAGCTGCCGCCGATCGCCCAGCAGCTCGTGTCACGGGCTGTCCCGCGAGGCGTGCGGCATGGTCCCAGGGCGCGGCCGAGAAGGCCGTGGTGAGCGCCGTGAGGGCATATGGAGGCATGTCTGCCCGCCGCCGTGGGTGCCGCGGTCATGTGGTTGAGCACACGAGAGCGGGCGACCTCCCCCGTGGGGGTGGCCGCCCGCGGCTGTCCGGCCCTGGATGGCCGGACCTCGCTCGTCGTCGGATGCGATGTGTCAGCGTTCCATTGCGGACTCAACGGTCCTCGTCGGACGCGGACGCCGGAGAGGCGGTGAGCCGCTCCGTCTCGTCCTGTATCTCCGCGGCGATCTTCTTGAGTTCTGGCTCGAACTTACGCCCATGGTGGGCGCAGAAGAGCAGTTCGCCGCCGCTCATGAGAACGACGCGCAGGTAAGCCTGAGCGCCGCATCGGTCGCAGCGGTCAGCGGCCGTCAGCGGGCTCGCGGGGGTCAGAACAGTAGTCACGTCGCCTCTTCTCTAGCTCGACGAGCTGTCGTACCAGGGTCAACATCCAACCAGGCCGAAAACGTTCCCGCTCGTGGCTTTTCCTCGAAAGTTCCTTCCGAGTGGGCCGGATCTTGACGGTTGGCGGCGAATGAGCCGTATTGCGTGGGCTTACGGTTTCACGTCGCTGGGGGTCTTTGGTCCTCCCCGGCCGGCTTGCCGGGTTGTTCTTGAGGACGTGCCCGGAGCCTAAATGGTTCATGCCTCCAATGGAACGTGATGTGCACGTCACTCCATCGAGTCATCGAACGTGTGATCGACTCTGGACTAGCATGGGCATTCCTACGGGTGGCTGCGCAAAGGCTCTACCAGGCCTCGGTACCCTCTGAACGGCGACCGAGCCATGACCGCGCCCGACCGGGGCCAAAAAGAAATTCAGCGAGGAGCGAACCGCGTGACCGCCGATATGTCCGTGCCGTCCACTGCGTTGCTGACCGGGGCAGACCGGGACGGATCCAACTACACCGCGCGGCACCTGCTCGTCCTCGAGGGTCTTGAGGCCGTCCGCAAGCGCCCCGGTATGTATATCGGCTCCACCGACAGCCGTGGCTTGATGCACTGCCTGTGGGAGATCATCGACAATTCCGTCGACGAGGCCCTGGGCGGTTTCTGCGACCTCATCGAGGTGATCCTCCACGACGACGGCTCGGTGGAGGTCCGGGACAACGGCCGCGGCATCCCCGTGGACGTGGAGCCCAAGACCGGGCTGTCCGGCGTCGAGGTCGTGATGACCAAGCTGCACGCGGGCGGCAAGTTCGGCGGCGGTTCGTACGCCGCCTCCGGCGGTCTGCACGGCGTGGGCGCCTCCGTGGTCAACGCGCTCTCCGCGCGACTGGACGTGGAGGTGGACCGCAACAGCCGGACCCACGCGATCAGCTTCCGGCGCGGCGTCCCCGGCATCTTCACCGAGTCCGGCCCGGACGCGCCCTTCGACCCGGCCAACGGCCTCCTCAAGGGCAAGAAGGTCCCCAAGGCCCGCACCGGCACCCGTGTCCGCTACTGGGCGGACCGCCAGATCTTCCTCAAGGACGCGAAGCTCTCCCTGGAGACGCTGTACGGGCGCGCCCGGCAGACCGCGTTCCTCGTGCCGGGGCTGACCATCGTCGTCCGCGACGAGCGCGGCCTCGACGGCGAGGGCAGTACCGAGGAGACGTTCCGCTACGACGGCGGCATCAGCGAGTTCTGCGAGTACCTCGCGCAGGACAAGGCCGTGTGCGACGTGCTGCGGCTGACCGGCCAGGGCACCTTCAAGGAGACCGTCCCGGTCCTCGACGACCGCGGGCACATGACCCCGACCGAGGTCACCCGCGAGCTCGGCGTGGACATCGCCCTCCGCTGGGGCACGGGCTACGACGCGGCGGTCAAGTCCTTCGTCAACATCATCGCCACCCCCAAGGGCGGCACGCATGTGACCGGATTCGAGCGGTCGATCACCAAGACGGTCAACGAGGTGCTCCGGTCCTCGAAGCTCCTGCGGGTCGCCGAGGACGACGTCGTCAAGGACGACGCCATGGAGGGCCTCACCGCCGTCGTGACCGTCCGCCTGGCCGAGCCGCAGTTCGAGGGCCAGACCAAGGAGGTCCTGGGCACCTCGGCCGCCACCCGGATCGTGGCGAACGTGGTCGCCAAGGAGCTCAAGGCGTTCCTGACCTCCACCAAGCGCGACGCCAAGCAGCAGGCGCGGGCCGTCATGGAGAAGGTCGTCGCGGCGGCCCGTACGCGCATCGCCGCCCGGCAGCACAAGGAGGCCCAGCGGCGGAAGACGGCACTGGAGTCCTCCTCGCTGCCGGCCAAGCTCGCCGACTGCCGCAGTGACGACGTCGAGCGCAGCGAGCTGTTCATCGTCGAGGGCGACTCGGCGCTCGGCACGGCGAAGCTGGCGCGGAACTCCGAGTTCCAGGCGCTGCTCCCGATCCGCGGCAAGATCCTCAACGTCCAGAAGTCGTCGGTCTCCGACATGCTCAAGAACGCCGAGTGCGGCGCGATCATCCAGGTGATAGGGGCGGGGTCCGGCCGGACCTTCGACATCGACGCGGCGCGCTACGGGAAGGTGATCTTCCTCGCCGACGCCGATGTGGACGGCGCGCACATCCGCTGCCTGCTGCTGACTCTCTTCCAGCGCTACATGCGGCCCATGGTGGAGGAGGGGCGGGTCTTCTCGGCGGTGCCTCCGCTGCACCGGGTGGAGCTGACCCAGCCCAAGAAGGGGCAGGACAAGTACATCTACACCTACTCCGACAGCGAGCTGCGCCAGACGCTGCTGGAGCTGGACCGGAAGAACGTCCGCTACAAGGAGGGCATCCAGCGCTACAAGGGCCTCGGTGAGATGGACGCCGACCAGCTCGCGGAGACCACGATGGACCCGCGCCACCGCACGCTGCGGCGCATCAACATCAGCGACCTGGAGGCGGCGGAACGCGCCTTCGACCTCCTGATGGGCAATGAGGTCGCCCCGCGCAAGGAGTTCATCACCAACTCCGCGGCGACGCTGGACCGCTCGCGCATCGACGCCTGACCGGCCGTCGCCTGACGATCGCCGCTTGATGTGGGCGCCTCCCCGGCCATTGCCGGGCGTGGCGCCCACTCGTCCGGAGGCGGCCGTGCCGTGGTGGTCCGGCGGCGACGTGCCGCATCGGGAGGTCCGTGCGCCGGTGGGGGCCTCCACCCCCGGGTGGAGAATGATCTCCACCCGGGATCCACCCGAAGCCCACCCGTGGTCCGATCCCGGTCGGGAGCCGGATCCGTAGCGTCGGATGCGTTGAATCGTTCGCGTCCATCCGCGCCCCACGGAGGCTTTCCCCATGTCCGGCTTTTTCGATGTCGTAGTGATCGTCGCCGTCTGCGCGACCGTGCTCGCCCGGCAGACGAGGCCGCGCCAGGTGGCCGCCGACGCCGGACGCTGGTGGGTCCTGCCCGTGGTGCTCGGCTTCATGGCCTTCCGGGAGCCGGGGCTGATCGACGCCGGGCATCGCGCGGAGTCCGTGGGCCTGCTGGTCGGCGGGGTGCTGGCCGGGCTCGCCACCGGCGCCGCGTGGGCCTGGACCACCCGAATATGGTCCGACGAGTCCGGGGCACTCTGGGCCCAGGGCGGCAAGGCCACGCTCGCGATATGGCTCGGCGGGGTGGCCCTGCGCGCCGCGCTCTATGGTCTGGGCGCGCTGGTCGGGGTCCACCAGAGCGGTGCCGCGTCGATGGTGACCATCGCGGCCATGCTCCTCGCCCGTTCCGGCGTGCTGGCCCACCGGGCTCAGGGATTCCGCGCGGCGTACGGTGTCCCTGCCGGTGGCTGAGACCTACGTCGCGGCGGAAGGACCCCACGTGCCGATCGAGAACTGGACCGAGTGGCCCGCCCGCGAGGCGCTCTCCCGGATGGGGGTGCCACTGCGGCGCCGGGTCATGAGCTGGGTGGTGCGGCTCGGCCTGCTGGCCCTGCTCCTGTGGGGCGTGCTGCAGGACCATGTGCTGCACGGGTGGGGGTTCGCCGCCCTGGCCCTCGGGCTGCTGGTCTGCGTCGCCGGGATCCGGATCTACTTCGGTACGACGCTCGACCGGCGGCTGTGGCCGTCCCTGGGGGTGCTGGGGGTGCTGTACGCGGTCGGCGCGGGCTCCCAGTTGGCAGGGGTGCATTCGCCCGCGGCCGTGCTCTGGAGCGTCTGCGCGATCATCGGCATGGAGCGGCTCCCGCTGTTGTACGGAGTGGCCGTCTCCGCGGTAGCCATGGGGTCGTACGCCCTGGCGACCCCGGACGACCCGACGGTGGTTGCCTTGACGGCGCTGGGGCTGCCCGTCGTCGGATACGCGCTGCGGCTGGACGAGGAGGCGCGGGGGGCGGGGTTCCGGCTGCTGGCCCAGGAGCGGGCGGCACGCCGGGCGGAGGCCGAGTCGGCGGCGCTCGCCGAACGGGCCCGGATCGCCCGGGAGATCCATGACGTGCTCGCCCACAGTCTCTCCGCGCAGATGGTGTACCTGGAGGCGGCACGGCTGCTCATCGAGAGGGGGGAGGACCGGCAGCGGATCCTGGAACAGGTGGTGGCGGCCCGGGGCATGGCGCGCGAGGGGCTGGCCGAGACCCGGCAGGCGCTCTCCGCCCTGCGTGGCGAGATGTCCCGCATCGAGGACTTCCTGCGGGAGTCGGCCGCCTCCGAGGGGGCATGCCTGGAGGTGGCGGGGGAGCCGCGGAGCCTGTCGGCGGAGGCCGGGCTGACGGTGCGCAGGGTCACCCAGGAGGCCCTGACCAATGTCCGCAAGCACGCGCCAGGCGCCAGGGTGGAGATGAGATTCACCTATCTGGAGGGAGAGGTGGAGCTGTGGGTCCGTGACAGGGGCGGCCACGCGGATGCCGGGGATCTCGCGGTGTCCGGCGCCGGGTACGGTCTGCTGGGGATGCGCGAGCGCGCCGAACTGCTCGGCGGCACGCTGGAGGCCGGACCGGCCGGACCTGAGCAGGAGGGCTTTGTGGTGCGTTTGCGGGTGCCGGCATGACGGCTGGCGGGGCCGACGGCGGTGAGGCGTCCGGTGCGGGGGACCGGGCCGGGGCCGGGGGCGCGGCTGATGCCGGTGGCGGGGGAGGCGCGGGGAGTTCGGGCCGTGCGGGGGCACGCGGTGGCGGTGGCGACGTGGTGGCGCGGGTCGTGGTGGCCGATGACCAGACCGTGGTGCGCGAGGGCATCGTGATGCTGCTCGGGCTGCTGCCGGGGATCGAGGTCGTGGGGGCGGCGGCCGACGGTCATGAGGCGGTGCGCCTGGTGGCCGCGCACGCTCCTGATGTGGTGCTGATGGACCTTCGGATGCCGCGCTGCGACGGGGTGGAGGCGACGCGGCGCATCCGCGCCGAGTATCCGTCGACGCAGGTCGTGGTCCTGACCACCTATGCCGATGACGACTCGCTTTTCCCCGCCCTGCGGGCCGGGGCGCGCGGGTATCTCACCAAGGACGCCGGCGGGGAGGAGATCGTGCGGGCGGTGCGGCATGTGATGTCGGGGGAGGCGGGGCTCTCGCCCAATGTGCAGCGCCGGTTGCTGGAGCGGCTCTCCGGGCCCGAGGCGGAGGGCTCGGCGGCGCGCGCGGCCGCCGCCGGATCATCGCCCCTCCGTGAGCCCGCCCTCGGCGCGGCGCCGCGCCGGGAGTTGCCGGACGGGCTGACGGCGCGTGAGGCGGAGGTGCTGTCCCTGGTCGCGGAAGGGCTGTCCAACGCGGAGATCGCCCGTCGGCTGCATGTCAGCACGGCGACGGTCAAGACGCACATCAACAACCTCTTCGCGAAGACGGGGGTGCGGGACCGCGCGCAGGCCGTGCGGTACGCGTTCCGCTACGGGATCGTGATCCCGCCCGACCCGCAGCGGAGTTGACGGAAGGTCAGGCGACAGAGGGGGGCGGGGGCTTGCGTTCTGCTCAGCGGGCCGTCCAGGCGTAGCGGTGTTCCGGGCGGCCGGTCTCGCCGTATTTGAGGGTGAGGCGGAGTCTGCCGGACTCCTCCAGGCGCTTGAGGTAGCGCTGTGCGGTGGAGCGGCTCAGGCCCGCGCGGTCGGCGACCTCGTGGGCCGACAGGGGCCGCACCGCGTCCGAGAGCACCCGGCGGATCAGTTCGGCGGTAGGCGCGGAGTGCCCCTTCGGCAGGGGGACGCTGGTGGCGGCGGTGCGCAGGGTGCCGAAGATGCGGTCGACCTGGTCCTGGCCCGCCTCGTCCGCGTCGTCGAGGGTCCGGCGCAGCTGCGCGTACGCCTCCAGCTTCACCCGGAGCCCGGGGAAGGTGAAGGGCTTGACGAGGTACTGCAGGGCGCCGAAGCGCATTGCCGCCTGGACCGTCGCGACGTCCCGGGAGGCCGTCACCATGATCACGTCGGTGAGGTGGCCGCGCTGGCGCATCCGGCGCACCAGGGAGAGCCCCGTCTCGTCGGGCAGGAAGTGGTCCAGGAGCATCAGGTCGATGCCGCCCCGTTCGAGCACGGCCATGGCCTGGGCCGCGGTGTGGGCCTTGGCGCCGACGTGGAAGCCGGGTACGCGCGCGACATACGCGGCGTTGATCTCGGCGACGCGGAAGTCGTCGTCCACCACCAGGACTTCGATCATTTACTTCACCCCTTCGAGTGAGCGCACTGCTTCGGGCAACTCCACGGTGAACACCGCGCCGCCGCCGTCCCGTTCACTTGCCCGAGCCGAGCCCCCATAGCGTTCGGCCAGTCTTCTGACGAGGGAGAGTCCGAGCCCGCGGCGGCGGTGCGGGGGCGATTGTTTGGTGGACCAGCCGTCGGCGAAGACGCGTTCGCGGTCGGCGGCGGGCACCCCGGGCCCGTTGTCGGCGACGTGCACGACCAGGGCGGCTCCCACTGTCCGCAGCTCCACTTCCACGAACGGTTCGCCGCCGGTCCGGCCCGCGGCCGCGTCCAGCGCGTTGTCCACGAGATTGCCGAGGACGGTGACCAGGTCGCGGGGGTCGACCACCCGGTCGGGCAGCCGGGTCCGAGGGCTCACCCGCAGCGCCACGCCCCGCTCCGCCGCCACCGCGCTCTTGCCCACCAGCAGCGCGCCGACCAGCGGATCGTGCACCCGCTCGGCGACCTGCTCGGCCGTGGCCCGGTGCGCGCCCGTCACCTCCGCCAGGAACTCGGCGGCCTCCTCGTACAGCCCCAGCTCCAGCAGCCCGATCAGGGTGTGCAGCCGGTTGGCGTGCTCGTGGTCCTGGGCGCGCAGCGCGTCGGTCAGGCCGCGGGTGCCGTCGAGCTCCCGGCGCAGCTGCTCCAGTTCGGTGCGGTCGCGCAGGGTCGCCACGGTGCCCCCGTCGGCGGTGTCCATCCGGTTGGCGACCAGGACCCGCCCGTCCCGGACGGTGAGCAGGTCCGTGCCCGTCACCCGCCCCGCCAGCACATCCGTGGTCCGGCCGGGCGGCAGGACGCTGTCGAGCGGCTGCCCGGTGGCGTCCGGTCCGAGCCCGAGCAGCCGCTGGGCCTCGTCGTTGACGAGCCGTACGCGGCCCCGCCGGTCCAGGGCGACGACGCCCTCGCGGATGCCGTGCAGCATGGCCTCGCGCTCGTCCAGCAGGGCGGAGATCTCGGTGAGTTCGATGCCGCGGGTGCGCTTGCGCAGCCGCCGGGAGACAGCGAGCGCCGCCAGCGCCCCGGCCCCGAGGGCGGCACCGGCGTACAGCAGGATGCCCGGCACCGCGTGCACCAGCAGCGCGTGCACATTGTCGTAGGCGATGCCGACGGAGACGGCACCGACGACGGCGCCCTCGGCGTCGCGCAGCGGCACCTTGCCGCGTGCCGAGCGGCCGAGCGTGCCCTGGGCGATACCCTTCCACTCCTGTCCGCTCAGGGCCGTGCCGGGGTCGCTGCTCACCTGCTCGCCGATCCGCGCGGGCGAGGGGTGGGAGTAGCGGGTGCCCCGGGCGTCGACGATCACCACATAGCTCGCGCCCGTGGCCAGCCGGATGCGTTCGGCGGCGGCCTGTACGGGCCCCTGGGGGGTGGGCCGTTCCGTCAGCAGCGCGTCGGCCATGGCGGGCTGGGCGGCGGTGGCCTGGGCGATGGCCAGCGCCCGCCGCTCGGCCTGGTCGTCCAGCTGGGCGCCGAGGGGCGCGAGGAAGAGCCCGGCGGCGAGCCCGGTGACACCGGTGATGATCAGCAGCTGGACGAGCAATACCTGGGCGAAGACGCGGCGGGGCCACCGGGGGCGCATAGGGGTCCCTTTCGTCTCGTGCCGAGGTGCCACCAGAACGTAGCCGGATCACGGCCCAATGGCCGGTTCCGTAGCGCTTTCGTTGTTCTACCGCGAGCAAAACGAGCAGAACAGGGTTCGTGCCCTCAACCCGCACAGCGCTCACAAGGCTGTCTCCGCGGGGCGCGCCGCCCTTACCGTCCAGCACCTGCCGCCCCGAGGGACCGCGGGGCGGACGAGCCGGGCACAGGAGGCACCACGATGAACAGCGGGACGCTCGACACTACGCACAGCGGCACCCCACCGGACCGGAATCCGGCCATCGAGCTCCGCGGCGCGAGCAAGGTGTTCCGTACCCCCTCGGGAGCGGAGCACACGGCCGTGCGCGATCTCGACCTGACCGTGGGGCGCGGTGAGTTCGTGGCCGTGGTGGGACCCACGGGCTGCGGGAAGTCGACCACCCTCACCCTGGTCAGCGGGCTGGAGGAGCCGACCGAGGGTGAGGTGCTCATCGGCGGCGACCCCGTGACCGGGATCCGGCCGGAGGTCGGGTTCGTCTTCCAGCAGGACGCGGTGTTCCCCTGGCGCACGGTCCTGTCCAATGTGATGGCCGGCCCGCGCTTCCGCGGCGTGCCGAAGGCCGAGGCGCGGGAGCGCGCCCTCGACTGGCTCGGCCGGGTGGGGCTCGCGGCCTTCGCCGACCGCTATCCGCATCAGCTCTCCGGCGGCATGCGCAAGCGCGTGGCACTCGCCCAGACCTTTGTCGGAGACCCCTCGATCCTGCTGATGGACGAGCCGTTCTCGGCGCTCGACGTGCAGACCCGCGCGCTGATGTCGGACGAACTCCTCGAACTGTGGGGCGGTGGGCGGCCCGGCGGAACGGCCGCGTCCGTCGTCTTCGTCACCCATGACCTGGAGGAGGCGATCGCGCTGGCCGACAAGGTGGTCGTGATGACGGCCGGTCCGGCCACCGTGAAGGAGGTCTTCCCCGTCCGGCTGCCCCGGCCGCGGAAGGTCGAATCCATCCGTCTGGAGGCGGAGTTCGTCGAGATCTACCGCGAGATCTGGTCGTCGCTCGGCGAAGAGGTCCGCATCACCCGGGAGAGGGGTGCCGACCGTGTCGCATGAGTCGATTCCGTCCGGTTCCGCCGTCGCACCGGTGGCCGCGCCCAAGCGTGCCACGGGCCGTACGGAAGCGCGGGCCAGGGCCGCCCGGCACCGGAAGCTGCTGGTCCTCGCGGTACGGGTGCTGCTGCTCGCCGTGGTGCTCGCGGCCTGGGAGCTGATGGCCCGCCACAAGATCATCGATCCCTTCAACTTCTCGATGCCGTCGAAGATCTGGGACCAGATCGTGCAGTGGACGGCGCACGGCACCGCGCAGGGCTCGCTGGGCGAGCAGATCTGGTACACGCTCTACGAGGCCCTGTTCGGCTGGATCATCGGGGTGACCGGCGGGGTGGCCCTCGGCATCGCGCTCGGCCGGGTGCGCTTCCTGGCCGACGTCCTCGGCCCGTACATCAAGATCCTCAACGCGCTGCCGAGGATCGTCCTCGCGCCCATCTTCCTCATCTGGTTCGGCCTGGGGCCCGCGTCCAAGGTCGCCTCGGCCGTGGTGCTGGTCTTCTTCCCGGTCTTCTTCAACGCGTTCCAGGGGGCGCGGGAAGTGGACCGCAATCTGGTCGCCAACGCCCGCATCCTGGGCGCGAGCAACCGCCGGGTGACCCTTCAGGTCGTCGTGCCGTCCGCCACGTCCTGGATCTTCACCAGCCTGCACGTGAGCTTCGGCTTCGCGCTGATCGGGGCGATCGTCGGGGAGTACATCGGGGCGGAGAAGGGGATCGGGCTGCTCGTCTCCGTTTCTCAAGGGGCGCTCAACTCGGCGGGGGTGTATGCGGCGATGGTCGTCCTCGCCGTGGTCGCGCTGGTGGCGGAGGGGCTGCTGACGTTCGCGGAGCGGCGGCTGTTCCGCTGGAAGGCGGTCGATCCGGGGGCGGGTGGCTGAGGCCGCGCGCCCGGCCCGATCCGCACGGGCCGGGTCCTGCGCCTTCTCTCCCACCCCTCACGTAAGGAACAGCAGCCATGCGTTCGATCAGCAGCACCCGCCGCCTTCGTCTCGCGGCCGCCGCCGTGACCCTGGCCATCGCCCTCACCGGATGCGCCGACGAGGTGTCCGGAAACGGCGCGAACTCCGGTGGCGGCAAGACCTCGGGGGACACCGTGAAGATCATGGTCGGTGGCCTCGACAAGGTCATCTACCTGCCGGCGGTCCTCACCCAGCGGCTCGGCTTCTTCCAGGAGCAGGGTCTCGACGTCCGCCTTCTCACCGAACCCGCCGGAGTGCAGGCCACCACCGCCCTCGTCGCCGGCGAGGTCCAGGGCGTCGTCGGCTTCTACGACCACACGCTCGACCTCCAGGCGAAGGGCAAGCAGGTGGAGTCGGTGGTCCAACTCGCGCAGACCCCGGGCGAGGTGGAGGTTGTCTCCAAGAAGGCGGAGGACGGCCTGGCGTCACCCGCCGACTTCAAGGGCAAGAAGCTGGGCGTCACCGGACTCGGCTCGTCCACCGACTTCCTGACGAAGTATCTGGCCGTGCGGAACGGCGTGAAGGTCGGTGACTTCACCCCGGTCGCCGTCGGCGCGGGCCAGACCTTCGTCTCCGCACTCCAGCAGGGCTCCATCGACGGCGGGATGACCACCGACCCGACCGTGGCGCAGATCCTCGCGCAGGGCACCGGCAAGGTGCTCGTCGACCTGCGGACGCCCGAGGGCTCCCGGGCCGCGCTCGGCGGGCTCTACCCCGCGTCGAGCCTTTACATGAACACCTCGTGGGTGAACGGCCACAAGGAGACCGTGCACAAGCTCGCGGGCGCCTTCGTGAAGACCCTCGCGTGGATGGCCGCGCACAGCCCCGAGGAGATCGCCGCCAAGATGCCCGCCGACTACGCCAAGGGAGGAAAGGAACTCTACGTCCAGGCCGTCAGGAACACCCTGCCCATGTTCACACGGGACGGTGTGATGCCCGCCGACGGGCCGAAGACCGTGCACGACGTGCTCAAGGCGTTCAACCCCACGATACGGAACGCCGACATCGACCTGGAGAAGACCTATACGACGGAGTTCGTCAGGAAAGCGGGGTGACGGACACGACGTCCATGCGCGCCGGGGTGCCGGGCGTCCGGCCGCAGCTCTCCGGGCGGGGCGGCTCGGCGGCACCCTGCTCGACGAGGACCCGCCAGGCGCGGCCGTCGGTGTGGGTGACGGTCACGGACCAGTGCGCGGCCGCGCCGTCGACGGGCTCGGCGCGGGGCACGTCCAGGGCGTCGGCGCCGTCCTCGCCGGTGAGTTCGCGTACGGCCAGCTCGGCGGCCTGGCCGGGGCGTCCCCACGCCGAGCGGCCGCGGCACTGCTCGGTCACGATCCGGCCGTCGCGCACCGCTTCGAGCACGTCCTTGACGCCGTGCGC
This sequence comes from Streptomyces blastmyceticus, assembly GCF_039521185.1. Lineage (NCBI taxonomy): Bacteria > Bacillati > Actinomycetota > Actinomycetes > Kitasatosporales > Streptomycetaceae > Streptomyces > Streptomyces blastmyceticus. The sequence goes on along the minus strand of NZ_BAAABW010000005.1, from coordinate 51,452 downwards.
GGTGACCCGCCCGTACGCGTAGCCGTAGGGGAGGACGAAGAGGGTCGGCGCGAAGCGGTGGCCACCGATGTGGGTGACCTCCCAGGTCTCGATGCCGCCCGCGCTGACCAGTTCGGCGGCGAGCGGCCTGCCGAGCAGGGCGCAGCAGCGGTCGCGCTTGCCGTTGGTGCAGACGAACACCAGCGGGTCCCCGTCGTACGGCTCCCACAGCCCGCCGTGCTCGCCCGCGCCGAGCGCGGCGAGGTCCAGCGCCGCCAGCGCGGCCGGGTCGGCCGATTCGGTGGTGCGGATCCAGGAGCGGCCCGGCGCGGTGTGGGCGACGAACACCCGCTGCGTGGTGGGCCGGTGGCAGTCCGCGTGGCGGCCGGGGCGCCGGATCAGGGCGATCCGTACGCCGGTGCCCGCCGCGGCCGCCTCCAGCGCGTGGCCGACGGCGGGGTCGAGGTGGCTGGTGGCGAGCGCGTCGGCGCCCCAGGGGCCGGGCTGTTCGAGCAGCAGCCAGGTCCGGGCGGTGGCGGCGGTGCCTGCCAGCGGCTCGGAGAGTTGACGGGAGACGGTCGCGCACGTGCTCACGAAGGTTAGCCTAACCTGGGTTGCCGCAGGTTGTATGCGGGAGGCCCCGGCATCGGCCCACCATGCGTCCCCGCAAGCCCTGGACGCGCCTCACGGCAGCGGCTGCGGGGGCCTCGGCCCGCAATAGTGACCCGTCGGGCGGAGGCGCAGCGGGCGTTCCGCGTACTCCTCCAGGGCGTGCGCGATCCAGCCCGCCGTGCGCGCGACCGCGAAGACCGTCTCGCCCGCCTCGGGCGGCATGCCCGAGGAGACCGAAAGGACGGCCAGCGCGAGGTCCACGTTCGCGTGCAGGGACACATGGCGGGCCGTGGTGGCCTCGACCTCCCGGGCTGCCGCCAGGGCGCGTCCGGCACCCGGCACCGACTCCAGCCGGGCGAAGAGCGCGGTCGCCCTCGGGTCCGCCCCGGGGTAGAGGCGGTGGCCGAGGCCGGGTACGCGCCTGCCGTCCCGCAGGTGGTCCGCCACCACCGCGCCGGCGCTGCCGCGCTCCAGCACCTCCGTCAGCATCCGGTGGGCCAGGCCGCTCGCCGCGCCGTGCAGCGGCCCCTCCAGCGCGCCGAGCCCCGCCGAGACCACGGCGTACGGATGGGAGCGCGCGGACGCCGCGACCCGCGCCGCGAGCGTGGAGGCGGCGAGGTCGTGGTCGATCAGCAGGACGAGCGCGGCCTCCAGGGCGCGCAGCGACGCCTCGTCCGGGGCTCGTGACGTCAGCCGCGACCACAGGCGCGGCGCGAGCCGGTCGTCGGCGTCCGCCCGCGGACCGGCGGGCGGCAGGGCGTCGACCAGCGTCGGGATCAGGCCGCGGGCCGTGCCGAGCACGGTCGCCGGAGACAGGTCGAAGCGCAGCGGATCCGCGGTCGACGCCGCGATCGCGGCCACCCGCAGCCGGTCGGTGGGCCCGCTGTGGGCGGGCAGCGCGGCCACGGCGCGCCTCGCCGCGGCGAGCGTCTCCCCGGGCGCGGTGAAGCGGATGCCGCGCCGCAGCTCACCGGTCCACAGCCAGTCCGCCACCTCCTCGTACGCGTGGCGCTCGGCGAGCGCGGTCGCGTCGACGCCGCGGTAGAAGTACCGGTCCTTCTCGATGAGCGTGATGCCCGTACGGATCGCCGTCTCGCCGCCGAACGTCGGTTCCCGCCTGCCGCGCCGGGCGAGCGCGTCGACCTCCCGCGCGTCGAAGGTGCTGCCCCGGCCGCCGGGGCCGCGGCGGCTGGAGAGCTGGCCGCGGCTCACATACGCGTAGACCGTCTCGGGTTTGACGCCCAGCCGCTCGGCGACCTCACGGGTGGTCAGCCGCCCTCTGTCGTCGCCGCCCGCCACCGCGCCGTCCGTCACATGATCCGCCATGGGTCACACCGTAGCGGGCCGTACATATTGATTCAATCAATGTTGACAGCTGTTGAATCAAGGATGGACAGTCGTATCAAGATTCGAGGGAGCACCACTCGAGGGATCGAGGAGACATCGCAATGCCGATCACCGAGGTACCGCGCGGACTCGCGGGCGTCGTCGTCACCGACACCGCCCTGGGGGACGTCCGCGGCCGCGAGGGCTTTTACCACTACCGCCAGTTCTCCGCCGTGGAGCTCGCCGGGAGCCGCTCCTTCGAGGACGTCTGGCACCTGATGTTCCGGGGCGCCCTCCCCGACGCGGCACAGCGCGCCGCCTTCACCGCCGAGACCGCCGCCCTGCGCCGGCTCCCTGCGGACGTACGCGACGCCCTGCCCGCCATCGCCCGCTCCTGCGCCCCCGCCGGCCCGCTCGCCGGGCTGCGCACCGCGCTCTCGCTGCTCGGCGCCTCCGCCGGGCTGCGCCCGCTGTACGACACCGACGCCGCCCGGCGCGAGGCCGACGCCCTCGCCGCCTGCGCCGCCGTCCCCACCCTGCTCACCGCGCTCCACCGGCTCGGCCGGGGGCTCGCGCCCGTCGAGCCGCGCGACGACCTGTCGTACGCCGCCAACTACCTCTACATGCTCGACGGGCGCGAGCCCGAGCCCCGGCGGGCCCGCGCGATCGAGCGGTATCTGATCTCCACCGTCGACCACGGCTTCAACGCCTCGACGTTCACCGCCCGCGTCATCGCCTCCACCGGCGCCGACCTCGTCGCCTGCCTCGGGGGCGCCGTCGGAGCCCTGTCGGGACCGCTGCACGGCGGCGCGCCCAGCCGCGCCCTGGACACCCTGGACGCCATCGGCACCCCCGACCGCATCGACCCCTGGATCCGGGAACGCGTCCTGGCCGGCGACCGCATCATGGGCTTCGGGCACCCCGTCTACCGCACCGAGGACCCGCGCTCACGGATGCTGCGCACCATCGCGCAGGACTTCGGCGGCCCCCTGGTGGACCTCGCGGTCGAGGTCGAGGGAAAGGTCGAGGCGATCCTCGCCGAGCTCAAGCCGGGGCGCGAGCTGCACACCAACGTGGAGTTCTACGCGGGCGTCGTCATGGAGCTGTGCGGGCTGCCGAGGGAGATGTTCACGCCCACGTTCTGTGCGGCCCGCGTGATCGGCTGGAGCGCCAATATCCTGGAGCAGGCGGAGGACTCGAAGATCATCCGCCCGGCGGCCCGCTATGTCGGCCCGCCCCCGCCGCAGCCGGTCCCCGCTGCGCCCGACCTGTGACGGAGGCTGCCCCTTGGCGAAACGACAGATACCGGTCATCGTGCTGGCGGGCTTCCTGGGGTCCGGCAAGACCACCCTGCTCAACCACCTGCTCGGGCACAGCGGGGGCAGCCGGATCGGCGTGGTCGTCAACGACTTCGGCAGCATCGAGATCGACGCGATGAGCGTCGCGGGACAGGTCGACTCCATGGTCTCCCTGGGCAACGGCTGCCTGTGCTGCGCCGTCGACACCAGCGAGCTCGACGGATTCCTCGACAAGCTCGCCCGGCCGGCCGCCCGGATCGACGTCATCGTCATCGAGGCCAGCGGACTGGCCGAACCGCAAGAGCTCATCCGCATGATCCTCGCCAGCGACAACGAGAGCATCGTCTACGGCGGCCTGGTCGAGGTCGTGGACGCCGCCGAGTTCGCCCGCACGCGCGACCGGCACCCGGAGATCGACCGCCACCTGGCCATCGCCGACCTCGTCGTCCTCAACAAGGCGGACCGGGTGGGGGAGGAGGACCGCCGGGCCGTCCTCGACGAGCTAGCCCGTCTCGCGCCCGGCAGGCCCGTCCTGGAGGCGGTCCACGGGCGGGTCGACCCCGAGCTCCTCTTCGACCGCAAGCCCCGGGAGCAGGAGACCCCGGGCGCGGTACGCCAGCTGTCCTTCGAGGACCTCGTGCGGGATGAGGCAGAGCACGGCCACGGCTGCGGGACGCACGACTGCGGCGGGGACTGCGCGGGGGGCAGCCCCGGCCACCGTCATCTGCACGCCGCGTACGACAGCGTCGCCTTCACCGCCGCGGAACCGATGGACCCGCGGCGGCTGATGGACTTCCTCGACAACCGGCCGGAGGGGCTGTACCGCATCAAGGGCTTCGTCCACTTCGGGGCGGACGGGCACCGGCGGACGCGGTACGCGGTGCACGCGGTCGGCGACTTCCTGCGCTTCTACGCCGCCCCATGGGGACGGGCGGAGGAGCGGCTCACCCAACTGGTGCTGATCGGCACGGGAATCGACGCGGACGCCCTGCGGACGGCGCTGGAGGGGTGCCGCCGCGTCGAGCCGCGGGACGCGGACGAGAACGCGATGTGGGGAGTCCTGCGCTACGCACAGGGGTGACATCCGTCGGAGGGCGCGCCTCTGCGAGGCGCGCCCTCCGACGCTGCGGTCCCTACACCGGGCCCGCCACCACCGCCACCGGCTTCGTCAGCGGCGTGCCCGAGCCGTCGCGGCGGGGATCGGGCTCCGGGAGGTCGGCCGGGGTGCCGTTGGCCGCGGCCGCACGGGCCGGGGACGGGCCCGCCCACGCCATGACGAGGCAGTCCTCGCCCTTGAGGAAGCGCTGGCAGCGCACGCCGCCCGTCGCCCGGCCCTTGCGCGGATACTGGTCGAACGGCGTCAGCTTCGCCGTCGTCTCCGAAGCGCCCAGCAGCGTGCCGGCCGCACCGGCCACCGTGAACACCGCCGCGTCCACCGCCGGATCGATCGCGGTGAAGGAGATCACCTTCGCCCCCGACGCCAGCTTGATGCCCGCCATGCCGCCCGCCGGACGGCCCTGCGGACGCACCTGCCCCGCCGGATAGCGCAGCAGCTGCGCGTCGTCCGTGATGAAGACCAGGTCCTCCTCGCCCGTACGGAGCTCGACCGCACCGACGATGCGGTCACCGTCCTTGAGGGTGATGACCTCCAGCTCCTCCTTGTTCGCCGGATAGTCCGGGACCACGCGCTTGACGACGCCCTGCTCCGTGCCGATCGCGAGGCCCGGCGAGGACTCGTCCAAGGTGGTGAGACACACCACCTGTTCGCCGTCCTCCAGCGTCAGGAACTCCGCGACCGGGGCCCCGCCCGACAGGCTGGGTGCCGCCGCCGTCTCCGGCAGCTGCGGCAGGTCGATCACCGCCAGGCGCAGCAGCCGGCCCGTGGAGGTCACGGCGCCCACGTCCGCGCGGGCCGTCGCCGGGACCGCCGAGACGATCACATCGTGCTTGACGCGCTTGGCGGCCCGCTCGCCACCGTCGTCGGGGAACGGCTCACCGCCCGCCGTACGGGCCAGCAGCCCGGTGGAGGAGAGCAGCACCCGGCACGGGTCGTCCGCGACCTCCAAGGGCACGGCCGACGCCGGGGAGCCCGCCGACTCCAGCAGGACCGTCCGCCGGTCGGTGCCGAACTTCTTCGCCACGTCGGCCAGTTCGTTGGACACCAGCTTGCGCAGCTCTGCGTCGGAGTCGAGGATCGCGGTCAGCTTCGCGATCTCCTCGTTCAGCCGGTCGCGCTCCGACTCCAGCTCGATCCGGTCGAACTTCGTCAGGCGGCGCAGCGGGGTGTCGAGGATGTACTGCGTCTGGATCTCGGAGAGCGAGAAGCGCGCGATCAGGCCCTCCTTGGCCTGCACGGCATTCTCACTCGATCGGATGATTCTGATGACCTCGTCGATGTCGAGGAGCGCCACCAGCAGGCCCTCGACCAGGTGCAGCCGGTTCCGCCGCTTGGTGCGCCGGAACTCGCTGCGCCGCCGCACCACCTCGAAGCGGTGGTCGACATAGACCTCCAGCAGCTCCTTGAGACCCAGCGTCAGGGGCTGCCCGTCCACCAGCGCGACGTTGTTGATGCCGAAGGACTCCTCCATCGGCGTCAGCTTGTAGAGCTGCTCCAGCACGGCCTCGGGGTTGAAGCCGTTCTTGATCTCGATGACGAGACGCAGGCCGTGGGAGCGGTCCGTGAGGTCCTTGACGTCGGCGATGCCCTGGATCTTCTTGGCGCCGACCAGGTCCTTGATCTTGGAGATCACCTTCTCCGGGCCGACGGTGTAGGGCAGCTCGGTGACGACGAGGCCCTTGCGACGGGCCGTCACGTTCTCCACGGCGACCGTGGCACGGATCTTGAAGGTGCCGCGGCCCGTCTCATAGGCGTCGCGGACGCCGTTCAGCCCCACGATCCGGCCGCCCGTGGGCAGGTCGGGGCCGGGGACGAACCGCATCAGGGTGTCGAGGTCGGCACCCGGGTGCTTGATCAGGTGGCGGGCGGCGGCCACGACCTCGCCGAGGTTGTGCGGCGGCATGTTCGTCGCCATGCCGACCGCGATCCCGGAGGCGCCGTTGACCAGGAGGTTCGGATAGGCGGCGGGGAGCGCGACCGGCTCCTGCTCGCTGCCGTCGTAGTTCGGCGCGAAGTCGACGGTGTCCTCGTCGATCGACTCCGTCATCAGCGACGTCGTCGCCGCCATCCGCGCCTCGGTGTAGCGCATCGCCGCGGGCGGGTCGTCATTGCCCAGCGAACCGAAGTTGCCGTGCCCGTCGACCAGCGGCACGCGCATCGAGAAGGGCTGGGCCATGCGCACCAGGGCGTCGTAGATGGACGCGTCACCGTGCGGGTGGAGCTTGCCCATCACCTCGCCGACGACGCGTGCGCACTTCACATAGGAACGCTCCGGACGCAGGCCCATCTCGTTCATCTGGAAGAGGATGCGGCGCTGGACGGGCTTGAGACCGTCCCGGGCGTCGGGCAGGGCGCGCGAGTAGATGACCGAGTAGGCGTACTCGAGGAAGGAGCCCTGCATCTCGTCGACGACGTCGATGTCGAGGATGCGCTCCTCGAAGTCGTCCGGCGGCGGGGTCTTCGTGCTGCGGCGGGCCATCGCGGCTGCTGCTCCTTCGATCGATTGCCGAGGCGGGATGCTGACGCCGACCATTGTGGACCGCCCCACCGACAACGTTGACAACCGACCCGTCCGTAAGAGCGCACCGCACCGGGAACTTCGCCAGATGTCAGCGCGCTTGCATACAGTGACAGGACTGTTCATCACGCGAGTCGTCGCGAACCATCGCGCGCCTCCACGCGGGATTTCACGCGATCGAAGGGACGTACATGCCCATGGGTCACACGGCCACGCAACAGGCCGGTTCCAGCGGCCTGACAGCGACCGAGCACCGCCTGGCCAATGGCCTGCGGGTGGTGCTCTCCGAAGACCACCTGACCCCGGTCGCCGCCGTCTGCCTCTGGTACGACGTCGGCTCGCGCCACGAGGTCAAGGGCCGCACCGGCCTCGCCCATCTCTTCGAGCACCTTATGTTCCAGGGCTCGGCCCAGGTCAAGGGCAACGGCCATTTCGAACTGGTGCAGGGCGCCGGCGGTTCGCTCAACGGCACCACCAGCTTCGAGCGGACCAACTATTTCGAGACCATGCCGGCCCACCAGCTGGAGCTGGCCCTGTGGCTGGAAGCCGACCGCATGGGCTCGCTGCTCACCGCGCTCGACGACGAGTCCATGGAGAACCAGCGGGACGTCGTCAAGAACGAGCGCCGCCAGCGGTACGACAACGTCCCCTACGGCACCGCCTTCGAGAAGCTGACCGCCATGGTCTTCCCCGACGGCCACCCGTACCACCACACCCCCATCGGCTCCATGGCCGACCTGGACGCCGCGTCCCTGGAGGACGCCCGCGCCTTCTTCAGCACGTACTACGCGCCGGGCAACGCCGTCCTGTCCGTCGTGGGCGACATCGACCCGGAGCAGACCCTCGCCTGGGTCGAGAAGTACTTCGGCTCCATCCCCGCGCACGACGCCAAGCAGCCGCCGCGCGACGGCGCCCTGCCCGACACCATCGGCGAGGAGCTGCGCGAGGTCGTGCGCGAGGAGGTGCCCGCGCGCGCCCTGATGGCCGCCTACCGCCTCCCGCACGACGGCACCCGTGACGCCGACGCCGCCGACCTCGCGCTGACCGTCCTCGGCAGCGGCGAGTCCTCCCGGCTCTACAACCGCCTGGTCCGCCACGACCGCAGCGCCGTCGCCGTGGGCTTCGGCATGCTGCGGCTCGCCGGCGCGCCCTCGCTCGGCTGGCTGGACGTCAAGGCGTCCGGCGGCGTCGAGGTGGCCGACATCGAGGCCGCCGTCGACGACGAGCTGGCCCGCTTCGCCGCCGAGGGGCCGACCCCGGAGGAGATGGAGCGCGCCCAGGCGCAGCTGGAGCGCGAGTGGCTGGACCGCCTCGCCACGGTCAGCGGCCGGGCCGACGAACTGTGCCGCTTCGCCGTGCTGTTCGGCGACCCGCAGCTCGCCCTCACCGCGGTGGAGCGCGCCCTCGACATCACCCCGGAGGAGGTGCAGCGCGCCGCCAAGGCCAGGCTGCACCCCGACAACCGCGGGGTGCTGGTCTACGAGCCCACCGCCCCCGCCGACGAGAACGCCGCGCACGACCTGAACGACGAGGAGACGGCCCAGTGAGCGACGCCGTGGCCACCGGCACCATGACCTTCCACCCGCGGCCGCGGGCCGGCGAGGCGACCCCCTGGGCCTTCCCGGCCCCCGAGCGCGGCACCCTGCCCAACGGCCTCACCGTGCTGCGCTGCCACCGCCCCGGCCAGCAGATCGTGGCCGTCGAGGTCAACCTCCTGGCGCCCCTGGACGCCGAGCCGGAGGGCCTCGACGGGGTCGCCACCATCATGGCGCGCGCCCTGTCGGAGGGCACCGACAAGCACACCGCGGAGGAGTTCACCGCCGAGCTGGAGCGCTGCGGCGCCACCCTCGACGCCCACGCCGACCACCCGGGCGTCAGGGTCTCCCTGGAGGTGCCGGCCTCCCGCCTCGGCAAGGCCCTCGCCCTGCTCGCGGACGCCCTGCGCGCCCCCGCGTTCCCCGACGGCGAGATCGAGCGGCTGGTGCGCAACCGCCTGGACGAGATCCCGCACGAGCTGGCCAACCCCTCGCGCCGTGCCGCCATGGCGCTCTCGAAGAACCTCTTCCCGGCCGACGCGCGCATGTCGCGCCCCCGCCAGGGCACCGAGGAGACCGTCGAGCGCATCGACGCCGCCGCCGTGCGCGCCTTCTACGAGGCACACGTGCGGCCCGCCACCACGACCGTCGTGGTCGTCGGCGACTTCACCGGCGTCGACCTCGAAGCGGTGCTCGCGGACTCCCTGGGCGCCTGGACCGGCTCCGCCGCCGAGCCCCGCCCCGTGCCGCCGATCACCGCGGACGACACCGGCCGCGTGGTCATCGTGGACCGCCCCGGCGCCGTCCAGACGCAGCTGCTGATCGGCCGGATCGGCGCCGACCGGCACGACCGCGTCTGGCCCGCCCAGGTGCTCGGCACCTACTGCCTCGGCGGCACCCTGACCTCCCGTCTGGACCGCGTCCTGCGCGAGGAGAAGGGCTACACCTACGGCGTACGGTCCTTCGGCCAGGTGCTGCGCTCCGCACCGGAGGGCACCGGCGCGGCCATGCTCGCCATCAGCGGCTCGGTCGACACGGCCTCCACCGGCCCCGCCCTGGAAGACCTGTGGACGGTGCTGCGCACCCTCGCCGCCGAGGGCCTGACCGACGCCGAGCGGGACGCCGCCGTGCAGAACCTCGTCGGTGTCGCGCCGCTGAAGTACGAGACCTCGGCCGCCGTCGCGGGCACGCTCGCCGACCAGGTCGAGCAGTACCTGCCGGACGACTTCCAGGCGCGGCTGTACGAGCGCATGGCGCAGACCGGCACCGTGGAGGCGACGGCCGCCGTCGTCAACGCCTTCCCGGTCGACCGGCTCGTGACCGTCCTCGTCGGTGACGCCGCGGCGATCGAGGAGCCCGTCAAGGCGCTCGGGATCGGCGAGGTCACCGTCGTCAGCGGCTGACGCCCGAGGGCGACCGACGCCCGCCGGCAGAGGTCTGACGCCGAGTGACATCGGCCACCA